>JAIORG010000238.1 GCA_021108255.1 Anaerolineales bacterium | reverse complement strand
GGGGCGTCTAGTGGACTCGTAACAGCAGCTGGTCCTTTATTCAGAACATGTGTATAGATCATGGTTGTTTTCACGCTTTTGTGCCCCAATAATTCCTGGACCGTGCGGATATCATAGTTGTTCTCTAGTAGATGGGTGGCAAAGCTGTGCCTTAGTGTATGAGGGGTAACCTGCTTGTGAATACCAGCATTCGCTGTTGCTGCCTTGATGCTCTTTCTAAGACTGCTGCCATGTCTGTGATGTCTCCGAATTATTCCCGTTCTCGGATCTTTAGAAAGTTTCCTTGAAGGGAATACCCACTGCCAGGCCCATGACTTTCCTGCGGCCGGATATTTACGGGCTAAAGCATAGGGCATAAAGACTCCTTCAACATCATTTTTTCGATCCACTTTATAGAGCATCTTTATGCCTTCAATGTGTTCCTTTAGGGGGCTTTGAAGAGATTGCGGCAGCATGGTCACCCGGTCCTTATTCCCTTTGCTGTCCCTCACATTGATTTGGGACCTTTCAAAATCAATGTCTTTGATCCTGAGGCTCAAGCATTCGGAGATCCTCAATCCGCTGCCATAGATCACCTTGGCCATCAATTTTGTCTCTCCACGCAACAATGACAATATTTGATGCACTTCTTGTTGGGACAAAACTGTTGGCAGGTGTTTTGATCTTCTGGGTCGTAGAAGATTGATCTCTCCTAGATCGATCTTGAGGATATATTTGTACAGGTAAATAATCGAGTTCAAAGCTTGGTTTTGGGTCTTTGGTGATACCTTCTTATCAATTGCCAGGTGGGTGAGGAATTCTCTGATTTCCTCCTCCCCCATTTCCTTGGGATGACGCATCTTATGAAAGCCAATATATCTCTTGATCCATGATATATAGGTCTTTTCTGTGCTGTAGGCATAGTTGCGCTGGCGAAGTGAATTACGGACCTGGTCTATCAATTTTGGTTTCTTTGCCATCGTTTCCCCCGGAATAGTTCTAACGTCCAATGATCTTTCAATTGTTATTATATAATACAGATAAGCAAATATT
>JAIORG010000150.1 GCA_021108255.1 Anaerolineales bacterium | reverse complement strand
GATCCTCGAGATATTTCTCAACGCTTTTCCAGCATCCATCGGCACGACCCACGAACTCGGGAGGAATAATCCCTTTTTGTGAATAACCGCCGTCAAGCACCAGTCGGGTGACCGCAATACAAGTGTACCCGGTCGTCCTGGCCATGGAGAGAGTCATTGTCTCGGGGTCGTATTCGTCGACCATGTCGTAGGTGTAGGTCACCGGTATCCCCTCTTCCATGCCGGAGATTACCAGCCTCATGATAGTGAGATCGGCCTCGCCCGGTTCGTATTTCCAAATCGGTGTGAGCAACGATGCTGTCACATCGATCGGCCGCACTGAAACGCCCTCAACCTGGATGGGGGTCATATTGAGGGATCCTGCATCCCTGAGGATACGCATCGCGTTTACATGCCCTGGATAGCGCAGGGTCTTCTCAAACATATCAGGGATTTCAGTGGTACGGATCAGGGTCCTGAGCCCGTCGGAGTTGAGACATGCCAGCGTGCCGACTTCATCAAGATCGATCGTCATGGTTTCGGCGAGCATCGGTTTGACGACGACCTTGCCATCTTCGACCATGCGGCCGGATTCGGCGTATTCCTCTAAAACCTCGAGGACAGGGAAAGGAGACTTGTATCCTAATGGTGCCTTTTTTGACTTAGGGACGCCTCCGACGTAGCACTCATAGCGGGTAACCTTCATATTCCGCATATGATTCCCAAGAATGATGTTGGCCATACCCGGCGCAACGCCGCAGTCCACCACGGCAGTGACTCCCTTTTCCTTCGCCATGTCGTCCAGACCAAACGGATCCTCCGGGAAGTAGGAGATGTCCACAATGTTCTTTCCTGCACGAATAACCCTTTCGAGCATTTTGTATCCTATGGAGTAAGGCACCGAACCGATAACAATATCCGCGTCTTCAACGGCGCGAGTGACTCCTTCCCCCGTGGAGAGGTCCTCTACTCGGATCTGGACGGGATAATCACGGGCCAGGTGCTCCAAGGGTTCCCGGTTGACATCCACCGAGATGACCTCGAAGTCGGGATCCTT
>JAIORG010000070.1 GCA_021108255.1 Anaerolineales bacterium | reverse complement strand
CATTTCCGCTTCATCCTCAGCTTCAGCGTCAGCGTCAACGATTTCTTCCGTTTCTATTGCAACAGGTTCATCCATTTCCGCTTCATCCTCAGCTTCAGCGTCAGCGTCAACGACTTCTTCCAGCTCGGCCTGTTCGGTCTCTACTGGCTCATCTGCTTCGACAGCAACCAGTTCTTCCGTTTCTGCCGCAACAGGTTCATCCATTTCCGCTTCATCCTCAGCTTCAGCGTCAGCGTCAACGACTTCTTCCAGCTCGGCCTGTTCGGCTTGTTCAGCCTCTACAGGTTCATCGATATCAGGCGCAGCAAGATCTGCTGAATCCGGAAGGGTCTGATCCATTTCTTCTTCTATTTGTTCTTCGTTTTCGTTAATATCCATATTCCATTCTTCCAGGAGCAAAGTGATTTGGATTTTACGCGCCCAGGATTAAACCAAACATCCTGGAAAATAAAAAGTCCAATATTCCCAAAAAAGCTCCCACGACAAGAATCACGATGAGGACTACTTTGGTAAGATTAATCGCTTCCGGTCTGGTCGGCCAGGAGACTTTCTTTAATTCTGCAGAAGTCTCTCGATAAAATCCTTGAATACCGCCCGGTTTTGTTCTCTGTTTAGCCACATCTAACTCCTTCTACGGTCAAAACGCCGCCCTGATAGACGGCGCCAAGCAAATGAAATAGGCAGGCCAGGTAGGAATCGAACCCACAACCCCCGGTTTTGGAGACCGGTGCTCTGCCAATTGAGCTACTGGCCTAAAGATGGGTAAGTGGGCGATCGCCTTTGTTTCATTCACTCCGGCGATCACCTCATCAGTCCTTAAGTCCTTACTTCGTTTCTCGATGCAGTGTATGTTTCCGGCATCTCGGGCAGAATTTATTCAGCTCGAGCCGGTTAGGATCATTTCTTTTATTTTTTTCAGACGTGTAATTCCGTTCGTTGCACTCAGTGCAAGCCATGGTAATTACTGGTCTAATTCCTTTTTTACTTGCCATAGTTTTACTCTAGGATCTCAGTGACCACACCGGATGCAACCGTGAGACCA
>JAIORG010000281.1 GCA_021108255.1 Anaerolineales bacterium | reverse complement strand
CTTCTGGTTCAGGACCTTCTTTTTCAGAGTCTTTTAGCCGATCTAGTATGCCACCTGAAACACTGGCTCCTTCAAATTCTTCAATCGGTTTTTCTTGTTCTTTTTCTTCAGGTACATCTACTTTGATAGCAGGAGTTTCAGGTTCTACAGGAGGCAGGTCATCAACCAGGTCAAGCTTAGCTAACCAATCTGCATTTTCATCTTGTTTCGCTTCTGTCCGCTCAAGAAAGTCCTTTTCTTCTTCCGTCAGAGGATGGTCAGATTGGCGAATCGCGCTTTGAAGAGAGGAAACTTCCTCCTGATCATCTGTTTCAAGTTCAGCCAACCAGTCTGGCATGCCTTCTGTTCGGAGCTCTTCTCCAGGCGGAGTGTCAGTTATTTCTTGCTCGATGGGTGGTGTTTTATCAACAAGATCATCGGAAAGAGATTTCCGCATATCTTCATCTGTTGGTAAGGTTTCGCCATCATCTTCAAGCGCTTCCAACCATTTAAGAACATCGCTGTCTTCCTCAGCGGTGCTGCTTTCTGTGGTTTCTGTGATTGATGCTTCATCAATTTGATCCAGCCAGGATGCTGAATCTTCAAATTCACTTTCGGCAGCAAAACTTTCGGGAGAAGATGAAAGTTCCTCTTCGCTTTCAGCAATAATGTCCTCAATCGATGCTGCCGGTTCCTCTTCGCTTTCAGTAATAATATCCTCAATCGAAGCCGCCAGTTCCTCTTTGCTTTCGGCAATAATATCATCTGTCGAAGCTTCTGCTTCATCTTCGCTTTCAATAAAAAGATCTTCAATTGAAGCTGAAGGTTCCTCTTCGATTTCAGCAATAAGATCCTCAATTGAAGCTGCAGGCTCTTTGGTGATTTCTTGATCGCCAAGGCTGGATAACCAATCAGGGATTTCAGTGCTAAGCGTTTCGTCAGCAGATGATACTTCAGGGGTTAGTTCGCTCTCAGGAACGGGCGCGAAAGTCTCTTCGGGTGCTTGCGCTTGAATGGGTTCTTCTGCGGAAGTGAACAGCTCATGATCGGTCGGAGTTTCAGGG
>JAIORG010000096.1 GCA_021108255.1 Anaerolineales bacterium | reverse complement strand
CAATTCCAAAGAATAATTAACCACAAAACCTTAAATTCAAGATTATGAAGCCGGGTCAGCCTAACGGATGAGCTCACCCGTCCTGAGTAGCCCTGAGCGCAGCGAATGGGCGTATCGAAGGGTCGGGTGGAGCGGGGGTTAGGCCTCAAATAACTAAATAATTTATTAAACATTAAGTTCATGGCGTAGGCGATGCCCTTTCCACCAAATCGGCTAGCATTATTTCTATACCTCGTAATATATCATCTGTGGAAGACTCGGATTTTCTCAATGTGCGCCATAGGGCATCGCGATAAACATCAGAGATTATTTTCCATTGACCTCCTTGGTAATGCAAAACAATTTCATGACTAAGGCCGCCTGATGATATAGTGGGATCTTCCGGGTTGGCTTCTACAGCACTTTCGCGGATCACATCAAAGCAATCTCCCAGTGATACTGTAGCCTTTTTGGTGGATTCGTCTATGTCAATAACTATATATCTTAGTGAAAAATCGTATTCTACATATAAAAGCTCATTCAATTCATAGTGTTTTCTTTCTACAGCCAGTTTACCCATTTCTGTTATCAGGAAATCCTTTGCTTCGGATCCATCGGATACCAGGTTGCCAAAGCCGGTTTCTTGGAAGTTCGCAGGAGGCGAGACACTAAGTGCCTGATAATGAATTTCGAAGTATTCCTGAATGACACTTTTTATCTCTTCCTGTTGGATTACTTGAGTGGGATTTAGTGTGGGGACGATGGTTAGTTGAGTTGGTAACGGTGTTCCTTCGATGGAAATTGTCGTAGATGACGAGGTGGAAATGGGCGTATACATAGCAGTTGACGAGGGGACAGACGTGTAAGAACCAGCGGGGGGAAAGGTTTTCATTGAGGTGGGTGTATCCACAGGAACACAAGAAGATAGAAAAAAGATTACTAGAGCATAGATCCACTTAGGTTTCATATCTTATGATGCCTACCTAGCAAAGGAATTTTTTCAACACATATTTTTTAAAACGGCCTAACGGATGAGCTCACCCGCAGCCGGGTCTTGTTTTAACCCCATCGCCTTTCCCA
>JAIORG010000276.1 GCA_021108255.1 Anaerolineales bacterium | reverse complement strand
CAATTTTTATACCGATTCGGTAATTCCCAAAGCGAATCCGATAATAACCAGTTTCACCTTTAAGTTTTTTGAGGTTAGTGATTCTGGAAGTGGTTTCGGCCAGTTCAACGTTTTCGATGGCCTCTTTTACACAATCCAGAAAATCAGAGTCATTTTTTCGTCTTCGTAAATCTCTGGCAAAGCTTTTTCTAAAATCCGTTCTCATGCAGAGCTTTCTTTGCCTTTCAGGATTTGAAAAATATCATCCCTACTAGCCGGGCCGGAATTTTCGCCATCCTGAATGGCTCGAACCATGGCAATATCTTCCATTACTTCAACCAGCAAATCATGGACAATTTCCTTTTTCTCTTCAATAACTTCGATAATCGCCTGCTTGAAGAGATCCTTAATTTTTCTATCATCAATTAATGCTTCCATATGATAATATCCCTGAGTTTTCGATATAAGGTTTTTTATGTATTCGCTATTCCCTCTATTTATGGGGAACTCAGCCATACTTGATGTCGTTTGGATCTGTAATGATATCAATAGATTAGAAAAAATCAAAAAATTCGTTGCCTATTGATATTATTGACTATCTTCTTGTCTTGCTTTTCGCATTATTTTGTAACGTGGATGTGCCCCTTAACCTGTAAAACTGAAGTGCCTTCAATTCTTCAATTGCTTTTTTCTAATTTTAACCCGAAAACCAGTTCTCAACCAGTCATATTTTTTCTGAGTTTTCTGTCATGATACTTTAGCTTTTTATTAAAAAGGCTGCATTTGAAAAAATAATATTTTTTTGATTTTTAAATGAAAACATAAAAAATTCTACGCAAATAGAATAGCTTGATAAATACTGTTTAAAGTCACAAGGTTGCAATGTGTTTGGATATACCGAGCTGATATCCCCCTATATGTTATGTTTCAAACATCCTTGAATTCAAGCCTGATGCGGTTAAATCAATCTGTGATATCAAGTGGTTAAACCATTTTGAGATTTGACTTGTCCTTATATTCCTTGTAAAATATAATTAATTGTAAAATTGAAAAGGAGGAATCTATGGACAATAAACAAACAAAAGAGGAAG
>JAIORG010000168.1 GCA_021108255.1 Anaerolineales bacterium | reverse complement strand
AAACAGAACTTACCTTTCTACTCCGAAGAAAGGGCTGTACTGGCCGATTTGGTAATGGATGGAGCGGCAGAGAAAGATATATCTAGGCACTACACCAGCAAGTTTAATAAATCCTCTCTCGTGGAAGGGGCTTTTGAGGTCGTGGATTTCTTCCCTGAACTTGATGATAGATGGCTTATCTTTACTGCTGCTCCATTGATAGACCATCAGGGTAAAGTCGTTGGGGCGATAGAGACCTTGCGGGACATCACCGAGCTCAAAAAAACTGAGAAGGAATTGAAACATCATACAAAAAACCTGGAACAATTGGTAACAGCACGCACCTTGGAGCTCGAGGATACCAACCAGGAACTCATCGATTTTGCTTATACAATATCCCACGATCTGAAAGCGCCGCTGCGGGGCATCAACCAGCTAGCTGGTTGGATCTCGTCTGATTATGCCGAAGTTCTCGATCTTGACGGTCAGGAGAAGTTGGGCTTGCTCGTCAGCCGTACGAAACACATGCATAAACTCATTGAGGACATTCTGAAGTATTCCAGGATCGGCCGTACTGCAGCAGAGAAGCAAAAAGTGGATTTAAATCCGCTTGTACGAGAAACCATCGAAATACTGGCTGTGCCTGAAAACATCCAAATATCAATTGAAAATGAACTGCCCACCGTAGTAGGTGTGTATGCTCATTTCGAACAGATATTTCAAAATTTATTAAGCAACGCCATTAAATTCATAGATAAACCGGAAGGTTTTGTCAAAATTGGTTGTGAAGACAATGAAAATTATTGGCAGTTCAATGTAGCTGATAATGGGCCTGGAATCGATGAGAAATATTTTGATAGAATATTCCAGATGTTCCAAACCTTAGCCCCCACTAGCGAAGAAGACGAAAGTACCGGCATTGGTCTGACCCTGGTGAAAAAGATAGTTGAGCTGCATGGCGGGCGTGTCTGGCTGGAATCCGCGGTTGGCGAAGGCAGCACTTTCTTTTTCACATTACTTAAACAAGGAGCAAGAAATGAGAGGAAATAAACCAATTTTACTTGTAGAGGATGATGAGGTGGACGTAATGACTGTCCAGCG
>JAIORG010000297.1 GCA_021108255.1 Anaerolineales bacterium | reverse complement strand
GCCCCATCTCTATTCCATTCTAGTAACCCCCGCTCCACCTGACCGCCGGTTAAGGTGGACGGCCTGGGAAGCACTATCTTACAAACCACGACCCGGCGCCAGGTGAGCTCAATCCGTTAGGTGCCAAAAACCATATGAAAATAACTATCTATTGTAGTGTGCTTCTAGCCTTATTCATCATACTGATCATGACATTTCTACCTGGTTGTACAGTCAGTAATGAACCAACTTTAGCATCATTGCCGACACGGACGATATTTCCAAAAGGCCAGATAATACTAAAAGAAGGCTTTGAAAATGGTCTGGAGAACATCTACTTTGATGCTGAAGGGTCTGGATGGCAGATATTTGAAGACAAATATGAAAACCACTTCATATGTAATACGAATGGAGATAAGAGAGAATTGAGCTTAATCGTAGGGGAAGAGAATTGGGAGAATTATCAACTTAAGATAGATGTAAAAGACAAGAAGTTTGATTTTTCTGATTCGGCGTTTCTACATATGGAAGTTAGAAAAAAAGGAATAGCGACTTATGCTTTTACGGTTTACCTAATAAGTTACCAGAATTCTACCTATACGTTCACAAATGAAGCAAGCCATGTGTATTTTTCAAAAACGGAAATGTCGGGAGAATTTACAAGGATATTGGAGAAATATCTAGAGCCGCCAATTGAGAATCAATGGTATCCCATTCTAATCAATTTGAATGAAAGTGATATCACATTTTATTGGAATGACGAGGTAGTTATTGACCACAACGATGATCAATATTTATCAGGAGGATTAATTAGAATCGCTGCTAATTATGGGATTTGTCTTGATAATATTCAAATAACAGCTATTGGAGATCCTGAGTAGTTACAATGGCTTTGGTAACAGTAAAATCCACGGGGGGAGGAGAGGTTTTATCTCTGCCATATAGTATTCATTTTTTGTCACCTAACCCACGCTCCACCTGACCGCCGGTTAAGGTGGATGGCTTAGGCCCCACGATCGTCAATGAAGACCCGGCGCCAGGTGAGCTCAATCCGTTATATGACATGAACCAATAATCATCAGTAAAGTTTGTTATTTCAATCAAAAGA
>JAIORG010000115.1 GCA_021108255.1 Anaerolineales bacterium | reverse complement strand
CGTTGGGTGGTCCTTAATGGCAGCCCGGAGGACATATGCTAAAAAAAACTTTATTTTGTGTGATATTTCTGACGTTAACGGTGGCTTGTTCACCATCCATGCCTCTCTCCGGAACTTCGCTTCCAGAGGAACATGAAGTGGTTACTATAGATACAAAGCCTGACCAGCAAAGAGTTACAACCCCCACAGTCCTTCCTTCTGAGAGCGCATCGCATCCGACAGAGCAACTAGAAGCGGTTCTTCCATCGGAAACAGATGTCGACAATGAGACAACATCTATGATCTTCAAGCCTGAGAATCTACTTCAATCGCACACTGGTGTCACGGTGAAGGTGATAGAAGTGCTTTACACGAACACACAAACGGTTATTAAAGTAAGTGTAATGGTCTCTTCAGATTGGGGTTATACGGGCAAAGACACTGTCTGGCCTCAACAAGCATATCTAAATAGCATTTACTTACTCGATCATGAAGGAAAGCAGATCAGGCAGCGGAGCGGTCAATACGACTCAGCAAAATTCACCAAGTATGGCAGTGCATGTTTTACACATACTTTGGTATTTGAGCCAATTGCGCCAAATGTAGAGTCATTAACATTAGAAATCGAAATGATTCTCTTAAACGAACTCCCCGCAGACAGAACTATCACCTTTAGTTTAGAACATCGCGAGCTAGGAGATGAATGGAAGTTAGACGAAAATGTCGCAATAGGCCTCTTACCATTTGTATTGAACAGTGCTAAGCTTTTGGAAGCTGAGGACATCAATAACCAGTTCAGATTGGAGTTTAAGACCGATATTGACGATTTCACTCTGAAGAGCAAGCAGGCAAGCCTTGCCTGCTTGTATATCTATAAACCCGATAAATTCGATGTGGGTCGATTCAATACTGGCTGCGAGAATAAGCGCGACCAAATAATCTCCTTCTATGAGTTTGGTTCAGCCAAATACCTCAACATTCCTATGACCATACTGCCCATCGAATACAATATCGTAGGGGATATCATGATTGTTGGCCCGTGGAATATCAACTGGCTGGTAAATCAAGATACATGACAATACTATTTGATGGGACACCCAACCCCGCGTTAAGCTGACCGGG
>JAIORG010000233.1 GCA_021108255.1 Anaerolineales bacterium | reverse complement strand
CACACGCCCAAGGGGGGAGAAGTTACCATTCAATTGTCTACAGGCGAGGATAAAGCGTTTTTGTCTGTAAAGGACAGCGGGGCAGGTCTTGACCCAGAACATTTGCCTTATGTGTTTGATCGGTTTTACCGTGTAGATCAGGATAGAAACCGGAGAACTGGAGGATCAGGACTGGGATTGGCGATTACTCATGCCCTGGTGGTCGCGCACGGTGGTACGATCATGGCTGCCAGCGAGGGGAAGGACCAGGGAAGTGTGTTCACGATTCAAATTCCCCTCTGAAACCAAACCCGACTGAGATGAATATTATTACCCCTTGGTTTTGTTTCCCCGGGATATCCATGTCTGATGCATAAAAAAAGAAACCAAAGCCCTTGATGTACAAACAAGGAGTTGGCGTTCTTTTATAAGTTTACAACTTTGTTAGAAGGCGGAATAAGTTCCTCTTGGCAACTCTTCTATTACTATAATAGGGTGGAATTATATGACATCGTTATGAAGAGGATGTGTAACCATGAAGAGAACCATTATTTTGCTTATTGCCTGTTTGTTGGTACTGTCTGCTTGTTCCCCAAGTTCCACCGGTTCAGAAGCGAGTCAGGATCCGCTGCCAGAACCTTCAGAAGAAAGCCAGGAAGCAGTGGCTCCGGAACCTACTATAGAACCAGTTCCCACTCAGGAAACGGAGACTGAAGAAGAGATAGTGGAAAATGAGGACGCCGGGGGAATTCCTGGACAATTTGAGATATTTAACCCCTATCAAGCGTTCTCAGAAGAAGAGATGACAGCTCTTGGAGCTGCCGATTTTTCTGGTACTGATCAGGAAATTGCTCAATTGATAATAAATTGGCAAAAGGCGAATATGCATTATATTGGAGATCCAAATCAGCAAGCTGATATTTCCCATCCCATGCGCTGGAACTTTTTCTTGCCAGGCATATATCCGGTTAGCGATATGGTTCAGGACCGCAGAATGGCTGATGGAAAAATCTATGGCTTATGCTGGGACTACGCCTCGATTTTTGTTGCCATGGCTGATTATTACGATCTGGAATGCCGGGTAACAGCGTACAAGACCCTGATGTCTGATTTAAACCCCATCTTCCAAGCAGG
>JAIORG010000075.1 GCA_021108255.1 Anaerolineales bacterium | reverse complement strand
GACTAACCTGGGACGAAAAATTAATAATATCAGGAATCTCGGTGGGGATATGGATCCTGATTCTAAAAATGTGGGAAAAAGGGCAAACTATTGCCAACACAAAACAAACCGCATAAAAAACGAGGCTTATTTAGTAATTGTGCGTCATTAACGGAGTTGCTGAAATAACATGAAAGCATTAAAGACAGATATTGAAAATATCGCTAAACCGGCTATGTCTCTTATATTAATAGGCGTATTGAAAGGATATATTAAAAATCCCCTTGGATTTATTATTAAATCAAAATTATCCTTTGGAAAATTCAAGAGAAATATTGGACTTGATTTGCCAAGAGATTTTATAGATTCTACAAGTTTTATCGCCTGGCTATATATTCAATTAAAAATGAAAGTAGGGCAAGAAAAGGCATTTGAATTAATTCGAGCTGCGGTTTTAACTTCTGGACTTGCTGTTCAGCAAGCAAACTTCAGGAATGTTGAAGATAGTAGATGTTTTGAGAATTTGAAAAAATATCAACAGAAAGCTAATAACGAAGGAAGCACAAAACTTAATACTATGGAAATCATTGAGCAAACCGAAAGCAGGTACGAATTCCGTGTGACAAGGTGTGTTTTTTATGAGCTTTTTAGTTATCTGAAAGTTCCTGAATTAACATCAATAATGTGTTCAATTGATAATGCAATTTTCAATACATATCTGCCAGAGAAATTAATATTTCACAGAAACGGATTGAATAATACGATACCTCAAGGGAAAAAATATTGTGAGTTTGTAATTGAAAACAAAGAAAAACTATAATTACACATTAGCTCACAGCAATGTTGAGAATAAGAAATGGAAGTTAACAAATTTGGTTTAGGAGATGTGAGATTAAGGAAGAAAAAATGGAAAAGCAAACAAGATTTCCCTACCAGTTTTTCGTGGTTACGTTCACTTGGTCGTGGTTGATCTGGCTGCCGCTGGTTCTGATAGGCAAAGGTATCTTTCCGCTGGGAAAAGACCTTCTTTCATTGAGCACGCCAGTGTCTATCCTGGCTGCCTTTGGCCCAGCAGTAGGAGCCTTTTACTGTCTCAGAACATTACATGGTAAAGATGCCGTTCGCCAATACCTGCGTG
>JAIORG010000046.1 GCA_021108255.1 Anaerolineales bacterium | reverse complement strand
CGGATATCGATGGCAATCTGCTTTGATATGGACTTCCCTCATTTCATCAGGCAGGTAGCCCGTCACGATGTCGACATTATGTTAGTTCCAGCCTTCGACTGGGAGCCAATAAAGGCTTTCCACTCCCAAGTGGGGTTGTTCCGGGGGATTGAGAACGGTTTCTCTGTGATAAGACAGGTTAATTTGGGGACTTCCATGGCTATAGATTACCTGGGCCGGGTGATTGCTTACCAGGATTTTTTCACAACTTCCAATCGGATAATGGTGGTAGATGTGCCAGTGGAGGGGGTAGAGACGATTTATGGCAGGTTGGGAAATTGGTTTGCTTATTTTATTATCCTGTTCACCGTGAGCACGATCGCTTGGGGAATGTCTAGACAACAAACTCAAACCAGTTAATCATGATCTGGTTTCTGAGATCATCACCCGATGGGGTATCTGGAAGGGTACCTACAACCCGAGTATGAACCTGACTGGATATCCCGGTTATAGTTCATTTGTAATGAACAGACCTCGGAGGTCTGGTGTAAAACAGCTCTAGGTTATGTTCTGTAGGAAGTGGGGTAAATTCCAAACTATATTGAACTATACAGAGAAGGGTGATACGAGAAAATTCCCTGGAACCAGATCCGGATTGACAGGAAGAGCTCACGCAGCATCAGGCTAACTGTTCGGTTCAATCTTGCCGACCAGGCGATAATGCGTTCCACAGCTACCATGGGTTGATTGACATCCAAACCAGTGAGGGCAAAGAAGATGAGAATCATCAGCAGTAAAAAGATCAGTATTAAGGCAGTTTTAGCGACATTCATATACATCCCTCTCTGATTTATTGAACTCAGATAAGATTTCACTTTTATTATACCAAGTTGTGGTGCAGGGGTGAATACAGGCAAAGATCCTGTCCTTCGTGGGTGGTTTGATGGGCCACATGGTTTTTGGGCTGGTAGTAGCCTTGGTATATGTAAAAATTTGATACTTTTATCCAATTAAATGAACAAGACCCGTCTGTGAAGACGGGTCTTGTTGTTATAAATTATAAGAAGTGACCCGCAAAGGAATCGAACCTTCAACCTACTGATTAAGAGTCAGTTGCTCTGCCAATTGAGCTAGCGGGCCGTAG
>JAIORG010000259.1 GCA_021108255.1 Anaerolineales bacterium | reverse complement strand
GCTCACCGCGCTGCGGTGGAATCCATGATCACTTACTTCACAACTGCTCCGGAATTCCAAAATTCACAATTACGGAGGTCTTATTTGTGATTGTGTAAACCTATTCGGTTAATGAGGCAATTTTCTGTAATTCCTGCTGATTTAAGATCTGGATTTGGTCTCTTTCCAGCTCAATGAGATCATTTTCGACGAATGAGCTAAAAGCCCGGTTGACCACAACGGGAACAGTGCCAATCTGGGAAGCGATGAAAGCCTGGGTTGTCCATTTTTTCCGGCTGATAATATTGCCCTTGGCCTGCGTCAACAAGAAACGAGCCAGTCTGCTTTCAACCGAGTGCAGTGAAAGACCGGCAACCAGGTTCATCGCATAAAGCACTCGCTTTGCCAGGTTTTCAATAAGTGCTTTTGCCAAAGTCGGGTGCTGGTCCACCAAATCTAACAGGACATCTCGTTGGATGATCAGAAGCTTTAGCGGTTCCATAGCTTCCACCGTGACCACATTCACTCCCCCCGCCATGACACCGACCTCATTAAAAACATCCCCTGGTCCAACAAATCGGATTACCTGCTCTCTGCCTGAGGCTGATATCTTCACAGCTCTGGCCCATCCCTGCTCAACAACATACAACCCTATGCAGGGCTCACCCTCCATAAAAACAAATTGACCTTCCTCGTATGTATGCTGAAGTGTGGCCTCGCTGATTAGCTGCAAAGCAGTGGAATCCAACCCAGAAAAATATAGTATCTTTGACAGCAAATTAATGACGTCTTTTTTGTTCATGTTAAAATTATTTACTTCTCCAGATTTGTGTGCCTGCTCTGGAAAGAATACCTCGATCACCCTTGCGCAAAGGTGATCCCCTAACTCTTCCTATATTATACTTTCACCCTCCACTGCTTACCAGTGCGATGGCAGACTTATCTAGAGAGTCATGCTGGATATATGCAGGCTGAAATAGAGGTCCCCGGAATTACATCCTCTCGTTTGTCATTGCTGGCCCTTCACTTTTACTTACTTCGTCTTTGCTGCTCTTCGCTCAGTGCAGGCAGGACTAGCTCCGCGAGAAATCCAGACAAAGATCAAGTCACCACAATTCAGGGAAAGTTAAAGGAAAGCTGTACCG
>JAIORG010000013.1 GCA_021108255.1 Anaerolineales bacterium | reverse complement strand
TAAGATATTGGTAGACGAGGATTTTTAGGAAGCGCTAAGGATGCATAAAGGATGCATAAAGGATGCGTGATCCTCTAAGGGCTGGAAAGCCTTTAAATTATCGTGGAGAACTAAAGATACACAAAGGATGCAAAAAGGATGCGTGATCCTCTGAGGATTAGAAAGCATTTAAATTATCGTAAAGAACTATAGGGTTAGAGTAACTTAAGGATCACGCATCCTGTAAAGAGATCACGCATCCTATGACGAGGTTACGCGTCCTGTAATGGGATTACGCGTCCAAATAAAACATCCAATAAATATTAAGGGGGTATTGATGTCAAATCTCAGATTAAGTTACGGAGAGTATTACCATATTTGTCACCGGGGGAATAACAGGGAAGCTTTATTCAGAGAAGAACGCAACTATAAATATTTTATTGATCTCTATAAGAAGTACATATATCCAATTGCAGATCTTTATGCTTACTGCCTGCTTCCAACTCACTTTCATTTCCTTTTGAGGATCAAATCTTTAGATGAGCTTGAGGGTATCTATCAAGTGGAGAGTCAGATTTGGCGGCAGGTCAGGACATTTTTAGGAACTTACACCAAATCTATTAACAAAACTTATAATAGATCAGGACATTTATTTGAAGGGCGGTACCCTAGAAAGATTACGCTGAAGGATGAGTATTTTTTCCATTTAATTTCATATATCCACCAAAATCCTCAGACGCACGGGATTGTAGCTAATTTTAGAATTTGGCCATATTCATCTTACCAGGCCTATAAACTTAAAGATGTAAGATCAGCTATTGCTAAAAGTGTTTTTTCTGATCTTGATTTATACAATACAATATTAACTATCCAAGAAATGTACCTGTTTGATATAGGTGATTTCGATTATTTTCATGATTGAGGAAATGGCTTCCTGGCAGGAATCCGTTTCCTGGAGGACGAAGATGGATAAATTAAAAATCAAAAACTCTCTTTTTGAATGGGGAACCCGGACTTATGTTATGGGTATTCTTAATCTGACCCCGGATAGTTTCTCTGGAGATGGTTTGGCTGAATTTGACCAGGATGCTGCCCTTCGTCTGGCAGGAGATTTTGTCCGATCCGGAGTCGATATACTGGATATCGGCGGTGAAA
>JAIORG010000093.1 GCA_021108255.1 Anaerolineales bacterium | reverse complement strand
TTTGCAGGGCATTCAGGATCGGGCAAATCAACGGAACTGAACAGACTTATAAGAGATATAGATTCAACAACTTTTACAGTTAAGTTTTCGATCACAAAAGAACTTGATGCTTACGATCTGAATTATATCGACCTTATCATGGTTATGATGGAGCAACTTGCGAATCAGGCGGCAGAATCGGGTCTTATAGATAAAAATAGCAAGTATCTTGAAAAGATAAAAGACTGGCTTGCTGATGTCACAGATATAAAGGTTGAGGAGACCGGGTATATGCTGGAGATCAGAGCCGGTTTAAAAGCAAATAGAGGAATTCTATCATTACTGATTGGTTTGATTGCGGAATTCAAGGCAGCCATTAAATCCGGAAGCTCAAGCAAGAAGGAATACAGGAGAAAGCTTGAACAGCAAATCAGCCAGCTTAAGACTTATTGCAATATTATGATTAACGAGATTGCGAAAAACCTGGAAAAACAAGACAAAAAGCTGTTAGTTGTCTTTGAAGATATTGACAAAGCAGACATTCAAAAAGCCCAGAAGATATTTTTCAAACATTCCGGCATCCTCTCCGAGCTCAATACCAGCATAATATTCACAGTCTCTATATTTACTCTGACAACCCCTGATCTTGCCAGCAGCGGTGGTAAATTTGCAATGGTAAGACTTCCGATGCTTAAAATAGAAAATAGAGAAGGAGGTGAATTTGCAGAAGGATGTAACATTATTACGGAAATCGTCAAGAGGCGGGCGGAACTTTCGTTGTTTGCGAATGGCGTGCTCAAAAAAATGATTGCAAGAAGCGGCGGTGTGCTGAGGGATCTTTTTGAAATGATACAAGTTGCCGCAAGTGCCGCAGATGCAAATGGACTCGACAAGATCAACGAAAAGATGTCCTATTATGCCTTTGGAAGAATCAAAGAAAGATATCACGGCATGATAATGGGCGTATGGAAAACGGAAAAAGGAATTACAACCGACAATTTATATGAAGAACTTAAAATTCTCATCAGGTCCGAAGAGAAAAAGCCGCGTCTTAATGCGACGACTGTCAGGCTTCTTTCATGCCTTGCCGTACTGGAATATAATGGAGAGCAATGGTTTAATGTCCATCCCGCGGTAAAAAGCCTCCTTAAAGAAATGGGTGAA
>JAIORG010000112.1 GCA_021108255.1 Anaerolineales bacterium | reverse complement strand
CTGCGGCTTGGAGAAAGATTGAAAGAGGCACGCCTGGCTCGCAACGAAAGCCAGGAACTGTTCGCACAAAGGCTTGGCTTAACCCGCCAGTCGTACAGTAAAATGGAAAAAGGTTCTCCACAAACGCTGATTGGCAAATGGCTGGAGGCAAGCAGCATCCTTGGCCGGCTTGATGGCTGGCAGGAGGTTCTGACCCCAAAAGAAGACCTGTTTGCGAAATTCAAAAGAAAAACCAGTAAGCGGCAGCGGGCTGGCGGCAGACGGAAGAGGAAGAAATGATAAGACTTGATGCCTGGTTAATCCTGCCATCAGGAGAAAGCGTCAAGGCAGGCACTCTGGTTGTCGCCGACCCGGACAATGTCAGGGGGGCATTGCCGGGACAATTTCGCTATACTCCTGAATATCTGGAAAATCCGAAAGCCTTTCCGCTTGATCCGCTGCATTTACCACTGTCCGTGGATATTTTTGATGCGGATCGGCCCCGTGCTGGAGTCCATGGCGTTTTTGAAGACAGTCTTCCGGACGATTGGGGCCGGAGACTCCTGGTCCGCCGCTACAAGCTGGGCCGCAAAGACCAACGTATTCCACAACTGTTACGCTTGATAGGAAACCAGGGGTTGGGGGCTTTGAGCTACGTGGAAAAAGGCCGGCCGGATTTTAAAACGACCGGGGTTCCCCTTCGTCATCTGCAGGAACTAGCGTTGCTGGCGGAAAAATTCGAGCAGGACGGAGTCGTGGACGACGATGAACTTTCCCTATTGTTCCAGGCGGGCAGTTCACCAGGCGGGGCCAGACCCAAAGCCCTTATCAAGGATAAAAGTGGCGCATACCTGGCAAAGTTTGCCAGTACCAGGGATCAACTAGACGTTGTCGGCCTGGAGGCCGCCGCTATGGAGTTAGGCCGCAGGGCGGGCATCGAAACGGCCGATAGCAGGCTTTTAGCGTTGGGTTCCAGAAAATGCCTTTTGGTGAAACGGTTCGATATCAACGAAGCTGGCGGTCGTAATCACCTGGTCAGCATGCAGTCACTGCTCAAGGCCGATGGATATTACTATGCTGGCTACAGGGACATGGCAGAAGTAATTAGGCATGTATCTGCTTTACCTGCGCGGGATCTTCACAAGCTTTACAGGCAGATGGTGTT
>JAIORG010000165.1 GCA_021108255.1 Anaerolineales bacterium | reverse complement strand
TATTGGTTTAAAAATCACATTAACAGATGCCCCTTTGAAATATAAAACTATTGATTTTACACAAAAAATTATTTCGAACCAAGAGCTAATTATTCAATCTCAACTTACAGCAATAACTCTAAAAAATATCGAAACTCATCAACACACTGGTTTAAGTTATTACAACAGAAATAATAATCAATCCATGTTTTTAGAAAATGGTTTAAATGATATTGATTTCAGATTATTTAACCCTAAAGAAGTCAGCACAAAATTGCAACTATTTTTAAATGAACCATCACAAATTAAACTTCGCATCTTATTTGAACCCACATTAGAAACAGGTACAACGCTGTCTTATGGGTACCGTCGTTGTCATAAAAACTACGTATTTTTTACTTATGAAGAATTGGAAGAAGCAATAAAAGAAGAACGAATTAGTAATTTAGTAATGATAAAGGAACGAAAGGTGGGTGAATGTTTTGAGATAACAATGCCAACAGATAACCTAAAAATTACTTTTGAGTTTCCAACTGGATATCCAATAAAAAATGTATCACCAATTGTAATGAGACGAGATGAAATAAATGTGGCAGAAACTGAAAGAATAAAGGAACTCTTATTAAAAGAAGACGACCCTTTTTCGAAAACAGTCAAATTATCGATTAATATCCCAGAACCTAGATTAACATATTCGTACTTTTTGCTATATGAGCCTCCAAAATCAAAGGAGATAAAATAAGTGTTTTCTACCTTATGACTTCTAATTCGCTTAAAAAATATTAAGTATTTTTAATTGTATAGGAAATTATAAAATTAAGCTTTCAATATATTGAAAATACGATATATAAAATGGCTGTATGGCAGCCAGGTCAATAAAAACAATATTTCGTGATTTTTGGTATATAATATTTGCTGAGTTATCAAGTAGATATTCAAAACTACATTGGGATTCGATTGTTGAAAATGTTGAAAAGATGATCGGGTGTGGTGATCCTTCCAACGGGTATGCTGAATATGTTTGTCCCAAATGTGGTAATAAGAAACAAGTTCCGTTTACATGTAAAAGCAGATTCTGTACTTCTTGCGGCAAAATTTATATTGATAAATGGGTAGAAAAGACAGTGCGTAACATATTTGATGTACCGCACAGGCATTTGATATTTAC
>JAIORG010000245.1 GCA_021108255.1 Anaerolineales bacterium | reverse complement strand
GCGAAAAGATGGCAGCCGGGTACCGGTGGAGTTGAATATGGCGCTGGTTTATGCTGTCGACGGGAATCCATGCCATGTGCAGTGTATCATACGGGATATCACCGAACGAAAAAACTATCAACTTCAACTGGAGCAGCAGGCATTGTACGATCCGCTCACGAAATTACCTAATAGAACCCTGTTTGAAGATCGCTATCAGAGCATCCATTCCGAAACAGATCAGAGTCTGGTGGCGGTTCTTTTTGTTGATTTGGACAATTTCAAAAATGTAAATGATGAGTATAGTCATGCGGTTGGGGATCAAGTACTGCAGGAACTCAGCAGCCGTATGCAGGGAACCTTGCGAGAAAGCGACACTGTAGCCAGGATGGGGGGAGATGAATTCGTGATTATTCTTGATAGTATTCGTAATAAGATGGATGTTAGTAAAATCACCGAAAAGCTGCTTAACAACATTTATTTGCCGATCCAAATTGGAGAGCATAGTATTCAGATAACCGCCAGCGTCGGAATAAGCATAGATGAGAAGAGAAATCTTCCTGATCTTGACCTGTTGAAAAATTCCGATGCTGCCATGTACCAGGCAAAACACAGCGGCAAGAATAATTTCAAGTTCTTTGATTCGGAAGAGTTGTCTGATATCTAAAACTTAAGTTTCTTTTTTTTACCCAGATACTCAAACCAATATCATTTAAATATGCAAATTGCTGATTTGTGTTGTATTGGCTCTTAATCCCCAGCTATAGGATCAGGAAAAAAATTGACAGGGAATCCGTTGAGAAAATAGCCTGGTTCTAGTTATAATCCAGGCAAGGATAACTGGAGGAATAAGGTTTAATCCGGGAAGATTAATATTGGGAGCTGCTGCACTTCTGGAGCATAAATGGCTGAACAAGTTCTCCTTCAAATCAGGAATCTAACAAAATCATACGGGGATATCCAGGCTGTGAGAGACCTGAGCCTGGATATTTTCTCTGGTGAGGTGTTTGGTTTGTTGGGACCCAATGGTGCTGGGAAGACCACAACTATAAAGCTGATGTCTGGTTTACTAAGACCAGACAGTGGAGAGGTGATATTGCGGGGGAAGCCGCTCACTGCCGAGGATGTTAAGACCCGAGGACGGATCGGCATCTGTCCTCAGGAGAATGT
>JAIORG010000095.1 GCA_021108255.1 Anaerolineales bacterium | reverse complement strand
TTCGTGGGTCGTGCCGATGGATGCTGGAAAAGCGTTGAGAAATATCTCGAGGATCGTGGGGTCCGATGCACGATGCAGCAGGTCCGAGCCACCTGATATGGAAGATAAATGCAAAATGTAGAAGAGTACCAATCTGGGAATACGGCAAAGTCGATTATGACTTCCCAAATCCAAATTGCATTAATCGAGCCCCGCTGCAGAATTAATGTAATCCCTTTCTAAGAAGTGCTTGAACCGGACAGCCGGTTAAGACGGACGACCGGGGACGGAGGACGGGAAGGGATCAACCTGGCGGAAGGTGCCCTTCATCTCCACTACGCTCTGATCAGGACAAATGCCCTAAAGGATGCTCAGCGATGCTTATCCGTTGGACGATAAAAAAATATGAAAACAATAGTATTGCACGGTAGTCCAAGAAAGAATAAAAACTCAGATACTTTGGCAGATAACTTTTTGCTTGGTTTGAACGAAGGCGTTGTAAGAGAGACGAAACATTTTTATACAAATGAGATGAATATAAGACCATGTCAAGGCTGTCTATCTTGTGAAAATGCCGAGGATAAAAGTTGTATTATCAAAGACGATATGCAAGAAATATACTCTGGGTTCATTGAAGCTGATGTCATCGTGTTTGCTACTCCCATGTATTGGGGTTATATAACCGCACAACTCAAAACAGTGATTGATAGAATGGAAGCGCTTGTAATGTGGGATCATTTCAAGGGTAAAACATTTGTAGTGTTAATCACTTATCGGCACCATTGTGAATCAACGGTTGCGTTTTTTGCCCGAATTTGCGGGTTTTTTGATGTCAGGTTGCATATAATAACTTGCCGTACTTATGATATTGAAACCGGAAAAGATATACCAATCTCAAGATGCAAGGCTAAAATAAAGGAAGCATTCAAGCTTGGGAAAAGTCTAGGAAGCACACATTGAATGTCGCCCAGCCCAATGTCATTGGCTGGGTGTTGGGTTTGATAATGTTTGGATCATTTCTAGCTGTTCCGTTTGCTGTATCTGGTTACGTAAGGTCACGATTGGTAAAGGTTAAATAGATGGCTGTGAATCGTTGCTCAGCAGCAGAAGACTCCCTAAAAGAAGGATAAAATACAGCTCATGAGTGAGAAACAAGTCAATAACCCCTTGCA
>JAIORG010000040.1 GCA_021108255.1 Anaerolineales bacterium | reverse complement strand
CAGGTGAGCTCAATCCGTTAGGTTGCTGCATTGTCGTTATTGTGACTCAAAGCATTGTTAACCAATAAGCTATTTTTTTTCGAAGAAAATCACAAAAGATGCGGGAATTAATATGAAATCTTCAATCCTTGCCTTACTGAAGCAACATGCGTTCATCGTTTTCGTCGTATTGGCAGTTTTGATCAGTTGGCTCCCCTGGTACACTACAGGAACCGGTTTTCTTGTCTTTGGTCCGTCCATTGCTGGGGTCATCGTTATAATCATGACCAGCGGAAAAGATGGGTTACGCGATATGGGACAACGCGCCCTGCGCTGGCGCGTGGGTTTTCGCTGGTGGGCAGTCGCCCTATTTTTCACAGGTCTTATCTTGCTTTTTTCCATCGCTATCAACGCTCTTCTAGGTTACGGGTTTCCGAGTTTCGCGTTCTTGAGACAAGAATGGTATCTGATGCCATTGGTCTTCCTCATCACCATAATTGGAGGTCCACTGGGAGAAGAATTTGGCTGGCGCGGATTCGCATTGCCAAACTTGCAACGCAAGTGGGGGCCAATTGTTGCTAGTATCATTATCGGCATTGTGTGGGCATTGTGGCATCTTCCCCTCTTTTTTCAACCAGAATCCATACACGCGCAGATAGGTTTAGAGTTGTTGCCTGTCTATGTGGTCGGAGAGATTACTCTTTCAATCATTATTACTTGGGTATACAACAAAACGGGGAGTAGCCTACTGGTTGGCGGAATCATTTTGCACAACGCTGATAATTTCTGGGCAACCGCCCTTCTCACCAATGATACCGTGACCACTGTTCAGAGCGGAGTACAATCTCAACTTGATATGCAGCTTTATATTCTATCTACTGTTGTTGGTGTGTTTGTGGTGCTTATTCTCGCTGTTGCGACTAAATGGCAACTTGGTTTTTCAGAAGAAGGCAAGGCAAAAGTAGCCTGATTGAGATGAGACTCTGCAAGGCAAGGAGCAGCCCAACCCCGCGTAGAGCTGACCCGCCTTTGGCGGTTGGTAGGCGGCGCGTTTTGGGTAAAGATTGGCTTTGGTTTACAATAGTTTTGGGGCAAATCCGGCGGGCAGCTCACGCCAACGTTAGTTTGATGCCTGTTTCTCCCCTAATTAAGTCTATAGTGCTTGACGCTTAG
>JAIORG010000101.1 GCA_021108255.1 Anaerolineales bacterium | reverse complement strand
TTACGTTGGAGACATGAATACCCTGTACACGCATATGGCCTATCTGAGAAGGGCAATAGAGCAAGATCCTTCTGATCCTCGCTATTTGATTACTGTGCGAGGGAAGGGCTACCTACTGAATGGAAAGTGAGCCTCCTAGAGGCTCTGAGAGAGCTTTTTAGAGGGAATTGCATGCTGATATAGCCCCAGAAAATAAGCTAAAATACCATATTGCGTATAGGCAATATGGTATTTTGTTCAAACAATTCAAATACTCAAATAAAAATATTACATGGATTTACCAAATCTTTACCGGGTCGGGTGGAGCAGGGGTCATAAAATGGCTTGGCCAAAGATCAGATTGAGGTCTCTTTTTATCACTTTACTTTCATCTTTGAAGGATGAATACTCATTATATGCAGTTGAAAAATCATGAGACTGATTATAGGAATGCCTGATCCCCAAAGATTTGATACCTGCACTTTTAGCAGCTCGCAATCCAACCTCGGTATCTTCAAATACGACGACATTTTCTTTTGATAATGTTAATGCTTTTAAGGCAGCCAAGAAGCAATCCGGCGCAGGCTTTTTAGAAATGACATCATCACCAGTTATCGTTGTGTCAATGAATTTGAAAATACCCGATGTCTCGACAATCCAATTAACAACTTCTTTATAAGCACTACTCACAACTGCCAATTTCAAGCCTGCTGCTTTTAAATCATCAAGGAAAGCAATGATACCGGGTCGGGTTTCAAGTTTATCCTTGATAAGTTCTTCGTAAATTGATTTGTACAATTTGAAGTATTCGTCTGAGTTTACGTCGATCCCTGATTCAATAATAAATTGCTTTCTTATTATAGGACCGCTCATTCCCATGACTTTTTCATAAATGGACGGATTTGATTTACCCCCGAGCTGTTCAATGGCCCTGGAGAATGCCAAGGCTTTGATGTGTTCGTTGTCGACCAAGGTTCCATCTAGGTCAAAGAGTATTCCACAAGTATTAGCCATTTTTATAACCTATTGATAACGCGCAAATTTGCTTATTATCTGCTTATATCAATTATAGATGAATAATGCAAATTTCAAAAAAATAGGGTCTGGCACGATTTTTCTTTTGTTTTATAATACTTACGTAAACCAGAATATACGCAAGTATTACAGAGGGTGAAAAAGAG
>JAIORG010000203.1 GCA_021108255.1 Anaerolineales bacterium | reverse complement strand
GCGGGTGAGCTCATCCGTTAGGAAACCATTATTCATTGAATTGGTTATGGAGTCTCAATAATGAAAGAAGAGAAAGGTCCGTTAGGAGAGACGAAGAGATTGATTCTGGCAGTACTTAATATATTCTTATTTATTGTTTTGTGTTTATTATCTTTTACAAATTATTCTCTACGTGGTTTTTGGCCTGATCAAGTTTTTCCCATTTTTGTTGGCGGATTTGGAATATTCAGTTTCTATAAATTTAGAGGGTGGAAAAGTAGTAAGGAATTTAAGAGACCTCATTTGATAATTCTTCCTTCCATTATCGCTGGAATACTAGCATTGATGCCTTTTTTTTGTCCTTTGACTTGGTTTTTCTACTCAGGTTATTATGAAGAAGAACTAATCTCAACACAGGTGTCAATTTCAGGTAGATACACAGCTGAATCATATTTCAAGGAAGTTGGATTTGTTCATGCGGATGATCTCTTACAAATTAAAATAATTGATAAGTATATACCCATAATTGAAAGAGACGTTTACGATGATTTTTACAATAATTGTCTTTATGAATCCGATGCTTGTATTCGATGGATTGATAATCAACAATTTGAAGTGTTGGACACAAATGAAATTGTGAATCACAAGCAATTAAAATTCACTTTACCTTTCTCCATTTCCGCTTTGGTAATACTATTTTCATTTGTCTTTGCTGTTATTTAATGGTTTCCTAACCCCCGCTCCACCTGACCGCCGGTTAAGGGCGGAGAATCGGGGTCAAAGGATCGTAAAGGAAGGCCCGGCGCCAGGTGAGCTCATCCGTTAGGTTGCCTAAATCGCTCAAAAGCCCTCTAAAATTGCCCCTAGCATTTGTAGGGTGTGAAAATGATACTTGACATGGGGGCCCCCGTCCCCATGTTCTTTGGGCGTGGATGGGGTGGGGAAAAAGGCTAGAAAACAGCCTATTTTTACCCGCCCCCGGCTTGAAATTCTAACATGGCACGACCCCTAATAAAGCACCATTTTCTAAAATTCCCACCCTTCAGCAAAAAAGAGGCAAAATTGACCTTTTGCCCTAATATGCATCGTAGATAAACCAGCGTCACTCAGCGTGAGAAGGTCAGCCCCCTACTGAAGCATGAAAAAACGAGGCTTCCTCACGTCCAGACAGTTTTTTATGCTTCATGTGGCACCTAACCACCGCTCCACCTGATCGCCTTCAG
>JAIORG010000258.1 GCA_021108255.1 Anaerolineales bacterium | reverse complement strand
TTGGGAATTACCAGGAGCAAAGAGAGAAATCCGATCAGGGTGGAAAGAGGAAAATATCCCGTGATAACACCAAAAGCAATGACAGCAAAGGGCAACAGCAGGAAAACAATATAGATCAGGCTGCTCTTTTCTTTGCCGATCTGGATTGGGAAATGCTTTCTTCCAACAGTTTGATCAGCTTCCACATCCGGAAATTGGTTAAGAAGCAGCAGATTGCTTACCAGGAAGAACGGCACCAGCGAGGCGATTAATGCTGTCCAGGAATATTGACCGGTCAGGACAAAATCTGTTCCCATCACCATCAGGGTTCCGAAACCCAAACCGGGCGCTATCAAACACAACAGCGGAAAACGGGTAATATATTCAGTGTAAAAATAAATAATAAGCAGACCCAGTAAACCCAGCGGGATTAACCCTGGTCCAATTGTAAAAACAAAATAAAGGCCGATCAAAGCCGTAATTCCAAAAAATATCCAGGCCATAATCAAAGCTGGCCCTGCTATCTCAGGGGTTTCAGGTAATCTGCCGCTGCCGCCGCTAAACGGTGTCCTTTTTGTATCGGCATCCAAACCGCTTTTGAAATCGAAGTACTCATTAAATGTATTAACACTGATATGAGCAGAGAGGGCACCAATCAATACCAGGACAAAGTGAAACCAATTTATCTGTCCGGAAGTCCAGGTTGCTGTGGCCAACCCCAGCACTACACAAGCTGGAGTTAAAATCAAAAATGGAAGCCGCATAGGGTCAAGTAAGAATTTGAAGTTTTTCATGAATATCCATCCATTATTACTATTAGGTTTATTAGATAACTTCCGTATTGGAAAACACAACTAAACGTTTGCCGTTATGGATCTCAATAGAAAATGCGGAAAATAAATCAACAGAATTTCCTCTTTTGGATTATTTTACTCATTTAACAAAGACAAGTATACCGCTTAAAATTTCACAGACTAGATAGGCATTTATAAAGTGTAAAATGTTTTGTTAATCAGGATGACGAACCTGAATCAGTTGGGAATTCTCTTCATTAACTTACAATCTACATCTTAAAGAACCAATAATAACCAAATACAAGAAATGCCAACCCAAAATTCCCTACTCCAATCCAACCCAGGGCACCAAACGTGCCAGCAAGCTGATGAACAAGGGAGAGGACAAAAGCACATCCCATGGCAATCATGGCGCTGAAAACGGTTGGTTTTT
>JAIORG010000292.1 GCA_021108255.1 Anaerolineales bacterium | reverse complement strand
CTGAATCTAAGATTTTTGACTATGCTCATCAGTTTGATTGGGACAAACTGGGCCCTCAGTTCGCGGCCCTATACACTAAACATGATGGAAGAAGACAGTAAGGGCTCGGTCAAACCACAAACTAATTTATCAGCCAGATCATGAAGCCGCGTAGAATTTTATATATTACCAGAATCTCCAAAGGTGGCGTGGCTGTTGTGCTGGACCAGCTTGCGAGAGGGCTGGACAAACATTTTTACGACCCTGTGGTTTTGTTTGACACTCCACAGTCGTCCGAAATCAGGCAGAAACTTGTTTCGTCGAACATTAAAACCATCGAGTTGATGGAATGTCGGGATATTCTTCAGGATAAAGTGTCGTCTCAACCCCTCACGAAAAGAAATATTGGTAGTCTTCTTGAGAGATTTTTGGGGAAAAGAGCTCGTCAGTTGTATTTTGTATTGAAAAGTGCAAGACAATTTTTTTTTCAGGAAATGCCCAGGATCAAGCGGTATGTTAAAATTATCAGGGAAAATAAAATTGACCTTGTTCATACCCATAGTGATTTGCGCCGTGGAAAACCGGAAATTGTAGCAGCAAGGATAGCTGGAGTTCCATGCATAACCCATCGTCATGGATATTCAAACTATACGCGTTTCGATACGTTATTCGCTGGATTTATTGACACCAATATCTATATCTCAAATGATGTGGCCGAATACCACATAGCGCAGGGAGAATCACGGACAAAAGGGAAAATCATTCATAATGGTCTCAACTTGTCTGATTACATGCAATCGCATGATGCGTTACAGGTTCGTAAAGAGTTTGATTGTATGTCTGATCAGGTGTTGATAGGGCTTGTTGCTCGGCTTGACTGGTGGAAAGGGCATGAGTTTTTTCTGGAAGCCATGGCAGAGGTTGTAAAGAGAAACCACAACATTAGAGGACTCATCATTGGTGGGCTGGCTGAATTAAGCTATGACAGTAGCAGTCGCTACCTTGATATGTTGCATGTTATGGTTAAATCCTTAGGATTAGGAGAAAAGATTATTTTTACAGGTCACAGAAGTGATGTGCCTTGTCTTGTAGCTGCGTTGGATGTGGTCGTGCATGCTTCATCCACCCCGGAACCCTTTGGCTTGACGGCGATTGAAGGGATGGCCGCTGGTAAGCCGGTGGTAGCTACTGCGGCAGGCGGGGTCTTAGACATTATCGAAGATGGCGTGAACGGCTT
>JAIORG010000274.1 GCA_021108255.1 Anaerolineales bacterium | reverse complement strand
GTCTTGAGAACAAGGCTGAAAACGATAATGAATATCCGGTTCAATTCCTCTACCGTGATGTGCTGGCCAAAGAGACGATACTTGAAGCTCTGTCCTTTTTTTTGATTTATGTCCCCCAAAAAGAGACCGAGCGCGACAAACCGAAAAAGCCTGCATTCACCATTTTCCCCCGCTATCATCAATCACGAATGGTACACAAGGTAGCACGGGATGCTTTGGGCCATTTTACGGCACACGCTGATATTGGCAAGAAATACCTCATCGCCCATTCCGCCGGTTCCGGCAAAACCCTTTCCATCTGTTGGCTGGCGGACTGCTTTCATAGTTTGTATAAGCCCGGCACTAACGAGAAGATGCTGGATATGCTATTCGTGCTCACGGACCGGAAATCACTGGATAAAAATATCCGCGATGAATTTGATGATTTTGCTCACCTGCAAGGCGTAGTCGGCTATGCCAAAAAAGCAAGTAATCTGAAAAAATTCTTAAAAACCGGCCGGTCGATAGTGGTCAGCACCCAGCAAAAATTTAAATGGATTTTGGATGAAATCGAGCACGACCCTGATTTGAAAAAGCTTCGGGTGGCATTTTTAATTGATGAAGCCCTTTACATCAAAGAAGTAACCGAAGAAAAGATGCAAGACGAGGAAATCCGGATCACAATCTTCGCCAATAAGGAAGATATCTATTATCTCGAAAACACCTATGCCGGTCAGGTGAATTATGCAATACAGGGCGCATATGAAGAGCGGAACCGGTATAAAGAGCTTGCTGATCCCAAATATATTGATACAGGGGCAATTTTTGACACTATGGCA
Source organism: Anaerolineales bacterium (assembly GCA_021108255.1). Lineage (GTDB taxonomy): Bacteria > Chloroflexota > Anaerolineae > Anaerolineales > UBA11858 > B10-G9. The sequence goes on along the minus strand of JAIORG010000274.1, from coordinate 416 downwards.
TTAACAGTTATTCATCATGGTTTGCAAGCAGCGGTGTAAAGTATTATGGCAAAAAGGAACATTAAAAATCTGCCGGAACATGACCGGCCGCGAGAAAAGCTCATTGAGCGTGGTGCCGTTGCCCTTACAGACCATGAGTTGCTTGCAGTACTCATAGGTAAAGGTTCTCGCAGGCACGATGTCATCACTCTTGCCAAAAAAATGATCCCGGTCATTGACGAGAAGGGGGCAAAATTATCGGTCGACGATCTTGTAAAGTTTGACGGCATTGGCAATGCCAAGGCTGCTTTGATTCTGGCTGCTACTGAGTTTTCCCGCCGCCGCATCCGCCCTGAAGGAATCCGCATTGAAACCCCCTCCGATTTGGTCCCATATATCAGGCATTACGTAGACCGAAAACAAGAACACTTTCTCTG
>JAIORG010000154.1 GCA_021108255.1 Anaerolineales bacterium | reverse complement strand
ACCTGCAGCCTGCCCAAAGGTGGCGGATAACGGCTAATAACCTGTACGGCTATATAATTGAATTAAGTTTTATTCTACCAATGGCTCTCGCCAGCAGGAGACTTCAATCTCCAGGGTCATTCTTCTGTGTAAATTCCTTCGATGATATCAAATGATCTCGCCACATTTATGATGTGAGTATAGTGTCCCTCTCCCTCCAAAGGTACCAACCTGCTGTTGGGAATATGAGCTTGCATATACTCGGAAAAAGAATAAGGCACATGTTTGTCTTCAGTTCCATGGACCAGCACAACCGGAAAATCGATCTCAGTTAAGAGAAATCCCCAATCTTTGACGATGGCGACAGTATCATCCGCTGGTCCACCCGCACCCTGCCTGAAGGCTTCTATGATCGACAACATCATGGCTTGAATAAATTCTGGTTCTGATTCAACGATTTCCAGATCAGCGTCACAGAGCAAACTTCCAAAGATTTTTTTATAGCGGTCACTGGTGTTGATATTTTTGAACGTGCCGATCATCAACCCCATTAAGAAAACAAATATCCAGCGGGGAAGGCTTACACTCAATTTTGCTGTGATCCTGTCAAAAGCGCTCAGCTCCCTTGAAGCAGTCGGATCTGTATAGATCGGCGCAGCGCTCCCGAATGCGGCCGCAAAATCCAGGTGATCCTTCAGCCGATAGGCACAGGCAATCACTGGAGGACCTCCTCCGGATGTGCCCATGACACCAAATCGATCCAGGCCCAAATGGGCAGCCAGTTCCAGAACATCATCAGCCAGATTCACGATCTCATAGCCGGGTTTTGGATCTGAAAGGCCGTGACCGGGACGGTCGAGGCAGATAATCTGGTAATTCCTCTGGATAGCTGTCTGGTGATGCAAGGAGCCTTCCAGCCTGGAACTGGGCCCTCCGTGGAAGTAGAATACAGGCACCCCGCCATCTGCGCCAAAGATATTAAATGACAGTTTTCGCTGGTCTTTGAGTGTGATCGTTTGTGTTGAACGGTCCAGGTCATGGATTTCAGCAAGAGAAGGAAGATTGGTAGCAGGGGTCATGATCTCTCCTGGGGAGCAGGCAGCAGCAAATTTAATAAGAAAAACTATTTCTCGATCATCACGATCACTGGATATTATAAAAGAAAATATTATTTAGTATGGCATTAATTAATCAAAAAACAAGCCCTCCAAGTACAAAGGATGCTTGTTATTAGGATCTTCTTTATAGGCCCGGCATTAGCGCGAAGGCGATTTCC
>JAIORG010000063.1 GCA_021108255.1 Anaerolineales bacterium | reverse complement strand
AACGCCGAGTTTAGATATTCAGCATATTGAGCGACGGTTACATCAGTGACCATGATTTGATAATCATAATCGATCATAGTGAGGTGGCTTTCCTGCCCGCGGGGAAATTCTCCAGCTGGGACAGAAGCCCAAGAATTGGGATCAATTCCGGTGTCTACATAAGGCGGGATGATTGAGCTGATATTTGGTGCGGACTGGCAAGCAGTCACGGTTAAGGCTATAAAAATCAAGCTGAAAATTAAGCGTCTCATTTGGAAACCTCCTCAAGGGTCGCTTTGAGCTCTTCGATCTTTCGTGTCTGTTCCTCGAGTTCGGCTTCTGCGTTAGTCTTTTTCTCGTTCGTAAATTCTTTATCCCACTGACCGTTTTTCAGGAACAAGTCGTATAAACGCCATCCTAAGAAAAGGGCCGCTAGAACAAGCATGATACCCAGCCCAAAGTCCATCAACAGCATGGTTGTGTTGACCAGCGGCTGTTGACTGAATTCATCAACAAAAAGACGCTTCATGGAGAATATTGTCGCTGAACCAAAAGCTATATCAGAGGTGATTATGAGTGTCCAGCCAAACCACTTTCGTACTTTTCCTTTTAATCCTGATAGATCAGCATAATAAAACAGGATGATTGTGGCAATTAAAGCAGCCAGGATGTGCCAGTGTCCGGTCAGGGTGATTCGCTCTTCTCTCCCCGGCCAGACGCGGAAGATTTGTTCCAGTCTAACAGCCATGAAGATTCCCACGCCGCTCACTGTAAAATTCATAAAGACCATCTGCCAGCCGGATCCAAACTTAAGCGGGTCGCGCAGCAGCGCAGCCAGTTTTTGGAAGAAGGTGGGTTTTTCAATGTCAGCGGTTCCGTCCTTGATTAACTTATCCCAGGAATAGATGACAAAAAACAAGGCAGGCAGCATTACCAGGACTGCGCCGCCGTAGATAATGGTGTGAGCCCATTCCAGCCAAACAATGGATAATGCACCGGCTGTAAGCACGATAATTCCCAAATTCATCAGAGGCATAGCCCACTGGTGGAGCTTGCCCTTGAAATCCAGCCAACGACCGACAACCAGGGTGATTGCGACCGCAACAAGAGACAACATGATATGCAGGTGGCCTATGATGGCTTTTTGCAGAGCGGTGTGATGAGGATGCCGAATCAGGTCTTCCGCCAGGAAGGTTTCATGCCCGTTTGCCCAGAAGGAACCAGTCACAGCTCCCCAGGTTGCAGAAAGCAAAGTAGCAACAGCCATGGTGAAGAAAGC
>JAIORG010000042.1 GCA_021108255.1 Anaerolineales bacterium | reverse complement strand
ATCCATTTCTCCTTTCCCTTCTCCTTAATAGCCACAAGGTCTTCTTCAGCCACTTTCAGTTTATATTCAAGCAGGCCTTCATAAATAGAGCCAAGCTGTCTTGTCCCGAGAGTGGAATAATCAATAAAATTCCCATCATCCCTTGCCATCAGGTCGATTGCCCTGGCAAGATATTCATCTCCGACTTTTTTAGCATGTAGGAACGGATTTTTATCAGGGTCGAACAGCCCGCCATTGTAAGCAGGAATATAGAGGGTTTCCTTTGGAAGCCCGAATCGTTCAGATTCGCTGCCCTCATTGATCAATGCAAAAAGAGTTTCAAGTTTATTCCAGTAATCTGTTGTGACTGGTAAGATCAGTTCCCTATTGTCAATTTTCCCTGCGACTTTATTTTTGATAGATTCGAGACTGAGAGCATCATATGCCGGATTGTCAGTATTCAGCAGTTTCCCGCTCTCAGCATAGAAAATAAACAGCAATCTATAAAGAAGCCTCAACGTGTTTTCCTGTACTTCCCTTAAATTATGCTCATCCGGAACAAGGACATTTTCAGACCTTTCAAAAAAGCCTTCCGAGATAATCTTCATGGCTTCATATACATTCTTTTGCAGACTATCTCCCAGTTCCTTGGCATACTTAACACTGCCATCATACACGTTATCCAGGAAACTCCTGCCATCAGGGCCCTTTACAAAAGCTTCACGTCTGAAAAACAGATAGAAATGCTTGAATCCCTCTACATTGTCAGTTTCAAGGATCGTTTCAAGGTCAATATCGTAATAACTATCCAGCTTGTAACTGGTTTCATTTAAATATATCCTCCAGTGATGGCCGTTGGTGAGAATGCCCCACTGCACCTTGGTCATATGCAGATACTGGTCTATCTGGTAACTGGGATTCTGGAACTCAAATGAGCCACTGCTTCCCTTTACTTTCTTATCAAGCAAGACTTTCCATCTTTTTGCATCGCCTACTGCTATGGCTTTAAGATATAAGTCATCAGTTTCCTTGTTTTCCAGTGCCTCGCTCAATGCAGCATCATTTTCAAAGAAGGCATAATCCGGCCTCCTTGAACCCTTTTCGACCTTGGCCTGTGGTATATAATGATGTCCGAGCACTTCCTCTAAAATCGGTTTTATTAGAAATTGCTCAAGCATGGATTCATCAAGGTTCTTCCAGCTATCTCTTCTGCTGTCATAGATTTCCCTGGCCCGTGCAAATGCCTGACCCACATCTTCATTCCACTCAGGGCTATCTTTAATAAGCGAT
>JAIORG010000213.1 GCA_021108255.1 Anaerolineales bacterium | reverse complement strand
TATATCCAATTGGAGCTATTTCCGATTTAATCCGCCCAAAGGGCGTTTTGTTCTTCAGACTATGAATTTCGGAGGAGTTATAGAATTTTGCCATTATTCCTCTCCCAAAATTTCATTGATGGAATTTTGCATTCTTTCTGGGTCATTATAATAAAGTTTTGCGGTAGTGGTTACCCTTTTCAGCAATGCTTTATCTTCCGGGAGCATATGTTTCACGGACAAACTGCTCTTAATTTTTTCTTCCGTAAAATCACGATAAAGTTGTCCAATAGCAGTGTTGAGGAAAGCGGAAGTCAGCATCTCAACATTTTGAAAAGAAAGTTTAATTTTTTTTCCTTAAGAGCCAAGCCCACATACCGTCCCGGTGTTAAGACACAATCCAGCTCTCTGATCCGTTCAATGGATGCTGAATTGCAGAACCCTTTGATATCTTCATAATTCCCGTCAGGATTGCGCCAGTTGTGATAGGTTCCAGCGATATCGACGATATCCTTTGCGGAAAACTCCCGTGTTCTGCGGTTGATTAAATGCCCCATGTTGCGGGCATCAATAAAGAGGATTTCATCTGCCTGTGCGTTGCACGCAGACAGGTCGGTTCGGTTGCGGAACTTGCCGTTGGCTTTATTGCGGCTCAAGAACCATCGGCTGCTTTCCAAAGCTGTTTTTCAATCGGCTCTTCGGAGTTGTTGTTCTTTTTGGCTTTTGCCATGTATTTCTCCAGTTGTTCATTCACTTTTTATGACCGTCAAGGAAATTGTGCGCTCTTTCTGATTATTGGCAATTCATTCATCTCAATGCCTCAAAGCCGACCACAATGTCTAAAAGTTCTTCTGTAATCAGAAATTTGAAAACTGACTTTTAGTTACAGTAACTATGGAGCAAGCCGACCGTGTCGGCGCAAAAAACGGCAACACGGTTGCCTTGTTCCAGAATATAGAATGTCCAGACGTAGATAAAAAAATGAGTTTTCAAATTTCTGGTAATAGAACTCTGACGCTGTTGCTGAAATTGAGAGTTGAGTTCTTCCGGGAGATCTTCAATATTTCTTTCAGTCGCTTGTATGGATGCAAAACGTCCGGCATTTTCGCCGGCGCTCTTAATTTTGCGTTTCAGCGGCTCAATCGTTTGCATTGTCTGACTTCATTTTTTCAACGGCCTTCCCGGCTATGCTCAGAACGGCATTACGATCCTCATCACTGAGTTTATCTCCGGATTGAATGCGCACGCAAAGATCAGGCAGTTGTGTGGTAACGGCCTTACGTATAAGCTGCTCGGCTCCT
>JAIORG010000267.1 GCA_021108255.1 Anaerolineales bacterium | reverse complement strand
TTTAATTCCATCCCAGTATACGCTGTTTCAGAGATAAAGTCAACAATCCGGATTATCCACCGGGCGGGGATTACACTGGAGCCTCCCGCCAGGCCTTGAACAGAATATCCTTAAACCGTTCAAAATCCTTAATTAAAGCCGGCATATTCACTCCAGCATTGCTCTCGACTACAACTGGGGATAGCGTACCATCCTCCAGGTCCTCGACCGTTGATCTAATTGAGATCCAATTCTCATTAAATATTTCCGGATAAGATAAATACACCGCAGGCAATAAATCCCAGAGATAAAAGTTTCCTATCCCGCAGAAAACTCCATGCAGAATCAGCCAGCGGCGCACCGCCTGGCGAGTATTCCGGCTCCAAAACCCCAACTTCCTGAGATCTTCCCAGGTAAAAGGGGCTTGCAGGCAAATTTGCGCATTCATCAAGGTCACCGGACAGGGAGCATTCAGCACCAGGTGAGCCGCTTCCGGATCAGCAGAAAGGTTCAGCTCATTTACTTGACGCCTGCCTACCTGGATCGGGTGCAAATATCCTCCCATACAGACTATTTGCTTGATATTATGAAAAAAATTAGAGTCTAGTTCCTGGGCCGCCCTCAGGTTTCCCAATGGACCAGTGGCCAGAATTGAAATTTTTCCAGGGTATTCCGAAGCCATCTCGGCCAGGAAATGAGCAGCTGGTGTTGGTCCTTCAAAACGCTTTCCCGCTCCCCGTTTGACTGGAAAATCCAGATCACCCAGATCAGTTACCATCTTTGTGGTTTGAGTATATACCTGGTCAATGGTCCCGTTGCCGAAGGTGGTAGTAATTCCCATTAATTTGATGTCCGGTCTGCCAAGCAGGTAATAAAACGCCAGCCCATCATCAATCTCTTTTGACCTAAGTCCTAAAGTGTTGTCGCAATCAAAAATTATCTGTTCCATAACTCACCGTGCCAATGCTTTCTTTCAGATAATATTACTTTATTGCTGCGGGATCCGCCGTATGAGCCTCTCCACGAGTCACTAGAGTCATCGCCAGCAGCCCGAACAGGAAAAAAGCCGGACCAGAAAGGAAAATGGTTCGGAAGTTGCTGCCAAACAGATCTATCACGGTGCCCATCATCAGAGGCGCAAACGCAGCGCCAACCTGTGAAGCCAGGTAATAGAGACCCGTGTAGGTCCCCAACAGACTCTTGTCATCCGAGGTATCAATTACCATCGGCAGGGTGTTCACGTTTATTAAAGCCCACCCAAATCCGCTGATTGCCAGCACAATCCCTATTTGAGTCGCAGTTGTCG
>JAIORG010000288.1 GCA_021108255.1 Anaerolineales bacterium | reverse complement strand
TAGGCCAACAATTCGTCTTAATCCTTGCTTGATGGAGTTGAAAAATCATCGACTATGCTAAATACGTAAACAGTAAAAACATTAGGTTTAGTACGGTCTACCAAAATATATTGACGCATATTGCTGACATACCCCAGACATTCAACTAGATCCTCAGCTTTATTTGGTTCCCACCAATCTGGATCAAGGTCTCCCGGTGCGTGTAATGCTGGATCAGTTGAAACTAAATCTGATCTGCAATGAGTATTCTCCAAAAAAGATTTTAGTTCGTTAGCCGGTATATCTAGACGTACCCAAGTGTCTAACTCGCGAAAGCCGCTTATCATTGCGTTTATCTCACGAGCGCTATCAGGTATGGATATTCCTGCATCTGCTTCAATAAAATCAAGATCACTTCCTGGCGTTGGAGCTGGTTGATAATAGATAGCAACTTCGCTAATCGGCCCATATTCATCAGGCCGGAATAAAATAAGAAAGCCCAGAATCAAAACACACATCAAGATCAATAATCCAATTAATACACCCCGAAAGATTTTTTTCATTAGCTTGTTGTTTTTATATTTTTTCAATCTATTGGTGGCCTAACGGATGAGCTCACCCGCCTAAGATAACTTGATTATACTTGCGCCGACATGTCACCAGGGTCGGGTGGAGCGGGGGTTAGGGCGCCAAGATCATTAATCCATCATCATATATTCACCTGATAAAGGTTTCCTTCTTATCCGCAAAAGCATCCATGATGCGTTGTTGATGATGTTCCATTAAGTCCATGTTATTTATCTCGTCTAAAGAAAAATAACCAACATCAGTTGTTTCATTACTCAAACCCAGTTCACCGCCAATCACACTAACTGCAAAATGGAATGAGACTAGTTGATATTGATGTTCTTCATCATAAGATAAAAGCATATTTGGATTTGAGTAGACCCCAATCAATCGCTCTACCTGGACTATCAAACCAGTTTCTTCCAATACTTCCCTAACGCAAGTCTCTGCTACACTTTCTCCCGAATCTAGTTGACCACTTGGAGTACACCATCGCCCATTGTCTCCCCGCTTTGTAAGTAACACTTTTTTGCCTGACGGATCAAGTATCTGAGCAGAGCTACCAACAAGCACCGGGGCATTTTTTGTGATGCGATCTCCATAGATGAGCTTTGACATATTTAGTCCTAAATAAAATAGTTAAGAATCTGGCGCACCTAACGGATTGAGCTCACCTGGCGCCGGGTTGTGTTTTTATGATTATGGTTCCCAAACCATCCACCTTAACCGGCGATCAGGTGGAGCGTGGGTTA
>JAIORG010000232.1 GCA_021108255.1 Anaerolineales bacterium | reverse complement strand
CACGCACCCGTAGCTCAATGGATAGAGCGTCTGACTTCGAATCAGCAGGTTGGGGGTTCGAGTCCCTCCGGGTGCGCCTTTCTAATGGCGGTCTCAGGAATGAGACCGCCATTGTTACTACCGCAAACGCATTGGACAAATACAAAATCATCTAAAAAGCATGATTGATGGCTTTCCGCAGTGCATATTAACTTTGCGACCGGATCGAAAACCAGGGACACATCAGCAACATCAGAGGAGCATCTTCGCAATACATGGCTAATCTTTTCCCTTCCCTGAACTTGTCGCGTTCCTTTAGAGCGTTGCGCCATCCCAACTTTCGACTCTTCTTCTGGGGGCAGCTTGTTTCAGTCATCGGCATCTGGATGCAGGTCACAGCCCAACAATGGCTGGTCTATCGCATCACTGGTTCTCAAACCAGCCTGGGCCTGGTAACTTTTATCAATTTTTTACCTGTCCTGCTGCTTTCATTGTTTATGGGCGTGATTGTTGATCAATTTCCCCGCCGCAAATTATTGCTTTTCACCACGAGCTGGTTCATGCTCCTGGCAGGCTTGCTGGCGCTTCTAACCTGGCTGGAAATTGTTCAGTACTGGCACATTCTTCTGCTCGCATTTCTGCTTGGAATTGGCAACGCGCTTGACATGCCCGCAAGACAGGCTTTTGTGATCGAGTTGGTGGATGACGATAAAGGCGATGTACTGAATGCAATCAGCCTCAACTCTACTCTTTTTAATATTGCGCGGATTATTGGCCCTGCGATTGGTGGTGCGATTGTAGCCACCCTGGGTGAGGCCCCCGCCTTTGCCATTAACGGTCTTTCTTATCTCGCTGTGATCATTGCTTTGCTGTTGATGAAATTCTCTCTTCCGGTTATTACCTCCTCTCGCGCTAATCCCCTGGAAAAGATGAAAGATGGCTTTCGCTACATCCTGAGTGAAAAATCAATCCTGGGATTGGTTGTCATGGTCGCTGCCGTCAGCATGATCGGCTTTGGCACGCTCACCTTGGTTCCGGTTTTTGCCAAGGACATCCTCCATACCGGAGCCACCGGCTTTGGTAATTTACTATCCTGGCAAGGTGTGGGAGCAGTGATTGGAGCTATGCTGTTGGTCATCTATGGCGACAATTTCCAGAAAGGAAAAACCCTCCTCTTCAGTCGCCTGTTGCTAGGTCCAGGAATTATCGGACTGGCACTATCCCGCACACCCTGGATGAGCATGGCTTTTATGGCCTTGATCGGCTTCTCTTTTATCACTCAACTCGTTTTAACCAATACACTCATCCAGACTATTGCCCCGGATG
>JAIORG010000122.1 GCA_021108255.1 Anaerolineales bacterium | reverse complement strand
GGATTATGTTCTCCGCCTGCGCTGAATCACAGGGGGAATCTATCTCTCCGCTTGATACACTAACTTCAGATCCACTCGAAACTCCCGGTAAAATGACACCTGACAATCTAGAAATTGAGTCAGGTGAAAAGTGCTCGTTTAAAATCCCAAAAATGCTGGAACTGCCTGCCATTGAGGTGTTTCGTAGTTACGATATTGACGATGACTACATTCAAATCACTTTACCCAAGAACCTTTGTGTTTGCTCGTATCCTATCAATTCGGAAGGCTACTATATCGTAATGTTTAAGGGTCCAATATATGAAGAGTACAAGGGTCAAATTGAGTCGCTTGGAGGAATCCTCCACTCTTATATCCCCAAGAATGGATTTATTGTCAAGATGAACGAAAGCATTAAAGATAACGTTGAGGATTTGGAAATTGTCGAATGGGTAGGAATATATCAGCCAGCATTCAAAATCAGTGTAAATGTTAAATGGGACAGTGTAGATCCACCAGTACGTGAGGTCTCTATGCCTTTGCTGACCAGGACAGGCGCTGTAACCTTGACCGTTGGTGTTTTTGGTGGGGAAAACGTGACAGATATAGTAAATCAGATAGAGTCTGTTGGAGGTACAGTGTCAACGATCTACGGGACTTCTCAGAATAAATTCCGAGTGTGGATTGATGCAACCAAAATACCAGAAATTGCGAATATTGTAGGAGTTGAGTTTATCTCTGAATACAGAATGCCTGAAATCAACGATAACTAGGATACCCAGACACTCAACTGTGGCATGGTACTAATTAATCATTACCTATTTTCAAATTGTCGTGTTGTGCAAACTCACCTGGTGCCTTTTCTTCCTCTGCTTCCTAACACCCTGAAACTCGAATTTTGATACATATCGCTTTCTAGTAAACCGCTGGAAATTGATTCAAACAGCTCAACAGAGCGCACGAACCATGATAGACAGGAACAATATCCTCGCTTTAAACCTCTACCAAAACTGAAGCTCTTCTGAATAACTTCTTTATAACTTTCCCATATACTGCAGGTACTAATAACCCTTAGCGGAGACTCATGATGTCTGCAGAAACTACTGAACTTGTTCACCAGAGATCTAATCAGGAAAAGTTAATCGCTGCCATCGGGCTTGGCCTGATCGTTGCCCTCGGCGCTTATTTGCGCTTATATCAATTAGGCGAATTCAGCATCGGCAATACTTACTACGCAGCCGCAGTCAAGAGTATGTTGACCTCCTGGGAAAACTTTTTCTTCGTCGCGTTTGAACCAGGCGGCTCGGTAACAGTAGACAAGCCGCCGGT
>JAIORG010000280.1 GCA_021108255.1 Anaerolineales bacterium | reverse complement strand
AGAAATACCAGGAGAAATCAATCACCAAAGCAGGTCGCAAGGAACTGCGCTGGGCACTAGTAGAAGCTGCCTGGGTGGCGGTCCGTTTCGATCCGTACTGGAAAGCTCAGTTTATACGCTTGAAAAAACGGATGCATGTTAATAAGGCTATTGTGTCCATTGCGAGAAGGATGTTGGTTTCTATCTGGTATATCCTCACCAAGCGTGAATCCTATCGTCACTTCGATGAGGAGACCATTGCCTACAAGATGCTGATCTGGGCTCAAGCGATTGGTGAAGAGGGGCGCCAGGGACTGACCCGTCAGCAGTTCGCTAAATACGGTTTGCTGCGTTTGGGGATTGGACAGGACCTGGAGCGCATTGTGAAGGGTGGAGGTCCTAGAAAAATTGCTCCCACTGAAGAAGTCTTGGCTCTGAAGCCCGAGCTGGCACCGCCGCGCTAGATTCCCCCCGCTAATATCGAACGAGTCTGCTTGCTGGCCGATGGTGCTGGCAGGCGATGATAGTTTTAACTACACCATAAAAAAGAGCCCAAACCAACATTGGTACTGCTGGAGAGAGCTCTTGTTTTTTGTTTTCCTGATCTTTTTCTCTAAATTTGTTGTTTACCCTTGACACTGTTATTCATCGGTAGCTGCCAGCCTTTGTTATCAGGACCCTGGTGAAGGAATTAGATTTTCTCTTTGTTTTTTGTATGCATAGCCAACTGCTAAACCGTACCCCAGGAAACCACCAAGTGTATATATCAACCAAAATATCTGATCCTGCCAATTCAATGTGTCAATATTATAAACAAGAGGATGAGATAGTTCCCACAAATTGATCACTACCCAGAGCATAAACGCGTACTTCAGCCCATCTCCAATACCTTGTATTCGTTTCGATACAGGCAATGCTTCATATAGAATAATAAATAGCACACCAAATATGATTCCGATCACCAGTTTTGTCCAAATGAAATACCAAGCATTCAATTGTTCAGGATCAAATTTCCCTTCCGGTGCCAATTGAGGACCGTAAATAATCTGGGAAGCGATCGCACCAACAATGAAAAGGGATAAGCCCAGTGCTAGACCTGTCAATACTCCGATTACAAGTTTTCTTTTGATTTTCATTTACCCTCTCTCCAATTTTTCATTATTGTTTATTATGAACATACACCAGAAAAATCTATATGTTTCTTTTAATAACTATCGCACTGTGAGCAAATATAAATGAATCCAAAAATGTTTGAAGCATTGAAATGTTTGTTGCTTAAACTTCTCAACACCAGTACGGAAGCTAACGGATGAGCTAACCTGCAGCCGGGTCTTGTTTTGACCATCCATTTTCCCAAA
>JAIORG010000120.1 GCA_021108255.1 Anaerolineales bacterium | reverse complement strand
GTTGACATTTGACCTGATTTTATTTACACTGAAAATATGCTGGCACGCGTTTACTCCTGCGCTGTGCTGGGGCTGGAGGGGGTCTTAGTTGAAGTAGAAGTGGATTTCGGTACCGGGCTGCCTAATATCACTGTGGTCGGTCTTCCGGATACTGCCGTCAAAGAAAGCCGGGAGCGAGTCCGGGCTGCGATTAAAAACATACCTGTCAAATTCCCCCGCAAACCAATAATCATCAATCTAGCGCCAGCGAATGTGCGCAAAGAGGGTCCTGCCTACGACCTGCCGATGGCCGTAGGGATTCTAATTACCATCGGACATATCCAGCCCGAAGCAGTGGACGATATGATCATTGTCGGAGAGCTCTCCCTGGATGGAACTCTACGCCATACACCGGGATTGCTGCCCATGGCTGCTATGGCCCGCGATGGTGGATTCCAGACGATTTGTGTCCCAGCTCAAGATGCCGCGGAAGCTGCCCTGGTTCCGGATTTGCGGGTTCTGCCGGTGAATACTCTTCAAGAACTCCTTGAGCATTTGATAGCCGTAAAACCTATCAATCCCTTTAAATCAAAACCCTTCGCTAAACTGCCTGCCCAGGTGGCCCAAACAGATTTCCGGGAAGTCAAGGGGCAGGAGCATGTCAAACGGGCTCTCGAGGTCGCGGCAGCCGGGAATCATAACATATTAATGAATGGACCACCTGGTGCCGGAAAAACCTTATTAGCGAGGTCTCTGCCGGGAATCATGCCCCGTATGTCCATCGATGAAGCCCTCGATGTAACCCGGATATATTCCATACTCGACCAGCTTCCACCCAACACGCCGCTCATCCAGCACCGCCCGTTCCGGGCGCCCCACCATACCATCTCTCATGCTGGTCTGGTGGGCGGCGGCACCTGGCCCCAGCCGGGAGAAATCTCCCTGGCCCATCGAGGCGTTTTGTTCCTCGATGAATTTCCTGAGTTCGGCCGCCGCGTGCTGGAGGTGCTTCGCCAGCCTCTGGAAGATAAAGTCGTTACCATCAGCCGCGCCCAGGGTTCCCTGACTTTTCCTGCCAATTTCATGCTGATAGCAGCTATGAATCCCTGCCCCTGCGGATACTACGGCGATCCGGTTAAAGAATGCACCTGCTCGTCAGCATCTATCACCCGCTACCAGAAAAGAATCTCCGGACCGCTGCTGGATCGGATGGACATTCAGGTTGAAGTACCAAGGGTGGACTATGACAAGCTCAGTTCCGACAGGCTCGGAGAACCCTCTGATCAGGTAAGAGAAAGGGTTGAAAGCGCCCGATTCCGGCAGCTGGAACGATTGAAGGATTCTTCGCGCTCTTCAAATGGGGATATGATTCCGAGGGAAATCCGGGAAAACTGCCCGTTGGACAGGGAATGCA
>JAIORG010000059.1 GCA_021108255.1 Anaerolineales bacterium | reverse complement strand
CAAATTATTATCTTACACCCGGGACGCACATTTGGCGCATTAGAATTTGACAAATTACTGAGAGATAACCATTGCACAGCTGATGTAATAGTATCTGAAGCAGAAACATTCATCTATGCCAGCCGTTCCGATGGCCCCGCCTCAGCATATATCTATCGCATCAAAGACAGCGTACCATTAGCCGCGTTACCCGCTACTCATACGCAACAAGTTTTGGATGTTGTCAACTCAGCTTTCCCCCAATTTATTGATGGAGTTAACGTGTTTCACACAAGCATGAATAATATAGGAGCAATTTTTCACCCAGCGCTTACAATTCTCAACGCAGGGCGCATAGAATCCACCAGGGGTGATTTCCAATTTTATATTGATGGAGTAACCCCATCAGTAGCTCGTGTGCTGGAAGCGCTGGATCGCGAAAGAGTAGCGGTTGCATCTGCGATTGGAATTCGTGCCCAAACAACACTAGAGTGGCTGAAAAAAGCTTACGATACCGATGGCACAGACCTTTATGAAGCAATCCAAAACCAAGCAGGGTACTATGGCATCGGCGCTCCTAAAACGTTGGCTCACCGATATATTTTTGAAGATGTGCCAATGAGCTTAGTACCCTTAGCTGCCCTGGGGCAACAATTTGGTTTGTCTGTGCGAGGCATGGTGAGTATTATACGTCTGGCATGTATTATTCATCAGAGAGATTATTGGCACTACGGTCGAACGTTAGTTAAACTGGGTTATGCTGATATAAGCGTCAGCGAATTAACGCGTTTCGCGAATGAAGGTACATTCGATTGAAACGCTTATTTTTTGGATGATAAATAAGCCCAACCCCACTTTTACCAGACTCACCTCCTGCCTGGTCTCCCAAAGGAATGCTGCGCTGCGCGAAGCTCATTCATTAAGCGATAAGAATTAATGAATACTCAAAACAACTTCCCCTTTAATTTCAATAACAATGCTTGCAAAACATGCAGCGGAAATTGCTGTCGTGGTTTTGGAGGTTATGTTTGGATCAATATGGAAGAGCTGGAGAAAATGGCAGACTCAAGAAAGATAAGTGTGGCCCAATTTTCTAAGCAGTATGTACGGGGGGTTCAAGGCAGACTTGCACTGCAAGAGCGTGTTTTAAATGGCGAGCACTTCTGCTGCTTTTTTGACTTCATTGATTGTCAATGTACAATCTATCAGAGCAGACCCAATCAATGTAAAACTTTTCCATTCTGGAATCAATTCAAGAAAGATCCCCAAAAACTCCTGGTGGAGTGTCCCGGAGTTACTTTAAAGTAAGCTGACCGCATAACCCCTTTTTACAGGTTCTTAATCAATGATCATCGAAGCCCTCCCGGCGCCAGGTTTCCTTTGCCCGAAGGGTAGATATTACATCTTAAAGCTATCGTGACCGACCGCAGCT
>JAIORG010000026.1 GCA_021108255.1 Anaerolineales bacterium | reverse complement strand
CAAATTGTTCTCTAATTTACGAACATGAGTGTCTCATTTTCATTGACACATTCCGATAATCCAAATTCCGCCAGGACCGGTACAATATACGTTACCACATTGGTCAACCTTCATACTGGTCTGCCCCCCTATAATGAGTCCAAGTTTTATGAGAGTCTTCAAACGTCCGATAAGGAACTCAGGAGACTCAAAATATGGCAAAAATTAAGCGACATAACCCGGAACAGATCATTCGTAAGCTTGAAGACGCGGATCGTCGATTGACCGCTGGCCAGAACATCTCTCAGGTATGTCAGATTCTTGAGATCAGTGAAGGTACTTTTCACCGTTGGCGGAATCAGTACGGCGGTATGAAGGCGCATGAAGCCAAGCGGCTCAAAGAGTTGGAGAGGGAAAACGCGCGGTTAAAAAAAATGGTGGCTGACTTGATGTTGGACAAGGAACTGTTGAAAGATCTTGCTGAGGGAAACTTATAGGCCCGTCGCGTCGAAGAAAGGCGGTTAAGCATCTTCAAAAGAACCACACCGTCTCCGAACGTCGGGCATGCAAAGTTCTTTCCCAGCACCGTTCAACACAGCGGTATCAACCTCAAAAGCGGGATGAGGAGGACCAATTGCTCAAAGACATGCATAGGTTAGTTTTAGAGCGCCCTCGTTTTGGTTGTCGCCGGATCGCTCGGATGCTCTGTGACGATGGCTGGACCGTGAATTACAAACGAGTTCATCGTCTTTGGAAACAGGAAGGTTTTCGAGTGCCACCTAAACGTAAAAAGAAGCATTACATAGGGACTGGGGCCAATGCCTGTAATAAGCGCAAGTCCTCCGGTAAAAATGATGTTTGGACATTGGATTTCATCCATGATCGCCTTGTGGACGGTCGTCAATTCAAGTGCTTGGCCGTCCTTGATGAGTATACACGAGAGAGCCTGGCTTTGACGGTCAACCGTTCAATCACCGGCGATTCAGTTCTTACCGAGTTAAGCCTATTGATGGGGCAGCGCGGTATTCCAACGGCTATCCGCTCGGACAACGGTCCAGAGTTTGTTTCTATTGCGGTCAGAAATTGGCTTACAAGCCTTGGGATTGGAACCCTTTTTATCGAGCCGGGAGCACCCTGGCAAAACGGTTATGTGGAAAGCTTTAACAGCCGTTTCCGCGATGAATTTTTGAACATGGAAATCTTCAACAATATCAAAGAGGCGCAAATATTGACTGAGAAATGGAGGGAGGATTATAACGAGAAAAGGCCGCATAGCGCGCTGGGGTACATGACACCGAGTTGGTTCGCCGAATGCAATGGGGCTGCCGGTGGAGCCGAGTGTAGCGAGGCGGAGCCGGCAGCCCCATTGCATGAGACAAGGAGCCAAGCTACATCAACCTAAAAAACTCTCATTACTACTGGACCAAAAAATGGGGGCTTGACACC
>JAIORG010000182.1 GCA_021108255.1 Anaerolineales bacterium | reverse complement strand
TAATATTGATGCTCTATAACTTAACGAGTGGAAGCTAACCCCCGCTCTACCTGACAGCCGGGGTGAATTGAAGATTGAAAATTAAAAATTGAGACATGGTGTCTGATCACTGAATACTGATTACTGACCTGGCTGTGGGTGCCCTAAAGGGTGCTTCGCAACCCTTCGTATTCACTCAGGATGCCTGTCCTGAGCGAACACCGAGTGCAATCGAGGTGGAAGTCGAAGGGCTACGCGAAGCTCATCCGTTAGTTGCACAATTAAATTTTGGATTAATTATGACTAAGGCTTTTAATCAACATTCAACTCAATGGCAAGAGTATCAAGAACAACCATGGGGACGGTTGTTCTATATCTTGAGTAACAAATATCTCCAACCCTATATCCCAAATCTACCATCCAAAATACTTGATCTAGGGGGCGGTAATGGAAGAAGTTCTATTGTCTACGCTAAGGCAGGTCACAATATCGTTATAGTGGATCTTGCTGAAAACTTACTTAATGATGCTAAACGATCTGCTGATGAAGCAGGTATCATTGACCGGGTTGAAGTCTACAATTGCGACATTCGTGAAGTCTCCACGTTATTTTCAAAGCCCGAATTCGATGTTATTTTATGCCACAATGTTTTGCAATATGTAGACAACATTGAAGATATTATTCCGGGAATTGTTAATTGTCTAAATATAAACGGGATAATTTCCCTCATAAGTATGAACCAATATTCAGAGGTTTACAGGGAAATATTTCATGAATTAAATCCAAAGGCAGCATTAGATAATATTGAAAATGAGGAATACATTTCATCAACGTTCAAAGAACCAATACGTTTATTCACAGCAGGTGAACTATTCTCGTATTTTCAAAACTTCAGTTTAATTATCGAAGATCAATTCGGCATCCGTTGTGTAAACGACTATATTTCAGACGACAGCATTAAAGAGGATCCAACATTCTTTACTGAGTTAGAACAATTGGAATTTGAGCTTGGCAGAAAGTATCCCTACAACTTATTGGCCAGGTTCTTCCAATTGATTATTAAGAAAATACCCTGATGAAGGATTATTGCTTTCATACATACAAGCAAGGGCAACTAATCCCCGCTCCACCCGACAGCCAGGGGTGGACCGGAGACCGAGGACGGAAAACCGGGAAAAACGATCCGGCAGGCAGGTGCCCTCACCAGGGTGCTTCGCAACCCTTCGTATTCACTCAGGATGCCTGTCCTGAGCGAACACCGAGTGCAATCGAGGTGGAAGTCGAAGGGCTTCGCAAAGCTCATCCGTTAGAAAGATAGGCAGGAGAATATGAGTAGAATTGTAGTGCTGGGCTGTGGGACCGTCGGCAGATACATGGCCATCGATCTGTGTAAGGATCCCGACTTCGAGGTCATCTCGGTGGATGTCAACCGGGAACCCTTGGAGC
>JAIORG010000239.1 GCA_021108255.1 Anaerolineales bacterium | reverse complement strand
CGGGTTGATTTGTCGGTCATTGTTGGGGCGGTCAGCGGTTCCCAGTCCGGATCATCCCAGGTTCCCAAACGGGTGTGCATGTCAAGATATTTCTGGGGGATAGGGTGCGTTCCCACCACGACTTTTACATCGTACCGGGCTTCAAGAAAGTCTTTGAAGGTATCAATGTAGGGGCAAGGCGGATACCCGACGACGAGGCCAGTAGCCAGGTGGATGACCTGGGCACCATTCTTGACCATTTCATCGCCAGCGTATTCAATGTTTCCGCCGGGACATCCATCACAAGTTGTGTAGCCAACCAATTCCACTTCCTGGTCAGAATAAATACTGAATGCACCTTCTCTGTTTTTCAGCGATCGAAAACATTTCCCGCCTGCGCAGCGGCGATAGCGGTCACAAATAATTATCCCAATCTTTGTACTCATTTATCCTCCTATAAGGTGATTACTGAGATACCCAGCGGCGAGCCACAATTGTGCCAACCGCGATAAAAGCTGAAGCAATAATGAAGAGGGTTGTATACGAACCATGTTGTAAAAAAACGCCGGCAATCAAAGTAAGGAAGGCTAACGGTAAGATCAAAACTGCATTTAATCCTGCGTAGGTGGGGCGTTCAGCAGCAGGTGCCAACTCAAGCAGTGCGCTTTGAAATCCAACTTTTCGGCCGGTAAAAGTCGCTCCAGCCAGGAAAAATACCAGCAATAGAGCCGGCCAACCTAAGGGAGCCAAAGCAATTGCCAATAGAGGAGTTATTGTTGAAATCGATCCGCACACAACCAGCATTTGGCGGCTGCCAGTCCGGTCAACCAGGCGTGCCCAAAGTAAATTTGCCAACACGCCGCCCAAAATCTGAGCTAGCAAGAACCAGCCAATTGCATCTGGGGGAGCACTGAGCTTTTCTCGAGCGAAAACCACATAAAAAGGAAGTGCCATCAGACTGAAACCAGTCAATAGTTCAATTATGATCAGTATTTTTAATTTTTTGCTTGAGTCCCTGATTTTCTGCCAATAATTTTCCCAGGAAAGGCTGGGTATTTCTCCTTTGGAAGTGACTGGCTCTTTCATAATCCAGAAGCCCAGGGAGGCGATTCCTAATCCAAGGGCGGCTAATCCAAATAACAAAGCATAGTTATTGGGGTATGTGATATGTGCCAGAATCTGACGAGCTCCTAATGCCGCGCCCACTGCAAGAGGCCCAGCAAGGGCTTCCTTACCTCCGAAAAAAGCTCCCCGGCGTTTTTTTGGGATGATCTTGCCAATAATGTCTGTATAGGGAATATTGCCCAGCCCGCCGCCAGCATAAAAGATAGCCAGCATTACCACCAAAGTCCAGGCTAATATTGTTGGTTGTTTATCGCCAATCCAATAGATCAAAAAAGCTAATATTCCCCAACTGCCGACTCTCAAATAAATGGCGGTAAGTAGATAAGGCATCTTGCG
>JAIORG010000109.1 GCA_021108255.1 Anaerolineales bacterium | reverse complement strand
AAGGGTGACCGCCTGTCTTCCTACGGCTCACCCACTGTCATGGATTCAAACATAGCATCCAGCAGTGCCAGAGGCGGCATAAACATATTGTCAGGTTCCCCGTTCAGCTGGACTTCTAAATCAGCCACATAGGTTTCCCAGTTATCCACAAAAGCCTGATCCATTGTGACCTGCTCCGGATGCGGGAGAGATGGATGAGTAGCTGGAAGCATAGCGCTGATGTAGTATTGGCCATCATCTGTAAATCCCTGGAATGTGTAGAACATCATCGGCAGACCGATAGGAGAGAGCGCCTGCCCGTACTGGGTCAAGAAACGCACACCTTCCCCGTTTTGGAACTGCAGATATTCCACATTACTCATGAACATCTGCCCGGCGTTAAAAATATCTCCAACTACCGCACCTTCTCCATCTTCTGGCTTAGATGCGAGCATAATCTGGAGGGCATCGAGGCGGTCACCAACGCCCGGATTGATATCTCGAAAATCCGCCACCGGGTAGATTGTAAATCGGGCTGGGAGAAAAGCATCTGCCAAAACCCAATCATTAAATACAAATTTTCGGTGTTCAGGAACACTCCACCATAAATTTTCATCAATTACAGCCGGGTTGACACCGGCAGTAATATCAGCAGCCAGGACATCATTAAAATAAAAACTGACCCCGGCATAATCAAAATTCGTTTCTACCGGGGAAGCTGTTACTGTAGGATGAACGGTAGGGAAGTCAGTTGGTGTCAAATCTTCATTCTGGATGGCTTCCTGGGTCGCAGCCACTGCGGTGGCAATCGCATCCCCCGAATCTGCCGCGGGCTCCGGCTCTGTCTCACCGCCGGTTAAAACGCAGGCCAGGCTGAGAGAAAGCAGGATTGATAAAAAGAGAAAGATTTTAAATCGGTTGGTTTTCATTGTTATTCCCTTGTTGTTTAGAATTTACTTTAATAATTATTCTATCTTAAGACAGGTAGTTCTGTGATTATTCACCCTTCGATACAATTTTCACCTAACGGTGAAAATCACTCAGGATGCCTGGGTAGTCGATACCTTAAGCGTCGATGGAGATCGACGCCTGGCGAAGTCCTGAGCCTCAAGCCGGGATTTTAATCCCCTGGTTAAAATTAAGATTCAACAGAAGAATGCCGTTTATCTGTCATCGCGACGACGAAGTGATCTCCTGATTAATGCGGGAGATTGCCGGGCCTAAAACAAAAGGGCGACCCATCGGATCGCCCCTACACTTCTGTCATTCCGAACGCAGTGAGGAATCCATAAAGAGCTCAAAACTCAATACATCAACTCTTGCAGATTGTGGCTGCATTTGATTCTGATCTCATCATGGATCCTTCGCAAGCCAGGATGACAAAAAAGAAGAAGTCCCTCTTCAGAGGGACTTACTTATCCTAGCCCGCGAATTAGAAGCCTGTCCTGAGTAGCTGACGCGCAGCGGCGGCGTA
>JAIORG010000243.1 GCA_021108255.1 Anaerolineales bacterium | reverse complement strand
AATAATCCCACTACCCGCGCAATGGAGTACCGCGGTGGAAATGAAACAAACAGATTGAAGTGAACCCCTGCGACTGGACAGATGGGTGAAGGAATCACTAAATTGTCTGGAGGGTCGCAAGGAGGATGTTTCATGGCAGGCAACAGGAAGTTCAGCAAGGCATTTAAGAGTCAGGTTGTTGAGGAGTTTCTGGCAGGGGAAGCTACCCAGGCACAGTTGGCTCGCCGGTATGGTGTCTCAGATAATCTAATCCTGCAGTGGAGGAGACGTTATGCGGAAGGGAAGTTAGAAGAGCTTGCGGGCCCTTCGGACAAGGAGGAGCGGATCAAAGAACTGGAACGGATGGTCGGGCGGTTGACGATGGAGAACGAGCTGCTAAAAAAGGGCGTGCGCTTCGCTCTGTTACGGGAAAACGAGCGTTCCTCCACGATCAGCGGACCAATCTCGAATCGATCAAGCGGGGGTGTCGAGTGATGGATATCCCGCGCAGTACGTACTACTACAAGCCTCGTGTAGACGAAGCCAAGCGTAGACAGGATGCGGATATCCGCGAGCGACTCGAGGAACTAGCGCTGCGTTTCCCGCGCTATGGATATCGCCGTATGACAGCTCAATTGAAGCGAGAGGAATTCCGGGTCAATCACAAGCGTGTCCTGCGGCTGATGCGGGAGGCGGATCTGTTGTGTAGAACTAAGCGTCGTTTCGTAAGGACCACAGACAGCGATCATCCTTACCGGGTATATCCGAACGTTTACGGAGACACGATCATCACCGGGGTGGACCAGGTGTGGGTGGCTGATATCACATATATTCGCTTACTGAACGGCTTTGTTTATCTGGCGGTGATTCTCGATGCCTACTCGCGCCGGGTTATTGGTTGGGCGTTGTCGCGACACATTGATGCTACACTCACCTGTGCCGCGCTTAGGGCGGCCATTGCTGCGCGGAATCCTTCTGCGGGATGTATCCACCATTCCGACCGTGGTGTGCAGTACGCGGCAGATGACTACATAGAGATTCTCGAGGACCACAAGTTCATTATCAGCATGTCTCGCAAAGGGAATCCCTATGACAATGCGCAAGCAGAGAGCTTCATGAAGACGTTGAAGGTAGAGGAGGTCTATGTTTCGGAGTACCGAACGTTTACGGAAGTGCAAGAGAGGATTGGCGAGTTCATCGAACTGATATACAATCAAGAGCGTTTACACTCGGCACTTGGTTATGTCAGTCCGGTGGAGTTTGAACAAGGGATTAAGTCGGCCCCATGGTATGTATCAATTTCGGGTCCAACGTGTCCAGCTTGAGGGGTGCACTTCATTCCATCGGCCATCAATCGTGCTTGGCATGCAGTTAGCAGTCAAAGCTGAAATCACGAATAGCACGAATAAAATCACGAATCTGCCATTCATGAAGGATAGCAACAGACGGGAGTCTATCCTGAATTTGGGATTCGTCCCGGTT
>JAIORG010000032.1 GCA_021108255.1 Anaerolineales bacterium | reverse complement strand
GATAGCCGGTTAAGGACAGAAGACCGGGGACAGGGGACCGGAAAAATCAAAGCCCTGTCTTGTCCTGAAATATGTTTACAAAAAACATAGGACAGGACTGGCAAAAATGACAAAAACAATTATAAAGAAATATAGCACAGCTTTCAAACATCATGTGGTTCGCGAATATGAAAAAGGGAGCAGCATCAGATATCTGAAAAATAAATATGCCATAGGCGGCAATAACACGATTAAACAATGGATAGAAAAATACAGCCGCCAAGGATTAAGGCACAAGCTGATGGTCATCCAACACCCTGAAGAACAAGGTCAGGTCAAAGACCTCAAAGAAAAGATTGCTCAACTAGAAAAGGCAGTAGCTCAGCTGACATTGGACAAGTTGATGCTGGAA
Source organism: Anaerolineales bacterium (assembly GCA_021108255.1). Lineage (GTDB taxonomy): Bacteria > Chloroflexota > Anaerolineae > Anaerolineales > UBA11858 > B10-G9. The sequence goes on along the minus strand of JAIORG010000032.1, from coordinate 1,087 downwards.
GCCACCCTGGAAACAGTAGAAGAAGAGCTGGGTGAGGATGTAAAAAAAAGTGGCGCACCTCCATCATCCAACGGGCGTACAAACGAAGCCGATCACAAGGAAACTCCCTGACCATGAATGCCATCTGCAGTTGGTTTGGGATATCCAGACAAGCACATTATCAGAAACTTCGTCGGCAAAAAGAGACCGAAGAAACAGAAAGAAAGATCCTTGCCTTGGTGCAAAAGGTTCGCAAGCGACATCCTCGTATGGGAGGAAGAAAATTGCTCCAGAAACTGGGTCCAGAAATGGCTCAGGGGGACTTTTCCCTCGGCAGAGACCGGTTTTTTGATCTCTTGGGAAGGCATGATCTCCTGGTTCCTTCCACCAAACGTAAACGCCGCACGACTTGGGCTGGTTTGTGGCGCTGTCCCAATCTATTGGAGGATCTGGCTATCACTCACGTGCAGCAAGTCTGGGTGGGGGACATCACTTACCTGGAAACTGAAGAAAACTTCTGTTACCTAAGTTTGCTCACAGATGCCTATTCCAGATACATTGTTGGTTATGATCTCTCTCCCTCGCTGGCCGTTGAGGGAGCAAAAAGAACATTGGATATGGCTATTGATCAGGCTTCCTTCCCGCTCTCAGGACTGATCCATCACACCGATCACGGTAGTCAATATACCAGTCGAACCTACCGGAATCGCTTGGAAGAAGTTAGTATTCTTTCCAGCATGGGTGAGGTTGGCAACTGCTATGACAATGCTTTGGCTGAACGGATGAATGGAATACTCAAGCTAGAATACGGCTTGGACAATGTCTTTATTGATTTCCAACACGCATACCTTGCGGTTAAGGAGGCTGTATGGCTCTACAATTTTGAGCGGCCTCATCTTTCCTTGGAGTATCAAATCCCGGTTAAGATGCACACTGCTCAAGTTTATGATATGGTAATGATTTAGTCTAATTAGCTGTAAACGTTATTCAGGACGGCACATTCCGTATTCGGTCCTCGGTCTTCCGTCCTTAACCAGCAGTCAGGTGGAGCGTGGGTTACTAGAATGTAAAAGAGATGGGAGCACGGCAGGCATGGTACCCTTCGTTT
>JAIORG010000045.1 GCA_021108255.1 Anaerolineales bacterium | reverse complement strand
GGATGAAGCTTGCTTCGCTCAATGTCGCGATCGACAGCCTGACCGTGGAGCAACAGGTCTATCTTGGCCTGACCACCACCTGAATACAGTTGATCCAGTCTTTTCTCATTGGAAGATGAGCATGAACGCGTGAGTCGTTAAGTCAATATACCCGGTTTGGAGAAGGAGCGAAAGAGCTCGATCTTCTTCTTCTGTACTAACTTGGCATACTCGGTGTCACTGCGTTGCTGCTCCACCTCCTTCAAGGACTCCATCGTTACCCCGTTCTTGAGGAACTGCTCAGGCTTAGACAAGCTCTTGAACTTCTCAAACGGTGTCAGGTAGATTTCGTACTTCTTCTTGATCTTCCCCTTCTCGTCAACCGTCTCCGTGGCGAATCCACACGGACGATGGAAGTTCAGGTACGTATTGAATATCTCTTTGTAGAACGATTGGATCTTTGTTGCCTCGGACTGGGGGATGTGCCAGTGTCCCATCTGCTTGCGAATGATGCTCCCATTCTTCCCTTCTACCAGCGCTTGGTCATTGGTATGCCGTGCTCTGCTCTTGGTGAACTCGATCAGTAGCTTGTTGAGTAGCTTTACTACTCTCTTGTTGACATACTCGCTCCCATTATCACTGTGAAACCCAAGGATGCGAAACGGGTACTGGGAGAGGAGATCCTTGAGAACAGGGACGAGGTAGTGTTCACTGATTTTCTCTACACAGCCAATCGCTTCCCATTGGGTGACCTCGTCGATGGTGTTGATGTGGTATACCCCTTTCACCCCATTGAGATCTCCCTGATGAACCGTGTCTACACGAATGAATCCCGGCCTTCCTTGCGGATCAGGGCGCCGCCGTTCTCCATATTTACAGGAGGACGGCTTGGTCTTCTCGATGGTGAGGGTGTGATTACGGTAGAAAGAACCTCGCCGTAATCGGTACAGATGAGCAACGGAGATCTCACTGAGCCGCTGGTAGTCACTCTTGCCAAACAGGTTGTACTCGCGTTTGAAGATGGCCACAGTTGCCTTGCCTGACAACCGCTCGTTGTTGTTGTCCAGTTCCGCTAACAGGAGCTGATCCTCTCGGGTGTACTTAGTGGGGAATGAGTAGCGTTGGTAGGGTCGAATGCATACACGACCGCTACGGCGGAACTGAGCAATGAGCCTTGTCAATTGTGAGTTAGAGATTCCTGTCATCTTCCGCATGTAACGTCTGAGCAGTCCTTTCTCCAAGCGAGGACGAGAGCGGTAGCTGTAGCTACGCAAGGTACGCTCGATCCAAGCGTAGATCTCTTCCCGCGAGTTTCCCTTGAACGTGAACACATCGCTCGAAGCGAGAAATGCGTTCAGTTCGTCGATACTCATTACGCGTGCATCTGTCATCATCAAGACCATGCCTCCTATGATTCGACACACGCGCCTGTATTACCAGTGATCTCTCATGCTCATCTCGCACGAGAAACACCACCTCGGTTCATGCTCATCTTGCGTGA
>JAIORG010000117.1 GCA_021108255.1 Anaerolineales bacterium | reverse complement strand
GACATAATTACATAACATGAACGAAATAAAATTTTAGCAGTATAACGGATGAGCTTACCTGCCGCCAATTTGACCCTTTTAAGGATTTTAACCCAAAACTAAAAATAACTAAAAGCGGCCGATTCTCCACGCCGAAGGCGGTCAGGTAGAGCGGGGGTTAGCCAGCACTTCTAATTTGCCGTTTATTAGACAGTTGCTTGAACCAATATCGTATACCTTTCCCTGCTAACGGTTCGTCAGTATACCGGGGAATGATATGTAAATGTACATGAAATACCTCTTGACCAGCCACAGAGCCTATATTCCAACCGATGTTATAACCGTTTGGTTTGTATTTTTCATCTATTATTTCTTTGGCTAGTTGGAGCAGCGAGAAAGTCGCTTGCCATTCTTTTTCAGTAAGGTCAAATACTGACTCTCTGTGTTCTTTGGGTATTATGATACCTGATCCAATTAACACCTCTTGTGGCTCTTGAAGGAATAGACAGAGATCATTTTCAAGAATGATTTCTTGACGGGTATTTGATTCTAGATCGCAAAAAGGGCAGATCATAATTAATCCCTAAAAAAAGATGCTGGCTAACGGATGAGCTCACCTGCAGCCGGGTCGTGGTTTGTAAGATCCTGCTTCATTGGCCATCCACCTTAACCGGCTGTCAGGTGGAGCGTGGGTTAGCAATCAATATGCTTTTGTTCAACCCTTGCAGAGTTATAATCGGAGTATAGCATAGAGATTATTGTTCCACTCCATAAAAGGGTCACATGAAAAACATAAAGTATACATTCCTTCTAATGTTGCTTATTTTGACCATCTCATCAGGTTGCAATGCAATGGCTTTACCTGATGATTTTCCTTATGAGATTATGATTAGGGAGAAGGATTTGCCATCAAGATTCCATTTTAAGAGCAGCGATTTTCCGGAAAACGATGTTGGCATTTCTTACTATGTTAGTTTTCAGACAGGAGAAGGAGAGGTAGGCCAATTCATTGCTCAAGAAATTACGATCTATCCTGATTTAAATATTTCAATTGAGCAATACCAAAAGAAGGTGGAAGAGACGTTCATTATTGGAACATATGATGTGTTAGATAGCAATTACACACCAAATAAATCAGAGGACCTCTTTGAATATAAGTGTGAGAATGGAATGATTAATGAGATGCAGAATAGAATCTGTGAAATAGTGCAATTGCATCAGAATATTATTATGTATGTTCTTGTTCATATAAATGAAAAAACCATGACACAGTTAGAATTTGATGATGTGATGGGAATCTTAGATGAAAGGTTACCTGACGACTTGGTTCCAATGCCACCAGATCAGTAAGTACAATTTCCCCCTAGAAAGAAAATTGAATAAAGGATTGATTGCTAACGGATTAGCTCACCTGGCGCCGATATTGCTTTTAATGATTATAGATCAAGAACCAATAATTGCAAAAAACGGCTGATTTCCCACGCCGAAGGCGGTCAGGTGGAGCGTGGGTTA
>JAIORG010000111.1 GCA_021108255.1 Anaerolineales bacterium | reverse complement strand
GCGGATGAAGGGGAGCCCGGAACGTTCAAAGAAAGGGTGATATTAACAGAACTGCCAAAACTGCTCTTTGAAGGCATGGCAATTGCTGGATATGCATTGGATGCCAAGCAGGGAATAATCTATCTTCGTTATGAATACCGATACCTGAAAGCTTACCTGGAGAATGTGCTCCAGGAGATGCGTGACCAGAACCTTCTTGGAAAAAGCATTGCCGGAAAAGAGGGATTTGATTTCGATGTCAGGATCCAGCTGGGAGCCGGGGCATATGTCTGCGGCGAGGAATCCGGACTGATTGAATCCATGGAAGGTAAACGCGGGGAACCAAGAAACCGTCCTCCATTCCCTGTGCAGAAAGGCTACCTGGATAAACCCACCGTGGTGAATAATGTTGAGACCCTTTGCAAAGTGGTCCCGATCATGCTCAAGGGAGCAGACTGGTTCAAGGCATTGGGCACCAAAGAATCGGCCGGTACCAAGCTCTTGAGTATTTCAGGCGATTGCAAGAACCCTGGTGTCTATGAGGTGCAATGGGGTATGACCATTGATGAGATGCTGGAAATGGTAGGCGCATCCGCTGTACAGGCTGTACAGGTGGGTGGCCCCTCCGGTACCTGTATTGATCCTTCCCAGTTCAACCGGAGCATCGCCTTCGAAGATCTTGCCACCGGGGGCTCAATGATAGTCATAGGTAAAGACCACGATTTGCTGAAGGATTATGTCCTGAACTTTATGTCCTTCTTCATTGAAGAGACCTGCGGCTCGTGTGTTCCCTGCCGGTCATTACCAGTGATATTGAGAAACAAATTGCTGAAGATCATGGATGGCAATGGAACAAAGAATGATATTGATGAACTATACACCTGGTCGCAGTTTGGAAAATCTGCCAATAGGTGCGGACTTGGTCAAACAGCAGCCAATCCGATTATTTCAACCATCGACAATTTCAGGGGCCTCTATGAAGATCTTGTCAAGACTGATGAGGAGTATTTATCAACCTTTAACATGGAACAAGCTGTAGCTGCATCATGTGAAGTGGTAGGCAGGGTTCCGAATATTAAATCCCATTAATTTAGTTAGAACAACAAAGTAGATAAGATATGAACAACAATGGAAAACTAAAATTTGAAATCGACGGAAAGACTTGCTACGCAGAAAAAGGACAGTCGATTATCGACGCAGCAAAAGCCAATGGGATTTTTATCCCATCATTGTGCCATGTTGAGGGGGTTAAACCGCCAGGTTCATGCAGGATATGCAATGTGAAGGTTAATGGGAACAACATGACTGCCTGCACGACACCAGTAACTGAAAATATGACCGTGGAAAATAATATTCCTGAACTTATTGAATTGCGAAAAGCCATCATTGAGATTCTGTTTGTTTCAGGAAACCATTTTTGTCCCTCGTGTGAAAAAAGTGGTAATTGTGAGCTGCAAGCCCTGGCCTATCGATACCAGATGATGGTACCAAGGTTCCCTTATGAATTCCCCATCAAGGGAGTTGATGCAAGCGCTGATCATATCTTACTTGACCGGGACCGCTGTATCATGTGCAAACGATGCATAGGTACAGTCACCAAAGA
>JAIORG010000006.1 GCA_021108255.1 Anaerolineales bacterium | reverse complement strand
CCAACTTGCTGGCAGTGCACCACCCAGTCCTTTTTCCATACCCGATCTGGAATATCCTCAAAACAGTCTTCTTCCTGCAGCGCATCTCTGAATTTGGCTCTGAAGATCTTTGACAGAGCCTTTACAGGAAACAGGAAATTGTTTCTGACCGGAAGCCATTCCCCATCTTCGCCAATACCTCCTGCGGGAACCAGGTAGTGCACATGGGGATGAAAGGTCAGATCCCTTCCCCAGGTGTGCAAAACTCCCACCATGCCAATCTGTCCCCCGACATATTTGGGATCCAGCGCCAGTCTCTTGGCAGCTGCCGCGGAGGTGCGAAAGAGAGTGCTGTAGAACAAGTGCTGCTGGCTGCGGGCCAACTTTCTCAGTTCGTCAGGCAGGGTGAAGGTCAGTAAGAAGTAAGGCACAGGAAGAAGGAGATCGGTTTGTTTTTCCAACCATTCCTCTCCTTTCCGTCCCTGGCATTTCGGACAGTGTCTGTTGCGGCAGGAATGATATTGATATTGGACCTGGTCACATTCAGGACAGGAGTAGATATGCCCGCCCAGGGATTCTGTGCGGCAGCATTCCACATCCCGCATGGCCTGACGGTGGCTGGGCAGCATTCGCCTTCCAAAGAGACTGCGGTATTGATCTCCCTGCTGCTGGAAGATATCAGCCAGCTCTGTCACACGAGATCATTCAAGATATCATTGATAGCTTCGACGGCCGGGGATTGGGCTTTCTGGGTCAGATGAGTGTAAATCAGGGTACTCTGAATGGAACTGTGCCCCAGGCAGAATTGGATGACCCGTAAATTGATCCCGGCTTCCAGCAGGTGAGTGGCATAGGAATGTCGCAAGGAATGAACAGTGGCTTGTTTCTGAACTCCACTTTCAAGAAGCGCTGCCCGAAATGCGCGCCGCACACTGCTGGAAGATATGGTTTTTGAAGGTGCGTCGGGGGAGATATCTAGAGGAGCCCGGGCTGGAAAGATCAGGGTAGGATGGCGGTGAACACTCCAAAACGCGCGCAGCATATCCAGGGTTTTTTCAGGCAGCGGGACATAGCGGTCCTTACCTCCCTTGGCTTTCCGGATCTGAATCTGTCTGCGCTCCCCGTCAATATCTCCTGTCTCCAGCGTGATACCTTCTCTCAGGCGCAGCCCGCAGGAGTAGATGGTGGTCAGGCAAACCCGGTATTTTGGACGGAGGATCTTGCTCAATACCCGGCGTACCTCATCCACGCTGAGCACAACCGGAAGCTTTCTCTCCGGAGGAATGCGGATCAGATCAAGAGCAGGCCATTCTTTCTGCAAGGTGTTCAAGTAGAAGAACTTGATACCGCTGAGCGCCACCCTCATGGTACTCTGGGAAACACCTTTCTCGTTCTTCAGATAGAGAAAATATCCCCGCAGTTCATCCTCAGTGATCTGGTCTGGAGGCTTTTTACAATGAGCAGCCAGTTGGCGGACAACACGCAAATAAGCCTCCTGGGTCTTCTCTGCAAACCCGTGCAGCTGCAGATCCTCGATCATTCGTTCTCTTAAAGCGGTCATGAGCCTACCTCCTATTAGATGATGAGTTGTCTAATAGGAAATATAGCCT
>JAIORG010000183.1 GCA_021108255.1 Anaerolineales bacterium | reverse complement strand
GAGTCATCATCGGAGTCGTCGTCCATGTCGTTATCGTCGCCATCGTCCATGTCGTTATCGTCGCCATCGTCCATGTCGTCATCGTCACCATCGTCCATGTCGTCATCGTCACCATCGTCCATGTCGTCATCGTCGCCATCATCCATGTCGTCATCGTCCATATCGTCATCGTCGCCATCATCCAGTTCAGCGGATATTTCCAGGGCTAACAGAGAACCATCTTCCTGGGTCATTGCTTCTACTTCCACCAGGGTTCCAACTTCCAGGATGCCTTCCAGTTCTGTATTCTGATCAACCTGAACAGTGATCCCACTGATGATCCAGGCTGAGGTGCCAATCTCTTCAATGATGCCGGAGAATTCAATTTCCTCTTCCCGGCCCTCTTCCAACAGCTCTTCCACTTCCGAAATACGTTCGCTTTCAAATTCCTCTTCTAATTCTGCCTGGGCATCATCATCAAAGGTAAAAACCATCTGGGCTCGTTCCCAACTTAATTTGAGGCCATATAGAGGATCCCCGGGCAGACTTGAAGCCGAGGCGCTGACGGTGAAAAATCCTCCCACCAATGCTGTGATCAAAACGTAGATAGCTAAACGCGGTACAAGTTTCATGTCGATATTCTCCTTTTCTATAAAACTATGGATTTTTTCTAACAATCGACCTGTATAACGAGCATCTGCTGGTTTTGTTCTGTTTTTGCTAAATTTATTTTCCAGACGGAGAGAATCCACCTCGGCCAACAAACGATTTTTTCCTGATTGAACCGCTTCCGGGGAAGGTTCTGGTTTAGGCAGTGACCTGGACACAAAGGCAGCCTTGAGCAGCGGTTTCAACCGATTTGCTTGCTGGGGATATGTATCCAAAATCGATTGAAGGGATTCTCCTTCTTCCAACCGATCCAGGCATTCTGCCAACAGAATTTCAAATTTTTGCTTGTTCATATGCAATTTTCCTCCACCAGCGCCCTTTCTAAAGACTTAAGGGCCCGGTGCTGCAGGGAACGCACGGCCCGTTCACTTTTATTTATCAATCCCGCGATTTCCGGAATGGAGCGCTCCTCAATAAAACGTCCCACCACAACTTGCCGCTGGGTTTCAGGTAAGTGAGTTAAAGCCTTGCGATAACAATCCTGCGCCTGGTTCTCCACAACCAGCTGGGAGGGGCCGGGTTGCTGATCTGTTAAAATCTGATCCTTAATCGGCAGATCATCCCTCTTCCCATCTTTCCGGTGATGATCGGTTACCATATTGCGGGCAATGGTGTAAAGCCAGGCCAGCAGCGGTCTCCCCCGATCCTGATAAGTGCTTAAACGTTTAATCATACGGATAAACACCTCGGCACTGAGATCTTCCGCGGTTGGCTGGTCATTCACCCGGAAGAAGATATACTTATAGACCGCCTGGTAATGCAGGTCGTATAAGGCGGCTATTGCTTGTTTATCTCCTCGTTGGGCTCTTTGGAGGAGCTTCAATTCTTTTTTATCCATAAATTATTTCACCCTGATTAACGGAAAAGTTTGGATTTTGTTCCGCTGAGGATAAAATTGGTATGTTGAGGATATTGTAGCTCAATGTATTTTTCAACATTGTACCAACCCT
>JAIORG010000130.1 GCA_021108255.1 Anaerolineales bacterium | reverse complement strand
CTCAGACACACAGCGTTAGTTTCAATCCTTGTTTTAGTGGATGTTGGTCTGCGACAAGAAGATGAACTAAGACAATGTTTACTTGATGTTTGTTTCAATCCTTGTTTTAGTGGATGTTGGTCTGCGACCTTCGAGTGCTCCGGTTCTCTCACATGCGCTTGTAGCGTTTCAATCCTTGTTTTAGTGGATGTTGGTCTGCGACCCTCAACATGACAAAGATGGATATCCGAGAAAGAGTTTCAATCCTTGTTTTAGTGGATGTTGGTCTGCGACAAATCATGTCTGATGAAACAACAGGAACATATATAAGTTTCAATCCTTGTTTTAGTGGATGTTGGTCTGCGACTTTATTATCGCAATAAATATCATTCAATTATTGGGAGTTTCAATCCTTGTTTTAGTGGATGTTGGTCTGCGACTTGTTCCTATGCAATTCTATATGACACTCTTTACAGTTTCAATCCTTGTTTTAGTGGATGTTGGTCTGCGACCATCTTCCTATTGGAAACTAAGATTATTTGATAACGATGTTTCAATCCTTGTTTTAGTGGATGTTGGTCTGCGACTCTCGAAAAGCTTTGGATAAGATTCACTGAAAAGGGTTTCAATCCTTGTTTTAGTGGATGTTGGTCTGCGACTGGGAGGTACTCATGGTTGTCTGTAGTATCATTCACGTTTCAATCCTTGTTTTAGTGGATGTTGGTCTGCGACCAATCACTGTCAGATTGAGGGTATATCACTTCAATGTTTCAATCCTTGTTTTAGTGGATGTTGGTCTGCGACAACTCCAGCGAGTTTCCTGCTTTAACAAAGGCTTGGTTTCAATCCTTGTTTTAGTGGATGTTGGTCTGCGACAAATTTGTCCCACAGTTCACACACACACCACCTAAGTTTCAATCCTTGTTTTAGTGGATGTTGGTCTGCGACGATGATGAAATCAGAGAAGATTTTCATAGTAAACAAGTTTCAATCCTTGTTTTAGTGGATGTTGGTCTGCGACACCGAGAAAGAAAACAAAAAGAGGTTTAAAACCGAGTTTCAATCCTTGTTTTAGTGGATGTTGGTCTGCGACTATAATTGAACCGCAGACAGACCATATAAGTGAATGTTTCAATCCTTGTTTTAGTGGATGTTGGTCTGCGACTTCAAAAGCTTTATTCAAAAGGATATTCTAATATAAGTTTCAATCCTTGTTTTAGTGGATGTTGGTCTGCGACTTGAAATGAACCCGCCTGCAAACGGGATAGAAGGTTGTTTCAATCCTTGTTTTAGTGGATGTTGGTCTGCGACCCTGCCGCAACTACACATAAAGTATTATAATTATTGGGTTTCAATCCTTGTTTTAGTGGATGTTGGTCTGCGACAGGTTGCCGGTGATACGAGCGAATTGAAGGAGAAATGTTTCAATCCTTGTTTTAGTGGATGTTGGTCTGCGACTTTAAATATATTATATGAAGATGAAGATGGAACAAAGTTTCAATCCTTGTTTTAGTGGATGTTGGTCTGCGACCTTTGATATTACATCACTTGCAGATTTATTTGTCAGTTTCAATCCTTGTTTTAGTGGATGTTGGTCTGCGACACTACACATTTTACCCTG
>JAIORG010000094.1 GCA_021108255.1 Anaerolineales bacterium | reverse complement strand
GTGTCCGCGTTGTTGCGGCTTTCAATCTGTTCTTTATTAACCTTGTCGTCCTCGGCGTGGCGCTCTGCATCCTTTCGCATTTGCTCCACTTCTTCATCACTTAAACCAGAACTGGCTGTGATAGTAATGTTCTGGGTTTTGCCGGTAGCTTTGTCTTTAGCGGTAACCTCTAGAATACCGTTGGCATTTATGTCAAAAGTGACTTCAACCTGAGGTATGCCTCGCGGAGCCGGGGGAATTCCATCAAGGATAAAACGGCCCAGAGATTTGTTGTCAGCTGCCATGGCACGTTCGCCTTGCAGCACATGGATTTCTACCTGGGACTGATTGTCACTGGCAGTGGAAAAGGTCTGGCTTTCCCGGGCAGGAATAGTGGTATTCCGCTCAATCAGCGGAGTTGCCACGCCACCAAGAGTCTCAACTGACAAAGTCAGGGGAGTTACGTCCAGGAGCAGCAAGTCATCCACCTCTCCACCTAGAACGCCTGCTTGGATAGCAGCTCCAACAGCAACAACTTCGTCCGGGTTCACACCTCTGTGCGGGGCTTTGCCAAATAACTTAGCTACAGCTTCTTGCACTGCTGGCATACGAGTCATACCGCCAACCAGAACCACCTCATTGATATCTGAAGGGGAGAGGCCGGCATCATCCAGAGCCTGTTTCACGGGTTTCATAGATTTTTCAATCAGGTCACCAGTGAGCTGCTCCAGTTTTGCCCGGTTAAATTTCTTAACCAGATGTTTTGGTCCTGAAGCATCTGCCGTGATATACGGCAAGTTAATCTCAGTTTGCTGCATGGTTGAGAGCTCAATTTTTGCCTTCTCAGCCGCTTCTCTTAAGCGCTGGAGTGCCTGGCGTTGTTCCCGGAGATCAATTCCTTCGTCTTTCTTGAACTCATCTGCCAGATAGTCAATGATCCTCTGGTCAAAATCGTCGCCGCCCAAGAAAGTATCGCCGCTGGTCGATCGGACCTGGAATACGCCTTCTCCAACATCGAGGATGGAAATATCAAAAGTTCCTCCTCCAAGGTCATAGACCGCGATTACTTCGTTTTGTTTTTTATCAAGGCCGTAAGCAAGAGCAGAAGCTGTCGGTTCGTTAATGATCCGCAGAACTTCCAGCCCGGCAATTTTTCCGGCGTCTTTTGTTGCATTGCGCTGGCTGTCATTAAAATAAGCCGGAACCGTAATCACTGCCTGGGTAACCGTTTCACCCAGATAGTCTTCCGCATCTGCTTTGATTTTCGCTAATATCATGGCAGAGATTTCAGGCGGAGAATATTCTTTTTCATCCATCAACACCCGGACGTCTCCATTGGGCGCTTCTATGATTTGATAGGAAACCATTTTCCTTGCCCGATCAATTTCCGGGGAAGAAGTTTTGCCACCCATAAATCTCTTAATGGAAGTAATGGTATTTTCCGGATTTACTACAGCCTGGTTTCTGGCCGGTCGCCCAACCAGGCGTTCATGATTTTTATTCATTGCCACTACAGATGGGATAAGGCGGTCACCTTCCGCAGAAGGGATAATTGTGGGTTCTCCACCTTCCATCACTGCAACAGCAGAGTTTGTTGTTCCTAAGTCAATTCCTATTATTTTTGCCATATTTTCCTCC
>JAIORG010000224.1 GCA_021108255.1 Anaerolineales bacterium | reverse complement strand
GTTATATGACATGAACCAATAATCATCAGTAAAGTTTGTTATTTCAATCAAAAGATATATGTCTATTAGTAAAAAGAATAATAAAAGTGAATTAAAAAGAATCGGAATAATCTTTGGGGGTATTACTCTTATTTTAATTATCATATATTGCTGTTTTTCTTTGAATATAGTGGCCGATTTGTATAGAAAAGATCTGACAGAAATAAAATGTGATTTTTTTTCTGTACTCACTTGGGATTATTATGGAGGAATTATTGGAGCTTCAAGATTTTCTTTTGAAACCAATAGCTCGCGTAAAGAAGTGGTTGATTGGTATATAAACCGTGGTTGGTGGTGCGATGGTGCTTGCGAGTATCAATTCTCTATAGATATAGGACCATTAAATTTTTCTATGTGGAAAATATTGACGACACAACTTGAAGATGATTTTTCTAGAAATGTGGAGAGTTATTCATTGTTTGAGCAATATGGTATTGATCTTTATCCAATATCACATTATTGGCTAGATAATTAGATTGGTAAAAGAGTTATTAGTTGTCATATAACCCACGCTCCACCCGACCCTAGTGAGATGGAGGCGCAAGAATTATCAAACTATCTTAGGCGGGTGAGCTCATCCGTTATGCACTATTTATATCCATGAGTCCAATATGAACTTCCTTTCTACATATCTTGATAACAGAGAACTAGCAATACTAGCATGGTTAATCATATTATTTATGTTTTTTCTTACAAAGAAAGATATTCGGAAATCTTTTTTTAACGTAATAAAGTCAATACTAAAAAAGAAAATACTGGTACTAAATATAACGATGACCCTCTATGTATTAGTGATTGTTTATGGATTTAAATCGATTGGACTTTGGAACTATTCTTATCTTAGTGATACTGCTATTTGGTTTTTTGGTGTTGCTTTTGTTATGTTTATGAATGTGAATAATGCAGGAAAAGATGACTTTTTCAAGAAGCATCTTATTGAAAATCTAAAACTAGTTATTCTCCTTGAATTTTTATTAAATTTTTTTGTGTTTAGTTTTTGGATTGAGATCTTGTTTGTACCAACCTTATTATTTATTGGCGGAATGCTCGGTGTTTCTTCTGCGTATAAAAAATTTGAACAGGTTGAAACTTTATTAACAAGAATACTCGGAGTTATTGGATTAGGTTTACTTGGATATACAATTTATAAAATAATCACTGATTATCAAAGCATTTTCACTGTCAATAACCTGATTTTATTTCTCATGCCAATTGTATTAACAATTTTACTAATTCCCTTAATATATTTTTATGCTTTATTTGCGACATATGAATTATTATTTTTACGAATGAATTATATTATTCGCGATGATACTGTCGCTTCGTATGCAAAAAAGAAAACCTTTAGATCTTTTTTATTCAACCTATGGAGTCTCAAAGATTGGGCTAAAAATATTAACATATCTAGTCCTCAGACTAATCATGACGTTATAGAGGCAATTAAGAGTGTCAAGTTGAAACGTGCATAACCCACGCTCCACCCGACAGCCAGGTAAGGACGGCAATTTGAAAGGGATGTCAATTAATCCTTAACAGCAGATAAAGTCTTATTTTGTTTTATACTGGTTAAGGGCTGCGGGTGAGCT
>JAIORG010000197.1 GCA_021108255.1 Anaerolineales bacterium | reverse complement strand
AGTTCAACAAAACTTCCCTGATTTCAATCTGTCTTATCTAACTACCTCCTCCCAGTTATTACGCATTCCTTATGGAAAAGTTGCCTAACGTGTTCTGTTTTGGTACTTACAAATATTGAATTGAAATTTAGTAGAGCACTAGTTGATTTCTCTACTTTAATATCTTTACCCGGATTTTTCACGATTTTTCAAAACCTTGTTGTTGTAAACAATAAACGCTGTTCCCATTACCCCGGCGAAAGCCATTCCAAGATCGGCAAATACATTCATTTTGACAGCAGCATATATTCCAAGTATTGACCATATTAAGGGAAAAACAAATATATAAACAGGGATTCTTCTTCGCGTCATCATGAAAACACCGAAGGTAAATATACAGACAGGACAGGGAGCAACACCAAATATTGGTCCTCCAGGAAATGCGTGTCCACTTAATGCACCAATAATCGGGTATACCACCAGGGCATATAAAATAAGCAGGAATCCAAGATAGGCAGATAAATCTTTACTGAAACGAAATTGAAACCCTGGATTTAGTACTCCATAATAAATAAAAACCACTCCCTGAATAATCCAGAGTGAACCCCAGAAATAGTATTGCGAACTGACTGTACCAAAAAATAGAATTATAGCAACCAGACCGCTCCACAACCATAGAAAAGCGATTACGCCTGCAATAACCCTGCTGGATTGTTTCCATTTTACAAATAGTAATGCAATCACACATATTGCCAAAACGTAGGTAATAATCTGCATTGGCCACACTGCCGGATTGTATTCCGTCCATCGATGGAACCATTCTGTAACTGAAATCATTTTAATCCTCCTAAGTAATGTAATTCGAAGTGTTTCATTCTATTGTTTAAAACACTTCGTTTTGAATAGTGTAAAGTAGCTTTACACTATATATAAAAAAATTAACGGTTTTCCATCCATCCTAATAAATCTTTCCTGATTGCTCCCAGAAACTCCGCTGTTTTTCGCAAATCCTTTGCTGGCAATATATCGGCAGCCTGTACCATCCTTTCTCTGACCTCCTTTTCTATCTTCATATGTTCTTCATGAGCGCGCAAACCTTTTTTTGTTAAGTGTAAAATGTTTTTGCTTTTATTGTCAGGCGCTACGGTTTTTACTATCAGCCCTTTCCTTCCAAGTCTTTTTGTAGTCTGGGATACAGCAGCTTTGGTGATCTTCATTTCCTCAGCCAGGGCGGTAATATAGGCATTCTCCATTTCCACAATCATTTTAAGTAGATATATTTCGCTGCCTGCAATTTCAACATCCGTACCATAATTCCTGACCTCCTTCTCAAAATCAATTGAGATATAAATGATATCGAGCAGCGTATTGATAATATCTTCTTTTATCAGGATCATTAATTGCTAGTGTAAACCTACTTAACACATTTGTCAAGCCCAATGATGAAAAACATTTAAATCGCTGTCAAGCAAAAAAGGGCATCTTACTGAAAACAGCTGTTACATACAAACGATCTGACACATCCAAACTTGCTCTGGCAAACAAACAATAAACAAACAATCACTTTTCAAGATGCACCATGCAACTGCTACGTTTACCTTGTTTTTCGCGAGCGAATTACCATCGTTACCAAACCAATCACAAATGTCAGG
>JAIORG010000200.1 GCA_021108255.1 Anaerolineales bacterium | reverse complement strand
TTGAATTGTAAGTGGTATTGTTTGCTGTATCCTCATTCGCTGAGTTTCCAGTTAATAAGCTTTGGCAAGACATCAATAAACAACTCTAAATCTTCAGATTCCCTTTCCCTTAAAAATTCGATTAATTCCTCAAGTTTGTCTTTCTTCTTGTTTAACGGATAATGCGGTTCGCCGGAAAAAAGATTCCGCATAGGAATGTCCAATGCATTAGTTATTTGGGACAACTTGAGTATGGTTATCGCCCTCTCCCCTCTTTCAACCGCTCCATAATAAGATAGATCCATTCCGGCATGTTCTGACAGTGATTCCTGGCTATAGCCAGTTTCTTTTCTGGCTCTTTTTAGATTTTGACCAAACCATTTTAAAAATGCTTTTTTATAGGTAATATCCATCTTTTTTGTCCTTGTTCATGCAAATAGACCTTATTTTCAAGGATTACTATATGGATATATACACTTTTGACATTGACTTTAAGGACTATATCCCTTATTATTATTTCTATAAATACTAAAAAGTATTCTTGCATCACAGCTATATTAAGCATGGCTTATGTCGAACTATCTTTGAACTCATCAAAGACTTATTACAAATTTCTCAAAGGATACAAAAGGAGACAATGGGCGCAAAGATACTCGGTATATCTGCATACTACCATGACAGCGCTGCAGCATTGCTGATTGATGGAAAGATAGTTGCTGCGGCCCAGGAAGAACGGTTTACACGCAAAAAACATTATGCCGGTTTTCCGGAAAATGCGATCCGCTACTGCCTTGAACATGCCAGGATAACTGTTTCGGAAATTGACTATATTGTCTTTTACGACAAACCCCTGATTAAGTTTGAACGCCTTCTGGAGACCTATCTCTCTTATGCGCCGAGAGGCTTCCGTTCCTTTCTTTCGGCGATGCCTGTCTGGCTGAAGGAAAAGCTGTTTCTCAAAGCTACCCTCAAAAAAGAGCTGGCATCTCTTGGCGGATTAAAACAAAAAAATCTTCCGCCTTTGATGTTTACAGAACATCACCAGGCCCATGCGGCCTCGGCCTTCTTTCCGTCTCCTTACAATAAAGCCGCTGTTCTTTGTTTAGACGGAGTCGGTGAATGGGCGACTACAAGTGCATGGCTCGGCAAAGGAAACAGCCTTACGCCTCAATGGGAGATAGATTTCCCCCATTCACTCGGTCTTCTCTATTCTGCTTTTACCTATTATGCAGGTTTTAAGGTAAACTCCGGCGAGTACAAGCTGATGGGACTTGCCCCGTATGGCGAGCCGAAATATGTCGATTTGATCCGCACAAACCTGATTGATGTCAAAGAAGACGGAACCTTCAGACTGAATATGCGCTATTTCAATTACGCAACAGGTCTTACCATGACCAATGAGCGGTTTAACCGTCTCTTTGGAGGCAAACCGAGAAAAGCCGAATCA
The DNA here is from genome assembly GCA_021108255.1 of Anaerolineales bacterium. Taxonomy (GTDB): domain Bacteria; phylum Chloroflexota; class Anaerolineae; order Anaerolineales; family UBA11858; genus B10-G9. Next base: position 260 of record JAIORG010000200.1, on the reverse strand, counting down.
GAACTGACTCAAAAAGAGATGGATATTGCCCGTTCTATTCAGATTGTCACAGAAAATATTGTCCTGAAACTGGCAAAGACACTCAAACAGGAACTTAACGTCGATTATCTCTGTCTTGCCGGCGGAGTTGCTCTCAATTGTGTAGCCAACGGCAAACTCCTTCGCCAGGGAATATTCAAAGACCTCTGGATTCAACCTGCCGCAGGCGATGCAGGCGGAGCAATCGGAGCAGCTTATTCCATATGGCACGAATATCTTGA
>JAIORG010000035.1 GCA_021108255.1 Anaerolineales bacterium | reverse complement strand
GCAGCGGGGGTGAAGATGCTAAAGGTTCAAACAAGCATCTGCTGCAAGCCAGAAAAGTTGATATCGAATATCAGCCTTTGATTGCCATTTCCGGTTATCCCAAGTTTCTCCACTTAGGTCATCACCTGCATAAAGGATCTGTCCAAATGCTACATTCCTGAATTGAGCTACAGCCATCAGCCCGGCAGACTCCATCTCAACGGAAATACAACCTTCTCCACGTCTGGATTTGATCTTCTTTTTTGTCTCCCGGTAAGGAGCATCGATTGTCCAGGTCTTTCCCAGCAGATAAGGGATATGTTTTTCATTTAGAATCTTTTCTATAATCGGGATCACTTCAGCTTGGGCCACAATTTCTCGGGCGGGAGGTAGATAATGATAGGAAACACCTTCATCCCGAACGGCTGAATTTACAATGATCAGCCTCCCTACCTCTAGATCCTTCTCCAATACTCCGCACCCCCCAACAGCAATGAATTTTCGACAACCGAAAGCAATAACCTCTTCGAGAAGATTGGCAGAGATAGGTGCCCCTACACCTGGATGGAAAAAAGCCAATCGTTTTCCTGAATATTCAATCTCGTATAGTGGATGGGGCCCATCTTCCCAACGATTTTGGGTCAAGATTTTGGCATTGAATTCATCCGCAACCTTCTGAATGACGTCACTGAAGAAACAAATCACACAGTATTCCGAAACATCCAGAGGATCAACTACATCTGAAGGTTCGATAAAGGATTTACGGTTTGGATCAAATTCAAGTATAGGATACATATTGTTATCAGGTTAGGCAATGAGAAAGTATCCTGAGCACTTCGCCTTCCTCCTCGGTTACACTCGGAGTCCGCTCAGGACAGGCCTACCCTTTGGGTAAAGGGCACCTGCAGCCAAGTGTTTCTGGTATTGATTATAGAACTGAAACCAATAAAAAGGGGTGATAGCGGGTTACTAGTAAAATACCGGCGGTCAGGTGGAGTGGTGGTTAGGGTGCGTGAATTTATTGTTTCAATACCAGTCTAAACAACATTCCATGAATAAGCCCTGAAAATACAACTGTGGCTATCCACCAAATTGCAGGATTGGTCAGCCCATTTACAGTTACGAAGTACGCAGCAAAGATTGAAACTACAAATTGTAGACTCGCCATGACCAGCCCTGGATTCCATTTCTTAAGCCTTGCACCTTGAATAATGTGTGTCAAACAATTTATGATACTGAAAACAATAATCAGCAGACCAAAACCAATATTGACGCGTGCTAATAATCCAAAGACAATGAAAGCCACCCATACCAATAAGATATTTATCCAGAAAATATCCATGTCAGTTAGATTTTCCTCGCCTTCTGGCAGATCGTTAATAACTTGATTAATAAAGTATTTAAATCCGCCTGGCCAGAAATGTTCCTCAGTTTGATGGAATAAATATAGAGGAATATTTATATATGCCCAGAAAAGCACTTCTGTTGGTTTAAAGAAACAAAACAACCAAATCGAAGAAGCTACACCAAGAACAGGAGTAATTCTTGCCCAATTCTGATTTTTTGACAATCGTTGAAGCATATTCTCTCCTTGTGGCAATTTAAGGATGTGATAAGAATTTAAGAAGCATCATAACGGATGAGCTTCGCGTAGCATCCTGAGTGAATACGAAGGGTTGCGAAGCACCCTGGTGAGGGCACCCGCTCAGAGC
>JAIORG010000021.1 GCA_021108255.1 Anaerolineales bacterium | reverse complement strand
GCAGTATCACGCACCCCATCGGTGACGAAAATCCAGGTTAGCACCCCGCCGCCCAAGATCATGCCGAACATGGTTTTTACGCTGGTCTTCAAGGAAGATGTCGAGAGTTTTCGCGGGTTGGCTTCTGAGGTGGTGCGGACCGTGGAAGCCATCCAGATCCGTAAAATAGCCGCCAAAGCATAAAGACTCCCGGAAACCAGGAACATCATTTTAAACCCATATCGACCGACCAGTAATCCGCCTACGGGTGGGCCGATCACGCCGGTGATCTGGAAGATTGTGTCGGTAATTCCATACACTTTACCGCGGTTCTCCGTGGTGGAATTCTCCGCGATAAAAGCCCCAAAACTTGGACCAACCAGGGCGTAAGGGAATTGAAGCACACATAACGCCGCTAACATCCACTGCCAGGTTGGGGCCAGCAGCACTGCCACAAAACCAAATATCCCTCCCACACTGCCGATAGCAATCGAACGCAAGCGTCCAATAGAGTCGGAAACCCAGCCGCCGAAAATCTGTAAGATCAGAACCACGACTGATGTGAGCGTGAATATTAACCCAACCTGAGTGATGCTGGCGCCCAATTCAGTCAGGTAGATGGGCATGAGCATCGGATACATGGCGCTGGCTACATTTGCCAGCACCATGGCGAACATGAACCATTTCATCAGGGGTGTCAGCAAAGGTTGTTTTTCAGTTTTATCCATTTTTGAATTTACTCCAACAAGCCATCGTGAATATTGTCTGGTTATCTTCTAAAAGGCACTCGCGGAATAAGAGATGATTTTTCCAGAAAATTGAATCCAGCTTTGTTAAATTCAGATGGTGCGTCCGAAACTCAGGTGAACTTTCCCGGGAAAAGAACATTCATCAGGGATTGTGTCAAGAGATCATTATATATCCAATATTATCCAACCCAAGGATGAACTTAGATGATTGCACCCGGGAAGAAACAGCTAACATAATATCAATAATGGATTTCGCAGCCATTTCAGGGAGAAATGGATCAGTGTTTATCCTTCAGTTACTTATTTAAGAAGTAAATTTTGGATGATAAAAGTGTAACACATCAAGTCCGGCATCCCGAAAAGAGGAAGAGATTTAGTGACAGGGTGATTGGGAGACAGGGGGACGAGGCCCTTCGATACGCCCATTTGCTGCGCTCAGGGCTACTCAGGACAGGAGACGGGGGGACGGAGGACGGGAGACTGGAGACGGCATAAGGTTTAAACGTTAAACCTTAAACCTTAAACATTTAATCACCACTTATAACTCCGGGCTGATGCCCAGCTCATCCCAGATTTCGTCCCAGGTCTGGTTCCTGGCCAAGGGAAGCAAATCCGGCACAGGTACATCGGCGAGATCAGAGGTCTCCAGGGCTAATAGAATATCTGAAAACGCATACCCATCACAATACCAGGTCATCACTTCGTCATAGCTGACATCATATGTGTCAACCATGCCCTGGGCAATAGGGTGAGGATTGAGAGTGGAGCAGTCGGTTTCCGGATTCACTCCGGCGTCGGCATCGATTTCTCCCTCTGCATCGGCGTCAGCTTCCGCTCCAACATCGGACCGGGATTGATAGTTGGCGGATTTCAATGAATCCCCCTGGCATCCAGCCCCAACGATCAGTACAGATAGGATTACTGCGATCAGTAGATATTTTTTCATAAGATTTATCCTAACATAAAAAAGACACC
>JAIORG010000190.1 GCA_021108255.1 Anaerolineales bacterium | reverse complement strand
CTGGCAAGCAGGCAGAAATGGTAGCAAGACACCGGACATTGATTGGGGATTTCGGTCGGATGAACAATCAAACAGTGTTATTAAAAGCTTTTGTGAAAAAATTGCTTTCTCCCCAGGGGATTAAAGAAATCCCTGAGTTAATTGAAATTTACCAGGATAATGTGCTGATGGATTTTTCCCCCAGTGATATCAGTAAATTGATTTGTTTAACCAGCAAGATTGACCTGGTAGAGGATGTTACCTTTGTTAGCTTTCCCAAAGATTTGGTCACCGAGGGAAAAATCTATGACAAAGTTCATGATTATGATGCCTACGCCCTGACTTATGATGTTAACGAGATCCGGCTTCTGCTGGCTAAGCTTCGTTTAGGTTTCTGGCCGTAAATTCTAAACACGGGCAGACACTATCTGAATAGTGTTGATCAGCTTTGTGTCCCTCCTCTCATATCAGGAAAGACGATCTGAAAATTCTCAACCATCTATCTGGTCTATTTTTACAGATAGTTGCTTTTTTGATTTTCCAAGAAACAATGTGATAAGATAGAGCGGTAATTAAGCGGCATGGGTTCTTACCCGGGGCTAAAAAAATGATAAAAAACTTGTTTGTAAAACTAATTAATTTCCTGACTAACCATTTTTCAGATACCCAAATTAAAATTTTCAGCCTGGTACTGGTTGTAGTGACAGTACTTGCAGGCAGCGGATATTGGGTATTGACTACCTGGTATCAACCACTGGGTCCTTCCCTTTCACTTCCTACTCCAACGACAGATGTTTTATCCTCAGGAACACCTTCCCCCGGGTTAACACCAGTGCCTGGAGAAACCCTGACCCCCACAATTGTGCCAGTGTGCGGAGCTCCCCCAACGCTGACCATTTTGGTCTCGGGAGTCGCCTCACAGAACTACGTTTATGGATTAGCAGACGCGATCCGTTTGGTTCGATTAGACTTTCAGACTCAGACTGTCACGGTTCTGGCTTTGCCGCGGGATTTATGGGTAGAGATTCCGGGAATTGAGGATCATGGAATTACAGTAGGAAAATTAAACCAGGCTTATTTTTTTGGCACGCAGGGAATGGGTTATTATGAAGGATCTGGTTACGGATCAGGTTTGCTGGCATTAACTCTCCAGGAAAATTATGGGGTATGGGTGGACCACTATCTGGCGGTAAATCTGGAAAGCTTTGTTCAGATTATTGACACAATCGGGGGTATTGATATTTATCTGGCCGGGGATGTGTATAGAAAAGTCAATGGGCAGCCTGAATTATTCTTAAAAGCGGGTTCTCATCATTTAAATGGGAAAAAAGCAGAAATCCTGGCCCGCCAGCGGATTGAGATTGGTGATTTTGGCAGAATCAATAACCAAACAGTGATTCTGAAGGGTATAGCAGCCAAGATGTTAACTCCTTCAGGACTTAAAGCAATTCCCGATTTATTCAATCAGCTGAAAAGGAATGTGCTGACGGATCTCAGCCCGGATCAAATCAGCCAGCTGATCTGCCTGGCGGGGAAGATTGATTATCAGGAGGATGTATCCTTTGAAACTCTCCCTGGGGCATTAATGAACCAGACCATGGTCTTTGACCCGGCCAGAAGAACCCATACCTCAGCCTTGGTAGGGGATACCGCTGGGATCAGGAATTTACTGGAGGACTTCCAGGCAGGCATCTGGCCTTAATTTTCCCAGAACTGCTCTTTGAAAAGCAGGCAGATG
>JAIORG010000138.1 GCA_021108255.1 Anaerolineales bacterium | reverse complement strand
TACTATCGCGCATTTGAAACATAATTAACGTTAGGTGGAATTAATTAATATGTACTTTAAATCAATTGAGGACAAGAGAATAATACCCATTCTTTCCCAATGGCTCGATGAAGACGGAGAGACATTCATTGATGTGTATATCCCTCTTAGCGGTGGCGGCACGACGAGGCGCTTAATTGGGACAATAGATTCATTTAAGGAGGACATTGCTGGCCTACCAAGTGGAGCAAGTATTGAACTGATACAGGCAAACCTCTATCCATTTGAGGGGATTATTGACGATAAATTTGTTAGGCGGGTGATAAGCAATACAATCGATGGTCAGTGGTATGAAATCCATATCTTAGACACGGATGAGTATGGAAGATGTAGTCCCGAGGAAATTGGATCGCGTCTAGAAATGAAGGCTTATCTTGAAGAAAATCTTGGTGCTCGGGTACGGTTAGGACCATTTGTTCACATTCCGGAAGGAATTGAAGATATTAAGACAAGGGTGGATTTAATATCAGCAAAAAAGCAATAATTAGACATGGATCCACCTAACCCACGCTCCACCCGACAGCCGGTTAAGGTGGATGGCCTGGGATGTAGGATCGTCAAGGAAGACCCGGCTGCAGGTGCCCTAAAGGATGCTCCGCAAAACTTATCCGTTAGGTCGCCTTTATTTGATTGAATTTGGATTCGATTTTATGACAGAAATAACCTTCATACCGGATTCGCAAATACCGGAAGCAAGCGAGGGCAAAGTTCGGGAATTTGAACAGCTGCTTGGCGCAAGGCTTCCTGATGACTATCGCAACTATCTCCTGCGGCATAATGGGGAGATGCCTTGCAAAACCGACTATTGGATGCCAGGAGAAAAGAATTGGATAGAGTCTGTGGCCGAAATGTATGCCCTTATTCCTGCAGATCATCCTCAATCGCTAAACCAATTCATAATCGAAGATTATGGTGTGCCAAGTGGGTGGCTACCAATAGCAAATAGCGGATACGGAGACTTCACAGTCATCTCTTTGCTTGAGGAAGATCAAGGTACAATTTATTACTTATTCCATGAGGAGCATGGTTACGATCCAACCGAACGAGATCGCGGTGTATATAGACTTGCTTCTAACTTCAATGTATGGATTAATAGCTTGCAGGAATTATCTAAAAATGGGCAATCATAATAAAGTGGCAACCTGACCCGCGCTCCGCTCAGAGCGGGTGCCCTAAAGGATGGTTCGCAAAGCTCTTCCGTTAGGTACCAATTATGAAGAACTATTTATCCTTAATTGACAGAAACACAAGTGGTCGGTGTGATGTTACTCCACTATTTAGTCATTTCGATGGTTTCAATACCTTAGTTAACGATCTTATTGATCAGATCCCTAAAACAGGTATTGATATAGTCGCTTGTATTGATGCTTTAGGTTTCATTCTTGGCACTGCAATATCCCAAAAATTAAACGTTGGTATTCTCACAATTCGCAAAGGTGGAAAACTTCCCGTCACAACAGATCAAATTGATTTCACCGACTACACCGGATTGGAGAAGCAGCTTGAAATTAGGCAAGATATATTATCTGAAGGTTCACGCGTATTAATTGTTGACGAATGGATCGAAACAGGCGCACAAGTTGGTGCTTCTATTAAACTCATCGAAAATCAAGGAGCCATTGTTGTAGGAATAGTTTCAATCGCAATGGATGACAATGAAAAAACCAAGTATTTAAAGTCCAATTATAAAGTAATCTCCGTCTGGAATGATGGTACTTAACCCACGCTGCACCTGACTCTTCGACTGCGTTTATCCTGAGCGAACCCCGAGCGTAGCCGAGGGGGGA
>JAIORG010000099.1 GCA_021108255.1 Anaerolineales bacterium | reverse complement strand
ATGGTGCTGCTGGTTCATTCCTCGCTCAGCTCCCTGGGTTGGGTAAGCGGCGGACCGGTAGGGGTTATCCTGGCTCTAGAGGAAGCGCTCGGTCCGGAAGGAACACTGGTAATGCCAACCCATTCGGGAGATTTAACCGATCCCGAGAAATGGGAAAACCCGCCAGTACCTGAGGAGTGGAAGGAAATTATCCGCCAAACCATGCCGGCCTTTGACCCTGACTTTACACCTACCCGCGGGATGGGAAGAATATCGGAAACTTTTCGCAAGCAAGCCGGCGTGCTCCGGAGCAATCATCCTCATGTCTCGTTTGCAGCTAGAGGAAAACACGCAGAGTTCATTACCGGGAGTCATGGACTCCATTTTGGATTGGGTGAGGATTCGCCATTAGCCAGGGTCTATGACCTGGAAGGTTGGATTTTACTTCTGGGTGTGGGTCATGAAAACAATACCAGCATGCACCTGGCAGAGTTCCGGGCAGATTTTCCGGGCAAAAAAGAAATTCAGCAGGGAGCGCCAATCTTTCAAGATGGGATTCGATGCTGGGTTAAGTTGGACGAATTGGAAGAAAACAGCGAGGAATTTGAAGAAATAGGAAAAGCTTATCAGGAATCAGGTGGCAAGATCCTGGCCGGGCAAGTTAGAAACGCCCAGGCGGAATTGATTCCCCAGCAAGATCTGGTTAATTTTACTGTGGGTTGGATGAATGAAAACCGAAAGTAAGTTATCTACAACCTACCTGAGTACTTAATTGGAATCCGGCGCTCTTAAAGTAGATCAGTGAGATTACCCGGTTATAAGATGTAAAAGGAAGGATATATATGGGTTTTTTAAACTATGTCATATTTGAAAATTCAATAAGTACCTGGTTATTTGCCTTGGGGATTCTGGTAGGGGTATTTTTGATATTGGCCATTATCAAACAGATCATTAATAACCGATTATTAAACCGGGTTAAAAAATCAAAAACCGAGATAGACAATTTCATCATTCCTGTGCTGAATCAGACCCGCTGGTTTTCTTTCCTTGCCCTGGGCCTGTATCTTGGCATACAGGTATTGAGTTTACCTGCCGAAGTTCGGCAATGGGTGGTGTTGGGAAATCAAGTGATCTTAACCTTGCAGTTGGGTTTCTGGGGTACAGGTTTAATCTCTTATTATGTCAACCGGAGTGTTGCTAATAAGGTCAAAGAGGACCATGGTGAGGATGCAACCACCCTGGATGCCCTGGGATTAATGGGAAAAATCCTCTTGTGGGTAATCTTGGCCTTGGTCATTCTAGACAACCTGAATATTGAAATCAGCAGCCTGGTTGCCAGTTTGGGTATTGGCGGTATCGCGGTTGCCCTGGCGCTTCAAAATATCCTGGGAGATTTGTTCGCTTCGCTTTCCATTACGCTGGACAAACCTTTCGTGATCGGTGATTTTATTGAGGTAGATGATTTTGCAGGTGATGTAGTAGATATCGGATTAAAAAGCACCCGGATCCGAAGCTTGTCAGGCGAGGAATTGATCTTTTCCAATACCGATTTATTGAGCAGCCGGATCAGGAACTACAAAAGACTGGAAAAACGACGGATTTCGTTTTCGATAGGAGTCACATACGGCACATCGGCGGAGAAACTGAAAAAAATTCCGGGGATGATAGAAGAAATCATCTCTCCCCTGGAAAACATTCAATTCGAGCGAGCTCATTTTAAGTCCATGGGGGATTATTCCCTGAATTTTGCGATAGTCTTCCATGTTCTCGACCCGGCTTATACTTCTTATTTAGAGGCCCAGCAAATCATTAATCTGGAACTATACCAGCGCTTTGAACAGGAAGGTATCGAATTTGCTTACCCGACCCAAACGGTGATCGTGGA
>JAIORG010000283.1 GCA_021108255.1 Anaerolineales bacterium | reverse complement strand
CCCATCAAAGCACAATCACAGCTGGTTGGGATTTTTGCCCTGGGGGCTAAACGCTCGGAACAAGCTTTCAGCACTGAGGATGAATTAATTCTCTCCACAGTTGCCAATCAAACGGCTGTCTCAATTGAAAATGCCCGTTTATTCACCGCAGAGCAAAACCGACGGAAAGAAATCGACACCTTGTACAACCTGTCCCATCAGCTGGTTGTTACAGACGACCCGGAAATTGTGTTAAAGGGTGTCGTTCAACATGCAGCGGAGAGCATCCGGGTAACCTATTCCAGAATCCTGATCCGAAAAGCAAATGGGGATTATTATTGTCGGGCAATTTATCCTGAACATAATCTGGTTGGTCCACTGCGCCTGGGTAAAATTGAACCCATAGTTGCTGAATATTATTACAACCGGGTCCTGGAGGACGGGAATTGCGTGGTATTAGATATCAACGAACCCGATTGGCAAGAAGAGGAAAAACAGGCATTATTTATTAATCATGCCAGCACTCTTTGCCTTTGCCCATTAAAAGGAGCGGATACCCAGATTGGTTTGCTTATCCTGGGAGAATTCCACAGCAGTCAAGGAATGCCTTTCTCTACCTCCGAATTACGCCTTATTAACGCAATAGCGGACTATGCCGCAAGTGCCATCCAGCGGGCGATGCTCCATGAACAGCTGGAGGAAAACTTTTTACAGACTATCGTTTCCCTGGCAAACGCTATAGATGCCAGGGACACCTATACCGGAGATCACAGCCAAAGGATGGGGGATTTATCAACCCGGGTGAGCCAGGCAATGAAACTTTCAATGAAGGACATTGAAGCTGTCTATTGGGCTGCGATTTTACATGATATTGGAAAAATTGGTGTGCCTGATGAAATCCTCAACAAACCAGGGCCACTCACAGCTGAGGAATGGACTGTCATGAAGGAACATCCTGTGATCGGAGCCGAAATCGTTGCGCCGGTGAAATATCTCGCTCCAGTTGCTCCTATCATCCGGGCCCACCATGAAAAACATGACGGCAGCGGATATCCCTACGGGTTAAAAGGAAAAGAAATTCCCCTCGGATCACGAATCGTGGCAGTGATTGATGCCTATATCGCGATCCGCGATAAAAGAGTCTACAGCGAAAGCCATACCCACGATGAGGCTATCACTGAAATCAAAAGATGCAGCGGCACCCAGTTTGATCCTGAAGTAGTCGATGTTTTCTGCGGGGTAATTTCCGAGTACAGTAATTCCAGACCGTGAAGCTCCCCCTCAATTCTTCCCTAATACCCAAATCCCCCTGGAAATGAATATCCTTTAAGTTACAATCTGGAGTATGAAATATTCTTCCTCCTTAATTCCCTTTTTTAATCCCAACGGCGTGGCAGTTATCGGCGCATCACAGGACCCGACCAAGTTAGGGTACGGGCTCGCCATTAACCTGCACCGCAGCGGCTATAAAGGCGCAATTCATTTTGTTAATTTGAAGGGTGATACGCTGCTGGGAAGACCCATTTATAAAACGATTTTCGATGTTCCGGATCCAGTTGACCTGGCAGCTGTGTTGATCCCGGCCCAATTTGTATCTCAAACCCTGCGGGAATGTGGAAAACGGGGAATCCGGGCTGCAATCATCGGTTCTGGTGGTTTTCGGGAAATTGGTCCCGAAGGTTTAGCCCTGGAGCAGGAAATGATCCGGGTTGCCGAAGAAGAAGGGATCCGATTAATCGGTCCCAACTGCATCGGCCTGCTGGATACCCACCTGCCGATAGACACAACCTTCCTTCCTCCTCCCGGACCGTCACCTGGCGATGTTGCCTTTCTGTCCCATTCCGGAGCCATCTGCGCAGCAGCAATTGACTGGGCCCGGGGTCAGGGATA
>JAIORG010000082.1 GCA_021108255.1 Anaerolineales bacterium | reverse complement strand
CGTTAGCACGCTAAGTCAAAATGACGAGATTGATTATGGAAGGAGAAAGATGAGAATTAAAAGGTTGCCTGCAATTGGCATGCTTTTTGTGTTGTTACTGATGGGTTGTAGCCATGCTCCCAAGAAACCTGTAGAAATTCCGCTAGGTGATTACTCCTATGTCATTGACTCTCTTACATATCAGATAGAGCACGATTTGATAAAAAAGAAAGGTGTTCCAGGTGTCATTGTCGCAATAGTTGACGACCAGGATGTAGTTTGGCAAGAGGCTTTTGGCATCTCGGTTATAGAAGAGAATAAAGCTGCCTCGATAGACGATGTTTATAAAACAGGTTCAATAGCAAAAGTTTTTACTGCTTTGGCAATAATGGAGCTTTACGAAGAAGGCAGAATTGACCTTGATGACCCCGTGGAGAAATATTTGCCCGACTTCCATCTACGGACTCGTTTTTCCAGCCCTGCTCCTATCACTATTCGTAGTTTGCTTTCCCACAGAAGTGGTTTCCCAAGAGATGATATTTACGTCATTGATGAGCTCGGTGTAAGAATTCCACCGGCGAATCTCCAGGATAAGATTGAATCAATTAATGGTGATTATGCTGTTTATCCAGTAGGAACTCGGGTCAAGTACTCCGATATTGGAGTAGCAGCCCTTGGGAGAATAATCGAGATTGTAACGGGTGTAGACTATGTAACTTGTATGCAAAAGAATATCCTACAACCAATCGGAATGCACAATAGCGCTTTCTTTTCCAATGAGCGGATAAACGAAAATTTGGCAGTGGGATACAATGTTTTCGACGGGAAAGCATATCCTGTCGAGCAATTTGACATTTGTGATCTGCCTGCGGGCAACATGTATTCCACGATAAGTGATATGAGCGAGTTCGTGAAATACATATTCAAGGTTTTGGATTCTGAATCACCTGCCGGTTCCGATGAATCAGAGATTATTAGCAGCGAAACCCTGAAGAAAATGTTCGTAGATTATTATCCTCATGATTCTGATAATTCGCTTGGATTGACCTGGTGGTTGGGGATGGGGCTTTCAACCCCGGAATTAATTATTCATCATGCCGGAGATAATCAAGGGTTTCGATCAATCATAGCTTTGCTGCCATATGAAAAACTGGGCTTTGTAATAATGGCAAACGGCAGTTCATTTGATAGCCAGTCTCGCTTTGTAATAACTCAACAGGTATTAGAATTACTTATTGAAACAAAGTATGGAGTCACGCCTGTTGATGAACCAGATATCTTCATTGAGGTAAATGACAATGTTCTTGGTGAATATGTTGGCAACTATAGCTTTCAGGGACAACCAAGTAAGGTTTTATTGGAAAACGGACAACTGTACCTGCACCTTGACGACGCCGTTATTGAATTAAAACCGTTAAGCGAAACCCTTTTCAAGGTGATGGATGCTCCAGTCACAACAACCATCGAATTTCAAGATGATGTTGCTATCGTAAAACAATTAAACTTTTACTTTACAGTATGTCAGAAACTTGAAGCACCAGAAGAAGTGCCGGAATTCTGGAAGGCTTTTTTGGGTGAATACACTTTTGAATCAACCATAGTGAATGAAATCATTGGTGCGGGAGAAATCAAACTAATTGAAAATAACATTCCGTTTTTGGAAGTATCAGGTGACATAATTCAATTAAGGCAGATTATTATGCCAATTAATGAAAACGAAATCATGATAATTGGGGGTGATTATGATGGAGAAACCATGTATTTTGATACGGACCAAAAGCATCTGAGATTTGGTGGGTTTATGTTAAAACGGAAATAGGGGAGAAGGGCGGGCTAACCCAACATGAACCAGACTCGCCTTCGGCTCCGGGTAAGCGGCGCGCAAAATGCAAACTTTGGCTATAATCAGATTGTGTTGGATTGCAAA
>JAIORG010000090.1 GCA_021108255.1 Anaerolineales bacterium | reverse complement strand
TTGTCCGATCCTTTAACTATCGCTATCAAACAGATATCCTGGTGGAGCCCCATCCAAAAGTGACCCAGATTCCGAAAGTCCTGGGCCTTGATGGTGAGCGAAAGATGAGTAAAAGCCTCAATAATCACATCGAGTTGGCAGCCACTCCTGAGGAAACTGAAAAGCGGGTGATGCAAATGGTCACAGATCCTCAGCGCATCCGGCTAAGTGACCCCGGCGATCCTGATATCTGCAATGTGTTTACTTTGCAGAAGATTTTTTCTTCCCCGGAGGAGATTTCGCAGATCAACCAGGACTGCCGCAAAGCGGAGATTGGCTGTGTGGACTGCAAACGAAAACTGGCGGTTAATCTCAACAAGCACCTGGAACCGTTCCGTGCCAGGAGGGCAGATCTGGAAAAGGATCTGGATTATGTCAAAGACATCCTGCTGGACGGAGGGAAAAGAGCACGGGTGATTGCTTCTGAAACCATGGAGCAAGTGCGCGACGCGATTGGTTTTTACGGTACTAGAGAATAAATCATGAAAGCGGTCATTCAGAGGGTGCAAAAGGGAAGAGTTTCGGTTGGGGGAAAAACGATCTCTTCAATTAACCTGGGCTTGGTTATCTTGCTCGGCGTAGGACCGGATGACACGAAAGAGCAGACTCAAAAACTGGCCCAGAAAATTGCCCATTTGCGGATATTTGAAGACGAAAATGGGAAAATGAATTTATCCCTGATGGATATCAGAGGAGAAGCGCTGGTGGTGCCGCAGTTTACACTTTACGCGGATACCCGGCGAGGACACCGGCCTTCCTTTACAGACGCTGCTCCTCCAAAGATAGCTGAGCCGCTGGTAGATTATTTTTCTTCCTGCCTGGAAGAATTGGGGTTGTCAACGTCCAGGGGACAATTTGGCGCCCATATGCTGGTGGAAATTCATAATGATGGGCCGGTTACAATTTTGATTGAAGTTTGAATGGGGAAATTGCTTCGACGTCTTTTTTCTAAGTTCCACGCTACAGATAAGGACGCTTTCCATCGCTGGGTGTTAAATCACCTGGCTCCCTTCGATACGCTCTGCGCAAACTGCGCTTCGAGCTACTCAGGATGCCTGTCTGGCGGCTGAAGGAAGAACCGCAGGACTAGTATTGAGCAGTCCTGCAGGGAGGTGTCGAAGAAATCGGGAGGTCATTGTAGATATGCAAAAGAACAGATATCCTGAGTGGGTCGCAGGACCAGTCTTGAGTAGACCGAAGGTCGTATCGAAAGGCCTCTCAAGATAATTTAGACGAACAAGAACAGTTAAAGCAGGCGTCCTGAGTAGGCCGCAGGCCGTATCGAAGGGCACCTGTTTAGCTATACTGCGAAAGGGGGAAAATATGCCAAAAGCTTGGGTTTATATTCTGGAATGCGCAGAAGGTTCCTACTACACCGGCAATGCGATTAATTTAGAGAGCAGATTGTATCAACATCAAATCGGGGAAGGAGGCAGCTGGACAAAGGGTAGACTTCCAGTGAAGTTGGTTTTTTGTCAGTATATGCCCTCAAAAGAAGATGCTTATTTAGCTGAGCAGCAGATCAAGGGGTGGTCAAGAGCAAAGAAAAAAGCGCTGATTGAAGGGAATTGGGATCTGGTTAAGTACCTGGCGAAAAAGCCTGCATTTAGGAAGTAATGTGATTTTGAGCCGGCTCCCTTCGATACCCCTTCGGCTTCCTCCTCGTTTACACTCGGAGTCCGCTCAGGGTACTCAGGATGCCTGTCTGGACATTATATGAACAAGGCGTCTTGAGTAACTCTGAGTAGGCCGCAGAATGTATAGAAAGGTTTGCTCAGAAAATTAACGCTAAAAAGACCAGTCAAAACAGGCGTCCTGAGTAGCTCTGAGTAATCCCGCAGGGATGTATCGAAGAGCGTATCGAAGG
>JAIORG010000048.1 GCA_021108255.1 Anaerolineales bacterium | reverse complement strand
TACGCCAGCGCTGATATCCATGTAGGGAATATCACCGGGTCTTATTTACCGGCAGATATCTACGCCCGTTTTCATCGCCTGCAAGGCAACAATGTATTGATGGTTTCCGGATCTGATTCTCACGGCACCCCCATTACTGTTCGGGCGGATGAGGAGGGCATCACTCCGGAAGAAGTTTTTCAACAGTTTCACAATAAATTCCTGGATTTATTTCAACAATTAGGCTTAAGCTACGACCTCTTCACCAGCACTCACACAGAAAACCATTTCCGGGTAGCGCAGACCATGTTCAGTGCCTTGAAAGAAAAAGGGTACATGTATGCCGAAACACAGCAGCAGTGGTATTCAACCTCACAGGAACGTTTCCTTCCCGATCGTTATGTAGAAGGAACCTGCTATATCTGTGGTTATGAAAACGCCCGCGGAGACCAATGTGATCAATGCGGGAACCTGTTGGAGGCAAACGAATTGATTAACCCCCGATCCAAGATGGACGGGTCAACTCCGGAACTGCGGGACACAGAACATTTTTATCTTGACCTGGGAACGCTGCAATCCAAAATTGTGGATTTTCTGAAAGAACGCGAGGACTACTGGCGGCCGAATGTTATCCGTCAGTCCCTGGGACAAATCCTGGCTGACGATTTACATGGCCGGGCTATGACCAGAGACTTAAAGTGGGGCATTCCAGTACCGGTGGACGGCTGGGAAGATAAGCGCCTTTACGTATGGTTTGAAGCAGTCATAGGTTATCTTTCGGCTGCGATAGAATGGGCTGCGCTTACCGGGGATAAAGAGAGATGGAAGGAATGGTGGTACAACACTGACAGCCGGACTTACTATTTTATCGGCAAGGACAACATCCCTTTCCATGCAGTCATCTGGCCGGCAGAATTGGCCGGGGTAGGGACTACATTTGGCGCCCTGTTTGATGAAGATGACAGTAAAGCCCTGGTTCTTCCCTATGATGTTCCAGCCAATGAATTCCTAAATATGGAAGGAAAGAAAATTTCCGGCAGCCGGAACTGGGTGGTTGATGGTCTGGATTTTCTCTCCCGTTATGACCCGGATTCTCTTCGATACTACCTGACTGCCAATATGCCGGAGACCCGGGACGCAGATTGGGAGTGGAAAGAGTTTGTCACCCGCAACAACAATGAGCTGGTCGCCACCTGGGGCAATCTGGTTAACCGGGTATTGTCTTTTGCGCACAAACAATGGGAAGGAAAGGTCCCCGACCCGGGAGACCTGCGCCCGGAGGACAAGGCTATCCTCGAGATTATTCAGAAAGGATTTGAAAAAACAGGTGACCTGTACAATAGAGTTAAATTGCGAGCAGCCTTGACTGAGACCATGCGTTTGGCCAGTGAAGTAAATAAGTACATTGATGGCAAAGCTCCCTGGTTCGAGATTAAAGAAGATAAAGAAGCTGCGGGGAAAACCATTTATACCGCGATCAGGGCCATTGATTCACTAAAAATTCTCTTTGCGCCAGTACTCCCCTTTAGTTGTGAACAGCTGCATCAAACGCTGGGATATGATGAGCCGCTCTTTGGGGAACAATACACGGAACCTGTGGACGACAATCTCGGCACACATGAGGTGCTGCGCTATCGAGGTGGGGAACCTTGCTTCAAGTGGCAACCAAGTGAAATCACCCCGGGCAGTCCTTTCCGGGAACCGCAGCCGCTGTTCCAGAAACTGGATCCCGAAGTTGCAGAAGAAGAATATAACCGGTTGGGATAAGTGTTAAATAAACTCTACTATCTGCGAAGAAGCAAATTACTGAATAGGGGAGTGATCGCCTATCGCGTTATGGAGTTCCGACTAAAGTCGTAGAAAGAGCTGGCGCTGGGCGTCCCTCTCCAGGGACGCTTAATGATTAGTCTATTTACTGGGTTTCTCTGAAATTTCA
>JAIORG010000260.1 GCA_021108255.1 Anaerolineales bacterium | reverse complement strand
CAACCAACCCTTCAATTTTAGCTATATGTCTTCAGAAATTGTTCTAACCCTTCACTTCGTCTCTCAATATATTCCAGCGGTGATGGATCTATCCGTGCGACATAATTAATAAACATCACGCTTCTTGCTGCCATCAATGTTTCTATTGTTCTCTCTCCCTCTATTGGCCAGGCTCTTACACTTTTATACCCTTGTTCAAATGCAGTCTTCCACTCATTATAACCATCACGCTCTCGACCATATGATAGTGTGACCGCAATATCTTGCACCGGGTATCCGAGATTTATATCTTCAAAATCAATCACATAAAGTTCACCGCGATGAAGATGTAGGTTCCAATAATGCAAGTCTCCATGAATAAGGATTTGTTCATCTTTGTCAGCAAATAATTTCGCAAACACATCATCTGCCCGCTCGATAACTCTCTTCATGATCTCAATACGCTCAGGCGGAAACAGATGACAATATTCTGGCGTATCGTATACCACAGGCTCATCAGGGTAGTAAAAAACCTTGTCCCATTTTTTTGGTTGAATGCTCGAAGGAAGTGGTCTGAGTGTACTTGCATGGTTATGCAATTTCGCTAACGTCTGACCGAATTTGTAGTAATTCGCTGTGCTGAGATAATTTTCTAACGTTCGTCCTGGCACCCATTTGAATAAAACACACCGCCTTCCTTCAGGTACTCCGGGCACACTAACAATGCTTATGTATTCACCATCTCGGCGGGCAACTGGTTCTGTTACCTTTAAATCAGTGTCTCTTTTTAGCGCGTCGAGCCAGAACATTTCTGCTCGATTTTCTCTCAAAGTTGTTTCTTCTTCAGAGTAAATTCGGAGAACATATTTCTCGTCATTTTCTGCCTGTATCTGAAACATTGTATTTGTTTCGATTGTTAAAAACTTGACCCACTCCACATGTATTTCATACTGCTCAAGAGTTTTAAATACCAATTGACGCAGCCGTCTTATCTTTCCTAGTCTTGTAAGCTCAGCATAAGGTTTCATTTGTTTTTCTACCTTCCGCACAATGGATTGGCTTCGCGAAGCATCTACCCTTTGGGTAAAGGGCATTTGTCCTGATCGAAGGGCAGCGGGGATTAGTTTATTTCTTCATTTAATGAGCGATAACTCTTTATACTACACTTAAAAACGCAAATATACCAAAACCTATGATGACTACACCTGATATTCTATTTGTCCACTGTAACCCGTTAAGAGTGAACTTTTCCCGGAAAATACCAGCTCCGCCGCTTAATAAAAGCCACCATAACAATGAGCCAGTGAAAACACCCAAAACCAGAATTCCAGCTGAAAAATAGCTTCTGCCATCACTCGCCAAACCTAATCCGGCAAAGATTGCCGCAAAAGATATGATTGTTATTGGATTGGTGATGGTAAGAAAAAAAGTTGAACTATAAGCATCAATTAGTTTATTCCTTTGATCAGAAAATGCTTGGTCTGTTGGTTTTTCCAACAAAGTTTTGAGACCCAGAACAAACAGAAATAAGCCACCGATAAGACGTAACCATGTTTGCTGTTCGACCAAGAAGTTGGAAATGAAAGTTAGGCCAAAACCTGCAATGGCACCGTAAATTGCATCAGCTGAGGCAGCCCCCAATCCTGAAATGAACCCATACAAACGTCCTTGAACTAATGTGCGGCGTATACACAACACACCTATGGGTCCTACAGGGGCTGCAATCGAAAATCCAATAACTAACCCTTTGAGTAACAATGAAATGTCCATTTCTTTCCTTGATTGGTAAATGAAAAATTGTAACAGACAAACGGATTAGTTTCACGAAGCCCTTCGATTCCGCTTTGTTTCACTCAGGACAGGCCTACCCTTCGGGTAAAGGGCACCCGCTCAGAGCCCTTCGACTCCCCCCTCGGCTACGCTCGGGGTTCGCTCAGGATAAACGCAG
>JAIORG010000146.1 GCA_021108255.1 Anaerolineales bacterium | reverse complement strand
TTTTCAAATATGATTCCACCGTAAGTGTTTTACCCAGAATGCAGGTCTTTCTGCTCGTAGCGGGCCGCGTTGAGATAACTTGCAGAAAACAGGAAAATCAACAGGATTTGCAGGGCCCAGGTAGGAACCATTTTGCTAAGAGGTATGAATTCGCTGGCAACCGCATAAATCTCCATGCCTACAATTCCTGCTATCACCGGAAAGACCGTGATCAGCAGTACACCTTTCCGGGCCAGGGGATCCTGGTCTGCCCAGAGAAGCAGCACTGTCCAACCCAGCATCAGGGCTGCACCCATGTTTATAGCGAATCTATAGGCAGGATCTGGTATGGGTTCGAAACCCAGAAAAAACTTGGTTAATGTAGGGAAAAGCATGGCCATGGCTGCGATTCCGTCAACAATTGCGCCGGTCCAGTAAGAAACCCGCAGCCAGAATTCTGCGTTATGTTTATTCATAATTACTCCTCAAAACCCTGCATCAGGTCCAGGAATTGCGAGTTTGGAAGCATATTTCAGAACTGAAACGTTCTTCATTATAGTATCACAGTCGTTTGTCTTGCTAAAAAACCAGATTATGGATCGTTTTTCCCTTGATTGATCCTGAACGGAAAGGGAATCGTGCTATACTTTTTTTAGATTATTTTATATGTTTATCAGGAGGCAGTTATATGCCCGTAGAAAGTCGATTTTTAGCCCTGCTTGGACCGCCGATGTCAGGTAAAGGTACCCAGGCTGCCCGCTTAACTCAACTGCTTGGCATCCCCCAGATTTCTTCAGGGGATTTATTCCGGGATAATATTAAAAATCAAACTAATCTGGGATTGGAAGCAAAAAAATATATGGACCGGGGAGACCTGGTACCGGATGAGGTAACCATTGGGATGGTCAAAGAACGGCTGCATCGGGAAGATTGCCTTAGAGGAGCTTTGCTGGATGGGTTTCCGCGGACAATTCCCCAGGCAGAAGCCCTGGATGAAATCCTGGTAGGTGTAGACGCATCATTGGCAGTAGTGATTTCAGTAGCGGTCCCGGAAGATGTCCTTGTGGAGCGTGCCTGCGGCCGGCGAATCTGCCGGACCTGCGGTCAATCCTACCACCTGAAGTTTGGCCCGCCAAAAGCCCCCGGAATTTGTGACGAAGATGGGGGTGAACTGTATCAACGGAATGATGACAAACCGGAGACTGTCAGGCAGCGTTTAGAGGTTTACCAGGCACAGACAAGTCCTTTGGTTGAGTTTTACCGGGCACGTGGAATCCTTCAGGAGGTCAATGGAGATCAGACAATAGATGACGTTGCAGACGATATCCGGCAGGCGGTCAACGAATTGTAAATAAAAAGGGACTGGATCCTTTTAATAAGGTGCACCCCATAAGGCGGACAAATAAATAAAATCCTCTCTGGAGTAATTATCTAAAATGACGTCTGAGTTCCACAGGCGTCATTTTTGTATATAGTGCCGACTGCATTTTACCCAAAGGAAAGGGTAGATGCTTTGCGAAAGTCGTAGCAGGAGCTTTGTCCTTCGATACGACCGAAGGTCGTAGGACAAAGACTAAGCGTCCCTCTCCAGGGACGCTTAATTTTTCATTGATCGCCGGGATTAGCCCGTCATACCCTGGATGATTAAGAATGTCCGTTTTTAGGTAGGTCCATACCAGGAAAGCCACTGCCAGGGCCACTACGGGGATCCAGATTTTACCGGCGAAATCTTTTGCTTTTTGATTGAGTTCCCCTTCCAGTTTTATTCCCAGGAAGCTTGCCTCGTGAAGTGTGAATAATCCCAGGGTAAAAAAGAAATGGTAGATTGTAGTGATTGAGAACTGCCATCTCGCCAGCGTTACAGGTATCACAGACTAACGTGTTACTCATTTTGCCCCAAACCTATGGGCCAGGTTTATTTTATTGCTGTTGTTTTATTGACCCTGAAGG
>JAIORG010000084.1 GCA_021108255.1 Anaerolineales bacterium | reverse complement strand
CTGGATATAGGAGGGACTATTGGGTTCGCGGTCAATTTTGCGACGCAGGTTCTTAATATGAGAATCAAGCGTTCGCCCCATCCCTTCCGAATTGTATCCCAGGGCCTTTTCGGCTAGCTCATCCCGGGTTATGACAAACTCGGGGTTTACCATCAAAACTTTTATCAGCTCAAATTCTGAGGGAGTCAGATCAATGCTTTCACCTTGCATAATAAGTTCTCTTTTCCCAATATCAAGGTGTAAGTTTCCTACTTGCAGAATTTTCGGAACCGGGGTTCCTTGCTGAAGCTGGCTGCGGCGCAGCAAGGCCCGCACCCTGGCCACGACTTCCCGGGGATTAAATGGTTTGGTGATGTAATCATCCGCGCCAATTTCCAGACCTACAATTTTGTCGTTGTCTTCCACTCGAGCGGTGAGCATAATAATAGGAGTAGTTGCCAGCTGAGAATCTGAGCGAACCAAACGGGCCACATCCCAACCATCGCGGTCAGGAAGCATCAAATCAAGAATCAATAAGTGCGGCTGCTCTCTCCGGAGCATATGAATAGCCGATTCGCCATCATAGGCCGTAATAACATGATAACCTGCTTTCTCCAGGTAAGACCTAACCAGACGGACAATATCCCTGTCATCGTCAACAACCAGAATTCTTTCCATCGTTCATCTCACTGTATTGCTTTTTTTCTAAACCAAAACACAATCAATTAATCACTTCGCAGTGCTTCAATCGGCTCCAGCTGTGCTGCCCTACTGGCAGGGTAAATTCCAAAAAACAATCCTACTGCCGCTGAGAAAAGGGTCGCTAATAACACCGCATTTAATGTAATTATTGGGTCTAATAAGAAATCGCTTGCTTCAGCAATCTTCCCAACCCCCAGAGCCAAGAGCCACCCCAGGACAATCCCAATAGCGCCTCCAAGGAGACTTAACAAAGAAGATTCAATGAGGAATTGGGTCATAATATCTTTTCTCTTTGCACCTACAGCTTTCCTTAATCCAATTTCCTTGGTTCTTTCCGTAACAGAAACCAGCATGATATTCATAATTCCAATACCGCCCACTAACAAGCTGATACCCGCCACCCCACCGAGAAAAACAGTGAAGACTCCGGTGACCGTAGAAGCCATATCCAAAAACATTTCCTGAGACATGATCGAAAAATCATCTTCCGCCAGCTTGATGTTGTGCCTATCTCGGAGAATCAACGCGGCTTCATTTTCTGCTGCAACCACAGCATCTGAGGTAATTGCAGATACATAGATCATGGATACTTCATTTTTAACCGCTCCTGGAATTAACCGGGCTTGAGCAGTCGTTAACGGAACCATAATCTGATCATCTCCCGACCCAAATTGAGATCCGCCTTCTTTTTTCAGAAGCGCGATCACCCGGAATGGTTGACCTCCAACGCGGACAGTTTCGCCTACCAATCCATCAGATCTACCAAATAGCTCCTCGGCTACATTGGCTCCCAGGATCACCGCAGAGGCAATCCCATTAATCTGAACTGAGCTGAAAAATTCTCCTTCAGAGAGTTCCACATTTTGTACCTTAATATAATCTTCAGTGACTCCTACTAAACTGGCCGTAGTTCCTTGTCCGGCATAAGTAACCTCTGCTTGTCCCTGGACAATTGGAGCCGCAGCGGCTATCGATGGTGCAAAGACCGGGTCGTTGAGCGCTTCAGCATCCTGAAGAGTTAGTGGCCGAGGATTAGTTACATCTTCATTATTTGTACGAACAAACAATAGGTTTGTTCCTATTCCTTCAATTTCTCCCACAATTGCCTGTTCTGTACCTGCTCCGATGGCAAGCATAGCGATCACTGCCCCAACACCAATAATAATTCCCAGCATGGTTAATCCAGTCCGTACTTTGTTGGAGGATAGGCTCTCTAGTGCTTCCAGTAATGATGCTCCAAAATTCATGTTCTGCTACTCCTTAATCCGTCCA
>JAIORG010000194.1 GCA_021108255.1 Anaerolineales bacterium | reverse complement strand
TGGGGGAACGCCTTTTTGCTGTGCTGCCCATGGATCCCGGTGGAGTGTGGGCTAACATCAGTTATGGCGAACCCTGCGTCTTGCGCAAATCTAGCAAATTAGGGAAATCCATCCGGCAGTTTTCGGCACGGCTGCTCAAGATGACTGATCAAAGGACAAACTGAGATTGGGAAGATGACAAACAAAGATCAGGCAGCGCTCGAGGATAAATTACATCGGATGGCGAGTGAGTATATCCAGGTGCATTTGGCCAATGAAGGTGATCCTCTCTCCTATACAAAAGATCGTGAGCGTCTGGCGAAGATTATCTGGAACATGCTTCAGCGAGAGGGTGAAATCATCCCCCAGAAAACTGAAGAGGAAATTGTGCAGGCGGTTGTAAATCGGATGGTCGGCCTTGGTCCCATCGAACCCTATCTGAATGATTCCCAGGTTACTGAGATTATGGTTAATTCTCCTGATGTGATCTTTGTCGAAAAAGAAGGGGAATTGGAACCTGTCCAAGCTACTTTCCGGGATGAGCAGCACATTCTGAATGTGATTGATCGTATTGTTGCACCCCTGGGCCGCCGGGTGGATGAATCCACACCATTTGTGGATGCCCGGTTGCCGGATGGATCCCGGGTTAATGCCATTATTCCTCCCCTGGCACTAAGATCACCAGCCCTCACCATCCGGCGTTTTTCAGCTGATCCTTTTACCCTGCTGCGGCTGGTGGAACTGGATAGCATCAATAAACAAATGGCGCATTTTATACAGGTATGTATCCGCGCTCGGCTTAATATATTAATCTCGGGCGGAACGGGATCTGGAAAAACTTCTACATTAAACTCTCTAGCCCGATGTATCCCGGAAGGCGAGAGGCTAGTCACCATTGAAGACACAGCAGAACTGCAATTAGCGGCTTCAAATCTGGTCTCCCTGGAAACCCGCCCTCCAAATATTGAAGGAACGGGGGAAGTCAACATCCGCACGCTGGTGCGTAATGCGCTCCGTATGCGTCCAGACCGGATAATAGTGGGAGAAGTCCGTGGTCCAGAAGCGTTTGATATGCTGCAGGCAATGAATACCGGCCATCCTGGTTCGCTGACTACCGTGCATGCCAATTCACCTGCAGATGCTGTCCGTCGGTTGGAGTCGATGGTTTTAATGGCGGGATTGGACCTTCCTCAACCGGCTATCCGGGAGCAGGTCGCCAGTTCGTTGGATTTAATTGTGCAGCAAGAGCGATTGCCTGGAGGGAAACGAAAGGTGGTTTCTATTGCCGAAGTCCTTTCCTCTCAGGAAGAAAGCTGGGATAACCTCAGGATAAAGACTGAAGAAATATTCGCTTTTCAACGAGAAGGATTGGACGATCGCGGTAAAACCCAGGGGCAATTCCACGCAACAGGCTATGAACCTCTTTGTTTGGAAGTCATCAAACGGAGCGGTTTCTCTGTACAGGATGAACTGGAGGATTGAGTGCCCTTTAGAGTTATAGGCATCATTGTATATGTAGTTGTTTTGTTCACTGCCTGGCTTTTTCGGGACACCCTGTTTGGCAGCCTGTCGGCTTCTATACCTGTTTTGCTTGGGATCACTGCAGGCATTATTTTTTTTATTGCGTTTCTTCCTCTGGTAGAGAATTTGAGGGGAAGGGAACTGCGTCGAGTCTGGCGCCAGCGATTGGAGGAAAGAGATGGGCTTGCCCGACCAATGACCTGGTGGCAATCGCCCAGCTTCCTTATTCAACGGATTAATTCCACCCTAAATAATGTATTCCAGAAGGGGATTGGCCGTACCCTGCTGGGATGGTGGCAGGATGCTGGCTTTGGATCTCAACCACTCTCTCTGCTCATTGTCTTGATAGGGATTATCAGCGGCGGCAGCGTGGTGGGATATCTCTTTATTGGAAGTACCCTGCTGAGTGGATTTTCCACATTATTACTCCTGATTGGTTTCATCACGTTGACCTATTCACGCGCGAGGATGCAGCGCCAATTATTCCAGGATCAGTTTCCAGGTGTGCT
>JAIORG010000008.1 GCA_021108255.1 Anaerolineales bacterium | reverse complement strand
CAGGGAAGGAATAGCAAGGAAAATGACTTTGAGATTTTGTGACAGGGTGACTAAGGGAACAAGGCAAGACTGAATACTGAATTCTGGAAACCAGCCGTTGAAATACTACGAGGAACGTACATTAGTAATTCCAGACTTCACAAGGTTCCCAACCAATCACCTTTCTTCCAAGTATAATAAATTCTATGTCAATTCAAGATTTGCTTATTGAGAAGGCGGCCGGGATTCTCCACTGGGGCGGTGCCCGGATGGCATTGCTGGATATCGAATCAGGGTTTTGGGGGATTCGCCGCCAGATGGAAGCTTTAATTGGTGATCGCTTGACGAACTCCGTTCTCCAGCAGGCGGGAGCCAATGGCGGCGCATCTTTTGCCAAATCTTTTATTCCTACCCTCGACCAGACTGGCGCTTCCGCTTTTACAGCCTGTTTACAGACCTACCAAACGGCGGGATTCGGCGAATTCGAAATCACAACCCTGGATTGGCCCATCGGACGGATCAGGGTTCGAGCCAATCAAACTTTCGAAGCCTGGATGATGACCCAAAACAATCAATCTCCCAACGCTCCCTGCTGTGCCTACACCGCAGGTGTATTGGTGGGATTTGTTAATATTATCGGTGAACGGCAGGATGTGGTTTGCATTGAGAGTTCCTGCCAGGGGAAGGGAGACGAATTCTGCCAGTTCGATCTACTTCCGGCTGAGGAGGCCAAGGATCAGGAAGTGGTCTCTTTTTCGCTCGATCCCGGCCTGGGCCGCCAGCTCAATTTACTGGAGATGCTTTTCGAACGCATGCCAATGGGCATCGCCATCTTTGATCGCAAGTACTGCATCCAACGATACAATACCACCTGGGGTGATTTTACAAAACGTTATTCCCCTCCAACGGGGACTCCTCTAGCACCCGGTGTAGGTTATTTTGACCATTTACCTGGCTCAGAGCAAAGCGCAATCCCCCTGTTCAAGCGAGTGCTGGCTGGCGAGACCATCCGCTCGGATGCCATGCGTTTCGAATCAGGAGGGATTGTCAGCTACTGGGATGTTGTCCTGGCACCTCTTATTGAGGATGGCGATGTCAGCGGTATTCTAAATGTGACGACCGACGTCACGGAGCGGGTTCAACTCCAACAGAATCTAGAGGGGCGGGTAGAGGAGCGTACTCGTGAATTGAATCGCAGGCGAAAAATATCCGATAGTCTTCGAGAGATCATCGGTATGATTAATTCCAATATGCCGCTCGAAACCCTTCTTGATCGGGCTGTTAAGATAGCTGTCCAGCAATTAGGTGCGGCTGCCTGCATCTTGCACCAGTTTGACATTGACAAAAAGACAATTACCCACCTGGCAAGCTATAAAATGGAAAGCACTTTTGGAAAAGGCGAAACGCGTCACTTTAATGAACTTAAGGCATCTGGCGCTGATAATTACATGCAGGCTACCTTACAACGACAACCGACGTATACTAACTATGGCCCCTTGGAAGAACGCCTGGACGAAATAAGACGGGACTCGACTATCCCGGAATCCATCAAAGCCTCACGAATTGCACTGCGTCAGAAATTTTCCGGGTCTTTTTCTGTGCCCCTATTCATTCAAGATAAAGTATACGGGGGTATGGTTTTTTATTACACGGAACCCCAGGATTTTTCTGACGAACAAATACATCTGGGAATGGCGTTTGCCGAACAAATGGCATTGGCCATCGAGAATGCTCGCTCGTACCAGGCAGAACAAGACCGGCAGCGCGAACTGCAAATGCTGTTGGATGTGGCCGCCGCAGCAAATAGTTCACTGAACCTTGAAGAAACGCTGATCATGACTCTGGACCTTCTAGTGAAGTCGATAGATGCCCCTCGGGTTGGTGTATTTCTGCGTGATGAGGTCTCGGGTAAACTGGAAGCGCACCTGCTTCGGCCTGAACAGATTATCTCCCCCGAAGAACTGATCCAAGCCAGGGATATTTGTTATACAGTCGTAACCAGCGGTGAGCCGCTTTACGTAGCAATTGATGTTGAACATGGATGGACTGAACC
>JAIORG010000193.1 GCA_021108255.1 Anaerolineales bacterium | reverse complement strand
GTAGTGTATTCCGGAATCCTTTTAGAGACCGTGTTGAAGCCAACTTCTACTCGCCTGGTTTCATAAATCGGCACCTTCTTTTTGTATCCCCGGATACCCACCTTAACTTTTTTCGTCTTATATACCGGGACTTCCAGCTTCACTGTTTTCAGCCCCCGGTAAACGGTCTTTGTCCCATACCGCGGCACTTTTACGGGATTCGGTTTCAGATCCACAGAGGCAGTGAGTCCGCCTCCTATCCCTTTTCTTTTTGGGTCAGCCAATTTACGGCGAAGATCATTAAAAACCCGGCTGCTTTCAGAAGTTCCCGATTTACCTGCAACAAGCGTGAGCATGGACAACGCACTGAAAATTCCCATCCAGGGCAGCATGGGATCTACCGCTGGAGGCAGAGTTTCCTTTTGCACAAGCAGCCCGGCGTTCCCCTGCAATTTCCATTGAGTCAGAAATTCATCTGCTGGAACGGTCATTCGCCCCAAAATCGGATCGTTATATGTAACCCAATGCCCATCATCTGAAATACCAGTAACGGTCACAAAATGCCCTGGTTTATTTGCGCCATTGGCACCTAGGGAGACAACCACAGGCTTTCCCTGGTGGAGTTGTTCGGTCAGCTGTTTCAAGGTCCAATTATGGAAAGCGTAGCTGCCGGCGTATCCAAATTCCCTGGCTGTATAAGCCAACTCCTCCACGCCAGTTCCCCATTCATACAGTAAACCCTGGCTGGAGATATAGGAGATCAACTGATCATCAGTCGGTACAGCTTCACCGGATGAAGGTCCGATGAAATCCATCACCATACCCAACGCATGGAGGCCGCAAGTCACTTTTCTTGGGTCCTGAGTTCGGAGCGGAATTGACAGGCTCTTTACATTTGTCCGGATACCCTGGATTTGCTGAGGTTCTAATTGAACGTAATCAGGCAAATCAACAAGAACCGGCAGATGGATATCAAAAGCAGCGATGATGTCGGAGGGAAGGGTTTCCCCCTGATTTCCCTCCGACAAAACGACATTCGGGTTAATCCCGAAAATCTCCGGTGCGGTCACTCGTTCCGGAGGCGTTGGAGTGGGTGAAGCGAGAGAATCCCCCTCCGCGCTGACCAAAGACGGACCAGCAACCGCTGCCATTAACAAAAGTAAGCTTGCCACAAGATAACATTTTTTGATCATGAAACCCCCGTCAGCTGATCTCAATGCGGCAGTGATGAAATTAGATTACCGAATATTCTATTTAATAAAAACATCCCGGTCTAGTGATTATCCCCTACGTCGACCGGGATGTAATTCCAGTGTATACTAATAACTGTTTCCTGTCAATAGCGTAACTATTTCAAGATATTCTTGCAATGTTTGGATTTATAGGAAGGCTGGAATCGTTGCGAGAAAGAGTAGGGGCGACCCGCCCTTTCGATACCCCTTCGCCTCCGTTTCACTCCGCTCAGGGTACTCAAGACAAGTGGGTCGCCCTTTTGTTTTGTTACTGTCATTGCGAGCCCCTGTTTTTGGGGCGCGGCAATCTCCTAATTAACAGGAGATCGCTTCGCCTGGCTCGCGATGACAGATAAACGGCAATCTCATGTTGGATCCAAATCCTAACCAGGGGACTTCCCCGCCAGGGTGCTGCGCAAAAGTCCCGGCTTGAGGCTCAGGACTTCGCCAGGCGTCGATCTCCATCGACGCTTAAGGTATCGACTAACCAGGCATCCTGAGTGATATTCACCGTTAGGTGAAAATTGTATCGAAGGGCGACTGGTTTTTTTTCAGTCGCGGCAATCCCCTAATTAACAGGAGATTGCTTCGCTATGCTCGCAATGACAGTGGGACTGCAACCCCAATTTGTCATCCTGAGCTTGCGAAGGATCCATGATGAGATCAGAATCAAATAGAACCACAAGCTGCAAAATTAGGTGTCTTGGTTTTTTGAGCTTTTGATGGATTCCTCACTGCGTTCGGAATGACAAAAGAGAGCAAACCTTCCTTTGTCAACTAAACGTCAATCCATCACCGGCAATAAGACCGTAAACTTTGTCCCCACTCCTTCTTCGCTTTCCACCATTA
>JAIORG010000044.1 GCA_021108255.1 Anaerolineales bacterium | reverse complement strand
TTATCCTTATCCTTTTCATCCTCTTCAAAAGCGTCGACTTCCGCGGAAATATCCGAAGCCTGGAGGGAACCATCCTCCATTGTGATCGCAAATACATCAACCTCAGACCCGATTTCCAGGTCGCCGTCCAATTCAGTGACGGGGTCAACTTGAACAGAAATGCCTTTGATAATCCAGGTGGATTCAAACTTTTGTTCAATGACACCGCCAAACTCAACTTCTTCTTGACGGCCTGCCGCCAGCAATATTTCCACCTCGGCCAAACGCTCTTCCTCAATCGCCAGCATCAAATCCTGCCTGGCTTCCGGGTCAAACGTGAAATACACCCGAGTCTGTTCTAATCCCAGTTTGAGATCATAAAGAACATCTCCCGGGAGACTGGATGCGGAGGCGTTGACAGTTAAAAAACCTCCCATCAAAACCAATACCAAACCAATCATAGCAAACCGATAAACTGGTCCCAGGCTTGTAGTTCTCTTAACCTGAAACAATTTCACTAGACTCCCCAACCAGCGCTCCGTCAGAACGGATGGAACTGGAACCTTTGCTTTTTGTCTGAAACCATTCGCCTGCTGCATGTTATTCATCTCTGCCAGCAGCATGTTCTTCCCAGTCCGGAATCCGTCTTCACTCGGCACAGGTTTTGGCAATCTCCTGCCCATCAAGGCTGCCTGAACAAGCGGCTCCAGATGACCGTTCAATGCGGGATAGGAATCCAGCACATCCTGGAGCGATTCTCCCCGGTCAATGCGGCTTAAACAATCTTCCAAGATGAGGTCAAACCTGTGTCTGTTCATAGAACTTTTTCCTTTTCAACCACCTTTCCCAGGGAACGGAGAGCTCGACCCTGCAGAGATCGTACCGTACCTTCGCTTTTATTGATCAGTTCAGCAATATCCTGAACGGAGCGGCCCTCAACAAGGCGGAGGATGATAACGTGCTTCTGCTGCTCGTTCAGGCGGCGCATGGCTCTCTGGAAGCTATCCAGTGGATCCTGGGATTGACCAGGTTCCTCCTGCCGACGCTGATTACTCCCCAGAAGGTGTTCCTTTAATGATGGTTGATCACTCCCATCCTGGGTTCGATAATAATCAATCACCAATTTCCTGGCAATTGTATACAGCCAGGACAGGATGGATTTTCCCTGATCAATATAAGTTGGAAGGCGGTTGAGCATTCGGATAAAAACCACCGCGGATAGAATCTCGGCAGTGAAAGTGTCACTTACCCGATAAAAGATATAGGTATAAATCTCCTGGTAATAGCTCTCAAATAAAGTTCCAGCAGCCTGCCGGTCGCCCGCCTGGGCACGATACAAGAGCGCTTTTTCATTGAGATTCATCTGGAATTAATTTCCCTGTTTAGCGAAAAATAAAGCTGCTTGGTAATGAAAATTTGGCAAAGTATGTTTTTTCATTCTAACATAAGGCTGAATTGACACAAGAGGTTAGCGACACCTTACAAATTTGGAAATAATTAGCTGATTTTGCCGCACGGGGGGTTTGGCGTCATCTGTAGGGGTTTGATGTCATTGCGAGCGAAGCGAAGCAATCTCCTTGTTATGTCAACTATCAACCAGGGGATTTAAATCCCGGCTTGGGGCTTTCGCTATCGCTGCAGCCAGGCGTCAATCTCCATTGACGCTTAAGATCTCGACTAACCAGGCATCCTGAGTAATTTTCACCGTTAGGTGAAAATTGTATCGAAGGGCGACTGGTTTTTTTATCAGTCTTGGCAATCTTCAAAATCCCCTAACCGCCCGGCCCTTCGATACGCCGCCGCTGCGCGTCAGCTACTCAGGACAGGCTTCTAATTCGCGGGCTATGGTAAGTAAGTCCCTCTAAAGAGGGACTCTTGTAGATACTCTAATAGTAAAAATAATCAACCTTTAAACATTAAACTTTCAACCTTAAACCCGGTTTCCCACCGTCACAAAGCCACCCAGTCTTAATTATTGACATTCTGTATAATTTGTATATAATGTACATATATTACAGTTTTCACCAAGGAGAGCATGATGGAAAAGAAAATCGGTCTAGCCCAGGCCAGGAAAGAATTCAGCAAGGTCATTAATGACGTTCAGTATCAGGGAG
>JAIORG010000262.1 GCA_021108255.1 Anaerolineales bacterium | reverse complement strand
CTTATCCGGCTTCTCCTGATCAGAATAGACCAATATAGGAAGGCTGGGAGCTGCTAGCTTTAGAGACGCACAGGTCCTTGCTCCGTTAGTTCGCATGGCGATAGCGTTAAGAACAACCGTATGGGTGATTTTGTGCCGTTTTAGAGCTTCCAGGCCAGCACCAGCTGTTTCTGCCGCGCAAACAGTGTAACCTTCTTTTGTTAGAAGGTTTGTCAGCGAGTCGCGTGTATTCCGTTCAATAATTAGTAGGTCTTTTTTCATGATAGAGCTCTAATACCAGCTTTCTGCCAATCCAGACCCAAATGCCAGGACCTTTCCCATTTGATCATCAGACATTCTATAGACCATGCTCCTTTTATTGGGATAGATCTCAGAATTCTGCCACACATGCTTCCGGACACTTGTTGCCACTCCAATCTTCACTCCTCGTGCACTCAGCTCAATCATCAACTCTGCTGCATTAAACAAAAACACATAGTCGATCAACCAGGGCCGTATGCCTCCTTTAGAGATCGGCTCTAATGCCTTGGGGCCAGTCATAACCAGGAAGAAATCTGGAAGAGCATCAGGATTTATATCCAGCATATATTCCAGCTTGCTGTACCATTTGACGTTGACAGTCCTGCTGGCCAGGGTGCCGCTCCTGAAATGGCCATCGAAGCCTTTTGTATTAGCCGATTCTTCTAGCTCGATATCAAAGATGTCGGCAGCTATATATTCCCCGGTATGACCAATGGTTGCCGGTCGTTGGGTGATCTCGGAGATCTTTTCCCCAATGGAATTCATCTTGGCTATTTCGGATGCCAGTTTTTCCAGATCATTCATGAACCTGCTCCAAGTGTTTGCTTATCGATAGTTGTGTCTTTATGATAATCGATTAGTAAGCCATGACACAAAAAAACTCCCGTGTTTTATATGCCTTTATTGAAAGGGAAGGAGTGTTATATCGCCATATTTCATTTTGCTATATATAGGATTTTCTTTAGGGGCTATCTAGAACGTGTCGTTCCCAGCAACGCTTGACAGGATGGAAATGAATAACAACTGATTCTTAATCAGAACGAGTGGTATTATCTTGGGTCAATAGGGGATATTCGTCGATTTCATCCAGCTTTAAGAAGACAATCAAATCAAATGGTCCATGGTTTCTATACTGTCCATCCCGATTGCACCAACACTGCACCATAATTTGACTTTGTGAACCCTAAAAAGTGACTCGATTATGAACAAAACCAAACAGGTCGTGATCTCTACAACTCCTCCCACGCCTCGAACTGGTGAGCTTACAGAAGAATGGTTATCAAAGATATTTGGCGTCTGACTTCGAATTGGACGGGGCGAATGAAAATAGCGTTTATGGGGGTAATTTCAGTCCATCCTCTCTATGGAGTGAACCAGAACTTGTCCATCAGGAGCACAAAATCCATCCTTTCCATGCCGATTGCACCAAAGCTGCACCAGATAATACCAACCTGACCAACTGGTTTGGCGACTCGATTTATAAATAGACCCCGTCCGGGAGAATGCCGGTTGGGGTTTTTGAGTTCCTTTCTACCTACGGCAGGAAAACCCAGACGGAGGGCAAGAGCATTTCTAGGCGTGGCTCTCTCCATAATTCCGGCAGCGCCCACGCTAACCAAGTGCTCCCTCTCAACACCAATACGGGAAGCAGCCACGCCCGCCAGCCAAAACGGAAGTCCACCAGACCACGCAGGTATTGGCGAACGGCATCTTTACCATGTAATGTTCTGAGACAGTAAAAGGCTCCTACTGCTGGGCCAAAGGCAGCCAGGATAGACACTGGCGTGCTCAATGAAAGAAGGTCTTTTCCCAGCGGCAAGATGCCTTTGCCTATCAGGACCAGCGGCAGCCAGATCAACCACGACCAGGTGAACGTAACCACGAAAAACTGGTAGGGGAATCTTGTTTGTTTTTTCATTTATTCTTCCTTAATCTCACATCTCCTGAACAAAATTTGTTTACTTTCATTTCTTATTCTCAACGGTTTGAATAAACAGCGTTTTAATGCGGTTTATTTTGTGTTGGCAATAGTTTGCCCTTTTTCCCACATTTTTAGAATCAGTATCCATATCCCCACCGAGATTCCTGATATTATTAATTTTTCGTCCCAGGTTAGTC
>JAIORG010000098.1 GCA_021108255.1 Anaerolineales bacterium | reverse complement strand
CGAAGTTGTTACCCTGCCCGCTTTAATTCGTCATCTTGACTTAATGGAAGAAGGTGCAGATCTGAAATGGAATGGACACCCAGTGCGAGATATCGCAATGGTGCATTGTGTCGGCAGCCGGGAAATTGACGGCGTACATGAACCGCAGGAAGACGGAAATGTTAATGATTATTGTTCCAGGGTTTGCTGCACTGCCAACTTACACATGGCAAACACGCTAAAAGAAAACTTCCCGGGGCTAAATATCTATAATTTGTACGAAGATATCCGAACCTACGGCCGCGACCACGAACAATATTACCAGGATGCCCTCATTCAAATGGTCCGCTTCCTGAGATTCCACGGAGATGACCGGCCGAATGTGAAAAAAGCCGAGCCGGGGGACAGCCATCCAGTTTTGGTCGAAATTCGTGATCACCTTACCAAGGGTGAAGAAATTGAGATTCCGGTTGATCTGGTAGTGCTTGCAGTAGGAATCATGCCCAGGGAAATCGGTGACTTGGTTAAGATGCTGAAAATTTCCCGGGGAGTTGACCGTTTCTTAGCGGAAGTACATCCTAAACTGCGCCCCGTAGAAACAGCAGTACCTGGTATTGTACTGGCCGGTACAGCCCAAGGTCCTATGACCGTTCAGGAAAGCTGTGCAGCGGCTTCTGCCGCCGCGGCCAAGGTATCTACCCTGCTCAGTGCAGGACAGGTAGAGCTAGAACCTTTTGTCGCCCAGGTTGATTTGGAGAAATGCCAGGGCAGCGGTGACTGTTTGGAAGTTTGTGCTTATGAAGACGCCATCTCCCTGCAGGAAATGACCATAAACGATCAGGTTGTTCAACGAGCTGTAGTCACTCCGGCAAACTGCCCAGGTTGCGGAAATTGTGTCAGCGCCTGCCCGAACCATGCTATCCAGGTCCAGGGATGGACCATCCCGCAATACGAAGCCATGATTGATGCGATTGCCCTCGATCTTGGTGAATTACTGGAGGTCGCAGAATGAGCGAAAAAGATGCTGCCAAACAAAGGGCTCAAATATTAAAGGAACTAAGGGTTGAACGCCAATCTACAGTATCTCAAACTCAAGCACTGCTAAAAGAGCAGGGAAAGATTGAGCGCAAGATCATTAAATTGATCAAAGAAGAATCCAAAACCATACCGGATATTGCAGCCAGCCTGGACATACCCACACATCGTGTTCTGTGGTTCTTAACTGCCCTGAAAAAATACGACCAGGTCAGAGAAGACGGCATGGATGGTGAGTATGTGCTTTACAAGCGGAGAGAGGAGTAACAATATGGCAACTAGAGTGGATCCCGGTTTAATGTATGAACTGAAAGAATACGGCGCTGTTAATATCGAAAAGTGCTTTAACTGCGGAAATTGCACTGCTATTTGTCCCCTGACGAATAGTGAATATCCTTTTCCAAGAGATATGATCCGATTAATTCAGCTCGGATTAGACGACAAGCTTGTTGAGAGCCTTGATCCCTGGTTATGCTATTACTGTGGTGACTGCTCTGTAACCTGCCCGAAAGAAGCAGAACCTGCGGAAACCATGATGGCTGTACGCCGTTGGTTGATAGCTCAATATGATTGGACAGGGTTAGCTGGCAAGTTCTACACTTCAAAATTCTGGGAGTTTGGCTCAATGATCCTGCTGGCAATATTGGTGGTCATCATGGCTGTTTTTCTGCATGGCCCAATCGTTACAGAAACCGTTGAGTTAAACACTTTTGCCCCCGTTAAGTTGATGCACACAGCTGATTGGATTATGGCAGGCGCCCTGGTTTTCTTCATCGGTACAAATGTTCTCAGGATGTATATCTCCGTTATCCTGCGAGGAACAGCTGTCAAAGTGCCCCTCTCAGTATATATCACGGAAGCCTGGCACTTTGTTCTCCACATGGTCACACAGAAACGCTGGGCCGAGTGCGCAGAAGACGAAGAGACTCAACAAGGAAAGAACAACAAGCGGCTGCCCTGGATCACACACCTCCTCCTGGCTAGCGGCTATGGATTAATGCTGGTGTCGGTTATTTTCTTCTTGCCCTGGCTGCAAACAGATAATATCTATCCAATTACAAACCCCCAGCGGTGGTTAGGTTACTACGCCACAGCAGTTCTTTTATTCGGATCAGGCTCTGCCCTATACGGAA
>JAIORG010000078.1 GCA_021108255.1 Anaerolineales bacterium | reverse complement strand
ATGGCACATCTTGTTTAGCATTTCTGTTGTATCCAATTTTACAGCTTCCTCCTGGCTTTGAGCTTGATTAATCGTATTAAACCACTACCTTTGAATAGGTTTTTACATTACCGAAATCTATTGCAAGAGAACGGTCATCGGAAACACCAGCATAATCGCTTTCCCTATCGTAGCTCCAATAGTGTTTTGGTTCTTCATGATTTTACTTTGTTCAAACCGGATTAAAAGTCTTAATAGCGCTGAATGCTCGATTAAGACTCGGGGAAATTTTTGAAGCCTCTTTTACCTGCCAGAAATTATGCACAAAAGATATCAGAACTCCGTTATAATCCGGCCCGATTTTAGCGGTGCTGCCGGCGGCAGGAACAATTGCCTTTTTCAGGGATTGTTTTTTTGATTTTTTTGTTAGTTTTAATAAGAATCTTTTGGGATCTTCCAGATCATCAGGACTTCGAGGGATCTGTGATTTTTGAATTCCCAAAAAGGATGCAAAGGCTTCCCTGTGAGCCAGTAGCCAAGATTCAATCTCCCTTACTGCAATCCGAAATATCAAATTTTCATGCTTTGGAACTGTCAACCACCTGTTAATAAGCGTCGGAGGGCAATTTGTTTGATCAAGATCAGTCAGCACAAAAAAGGGAATGCCTCTTGCCGCCTTATTGAACTTTCGCATATTGTTTTTCAAGTAGCCGCTGCCTTCACGTCCCAGGCAGGCGCCGACAGCAAAAGTGCGGGATGACTGCTCAAACATTGCCCTTAAAACAGCCTCGCTTAGCGCATCTTCAACTGCTATTAAAACTGGAATAGTTTCATCCATTGAACAGACTCAACTGGGTTAAGTTTTTCGGTTCGGTTTTCGGCAGGGCCGCCTCTGATATACTGAATCCGCTATCCAGCAAGATTTTTACATCTTTTACTGAAGATGCCAGTTCAACATTTGTTCCCTCCACATCAGGGGTGAGCAGCAAAACCTCTTCACCACCGATTCCTTTGTCTGAGAGTAAATCAAAGCTGTGAGTAGAGATGATGATCTGCCTCTTTTTTCTGCTTTGGATACGCCAGATCAAACCAGGCAGTTTTTTGACAATAGCCGAGTGCAGGGATAATTCAGGCTCCTCCATAAGCAATAAAGAATCCCCGTCAAGGATTGACCATAGAAAACCAATAAGACGCAAGGTGCCGTCAGAAAATTGATCTTCGCTTTGCTTGCCGGCCTTGGGTCTCCAATGTTCATATATGGCTTCCAGGTGCGGAACACCTCTTTTGTCTCTTGTATCAGTGAGCTGGATTAATTGCGGAACCGCTATTTTAAGCGCTTTTTCAATTTTTTTCAGGCGTGATCGCCGTGTCTTGACCGATGTTTGAACAACACGTTCCAGAAAGCTCCTGCCAAAAGGGTCTTCTTTGCTTACCGGCCCTGTAAAGGTTTCCGGATGACGAAGAACCTGGGGGACCAGGTGAAGATAATAAATTGAGTCAAGAAATTTTACTATGTCCCTGAACTGCAAGTTGACATTTATCTGCTCCAGGTGGGTCTGTTTTAATCGCGGTTTGTCTTTATTGTCTTCATCGTTTGGCCGGTCAAGGATTAATTTATTACCCTTCCAGACTTTTTCATAAAACACATAGGGATTTCGGTGCCCCCGACTTTCCTGTTTTATCCCAAGGGCATATTTCCATAAGACTTTATCACCATGTGATTCTGCCAGGTGAATTTCGATCTCGACCTGGGGTTCTTTTCGCGCCGCAAGGCAACGAATCTTGGATATTCCGCCGCGTTCACTGACCGCTCTCTGCAGACCGCCGCCCTCGGTTTTAGCTATATCCCGTAAAAAGCGCAACGCATCTAAAAAGTTGGATTTCCCTGAAGCATTCGCTCCTACAAGAAACATGCGCCTTCCAAGCGGAGTGTCCACGTTTCTAAAATTCCGCCAGTTTTTCATTTTGATATGAGATATAATCATTATCTCGTCTCCATAATTTTAAGGCTCTCAATGCTCATACCGATTTTGCTAAAAAATAGTAGTTTAATTGTCAAACATTAATTCACAATTTCAAGACCCGATCTTTTATTGATAAATAGTTCGCTGAACCGTAGATGTTATTCATTCTCCGGATATTTGTAAACGTTCAAACCGATTACAACATCAGTGCCCTCAATTTTCTGGTTATATTTGCATTTCATTGGTTTCATTTTCCAGCCAGTTGATTGCTGTTTGTTCGTCTTGTTCGATTGCCATTTCTACTGCTCGTTTGGCGCATTCCAGCAGATGTTTGGAT
>JAIORG010000214.1 GCA_021108255.1 Anaerolineales bacterium | reverse complement strand
AACAGCTGGTGACTTATCGGGAAACAGCGGGAAAAGCGATTGAGGAAAATGTGGAAGCTACAGGGTTGGTGAGGGAAGGCGTTTTTTGGGGTCTGACCCTGGAGATGGGAGTTAAGTATGAACAGGGGTGGATCGAATGGTGCCAGGAGGCAATTACCAGGATCGAGAATCTGGCAGACTGAGAACGCGAGGATGATTTGACTTCCAAATACATGGTAAATATCAAGCAGACACGAAAAGGCACGGCATCTAAAAGGTTAAGGGAGAAGGAGCTATAGTAATGAAAATCATAGTTTTGAACGGCAGTCCAAAAGGGATGACCAGCGTCACCATGCAGTATGTTCATTACATCCAAAACAAATTCCCGCAGCATGAACTGAAATTCATCAATATCTCACAGAGGATTAAGAAAATAGAGACAGATATGCGCTCTTTCCAGGAGATTCTCGATGAAGTTAAAGGTTCGGATGGGGTTTTGTGGGCTTCTCCGGTTTATTTCTTTCTAGTGCCCTCCAATTACAAGCGCTTCATTGAGTTGATTTTCGAAAGAAACGTTGAATCTGTTTTTGCGGATAAGTACACTGCTTGTCTGACCACATCTATCCATTTCTTCGACCATACGGCGCACAACTATATCCACGCGATCTGTGACGATTTGAAGATGAAATTCGTGGGGTCGTTTTCTGCCGATATGGGTGATCTGGGGAAAGAGGTAGAAAGAGAACGCCTGGGCTTGTTTGCGGGGAATTTTTTCGAGATCATCGAAAACAAAACCCCTACTTCAAAGAGATATATGCCAGTAATTCAGCGGGACTTCGACTATCTTCCTGGTGAAGCCCGGGAGGTAGTGGACGCAGCCGGCAAAAATGTTGTAGTTGTGACAGATGTCCAGGATCATCAGCTGAATCTGTCCAGGATGGTCGAGAGATTCAAGGACTCCTTTTCCGGTGAGATCGAAGTGATCAATTTGCGCGCGCTCGATATCAAAGGATCGTGTCTGGGCTGTATCCAATGCGGCTATGATAATCAATGTGTCTACCAAGACAAGGATGAGTACATAGATTTTTACAATACCAAGCTGAAGCCAGCGGATATCCTGATTATTGCTGGCACGATTCAAGACCGGTATTTATCTTCGAGATGGAAGATGTTCTTCGACCGGTCTTTCTTCAACGGCCACGCGCCGTCGTTGATGGGGAAGCAGATGGGCTTTATCATCTCTGGTTCCTTAAGCCAGGTACCTAATCTCAGACAGATTTTCGAAGCACACTCTGAAATTCAGCACGCCAACCTGGCTGGAATTGTAACTGATGAATATGGAAATTCCGCCCAGGTAGACGAATTGCTGCAAGACCTCGCCGGGAACCTGGTCCAGTTTGCCGACAGCGGTTATATCAGGACGCCAACGTTCCTCGGGGTAGGGGGGAGGAAACTCTTCCGGGATGAAATTTGGGGGCGCCTGCGTTTTCCTTTCCGAGCTGATTATTTGCTCTATAAAAAACTTGGCGTATTCGATTTCCCGCAGAAAAATTACAAAATGCGGGTTCAAATTGCCATCATGTCGCTTTTATCGAAATCGCCAGGCTTCAGAAAAGAAGTCAATAAGAGGATGAAAGATGAAATGGTCAAGCCGCTCCAAAAGGTGCTTGAATCTGTCAGTTCTGATCGCTAATTATCGAATGAATTCGGGGGTTGTGAATTTGTTTAGAGGAGAAAAGAGTGTTAAAAACATCAATTGACCCCAAGGCAGCTCCAGCGACTATGCTCATTGTTTATGGAGGACTGAAAGGGTATGTGAAAAGACCGTTTTGGTTTTTACTTAGAACGGCGCTGAAAGCTTCCCAATTGAAGAAGCAATTACCTGAAAGGCTTTCAGGGGATATAAAAACCCAGGTAGCAATGATTGCCTCGATGTATATTCTCTTGAAAGAAAAAGTTGATCCGGAACGAGCTTTTTCAACAGTACAGGTAATCATGATTCCCGTAGCACTTTCGGTGCAGTTGGGGAATTTTCGGTTTGCGGAAACCGAACGCTCGTTTGAAAGCCTGAAGAAATATCACGAGATGGCTATCTCGGAAAGTCCTACCAGAACCAACCTCAAAGAGATTGTTGAATCATCGGCTGAAAAATATCATTTCAGGGTGAAAAGCTGTTTGCACTTAGGTCTCTTTAAACGGCTTGGGGTGCCTGAACTTACCCAGATAATGTGTAATGTAGACAATGCTCTTTACAATATTTACTGCCCCGATAAAGTTCTGTTCCACAGGAATGGGCCAGGAAATACGATTTT
>JAIORG010000024.1 GCA_021108255.1 Anaerolineales bacterium | reverse complement strand
ACGTACCATTTGATTGTATCGTTTGGTCTAAAAAGCCCGACGAAGTAGAAAAGTTGCTTAAAAATAAAGGCGTAAAACTAGTAAATAAACATAACCCCCGCTCCACCTGACCGCCGGTTAAGGTGGACGGCCTGGGGAGTACGATACTTAAAACAAGACACGGCTGCAGGTGAGCTCATCCGTTAGCTTTCAATCTTGGTATGGATTTAGATCAACTATTTACTTTGATGACACTAAATTGAAATGAATCGATCTATAGTAAGAATTCTGTTGATAATTATAATTTCCATTATTGTGTCTTCCTGTCTTTCAAGAGATGCTCACGAGATAAATAGAAGTAGAGGGGAATTAATAATTGAAGCTATTTATAATTATAAGGAGACTCAAAATCATTTTCCCGAAGATCTTGATGAGCTAGTCCCCCATTATTTAGATTCAATACCCTCCACTTTAAAAGGATCTAATTTCTTCTACTCACAGAGTCCGGTTCATGGTTTCAGGCTCTCCTATTTGATAAGCTCTAAAGTTGGATGCGGTTTTTCTGATAGATCTAGATCTTGGGAATGTGGCCGGGGTGCGGAGTAATCATTAATGATATACAACTGATTTTTTATTGAAAGCTAACCCACACTCCACCTGACAGCCGGTTAAGGTGAATGGTTTGGAATCCAGGATCGTTCAAACAAGACCCGGCTGCAGGTGAGCTCATCCGTTAGCATGTTTCTATGAATAAGCAAAATAGATGTTTGTTATTGTCCTTGGTTGCTATCATTTTCCTTCTAACATCTTGTTATGGAGCAAACATGTCCTCTTCAAACATTGACTTCAAATCAGTTGAGGATACGAACCTATTGTCTGGAACAGGAAAGCTTTTGAATCCCCCTTTTCCAGATAATATGGATGATTACGGCAGAAGCGCTGCATCATTTCGCGGATCTCTTTTGTATCTGTTTGGACAACCACTTGAAAAATCTAACCTGGCTGACGAAGCATATTTGTACGTTATCGAAGCAGAGGATGATCAAGGTAATACATGGATCCTATCTGCATATCAAGGACCAAGTGGACCAGCAATCGGCGGAGAATATCTCAACGAATCTATTATTCCAGTTGCAGAGTCATTGCTTCAATTAATTGAGAGTACAACTCCAGCAGATTTTGAAGAAATGGTCTATTATCAAGATAGTGATTCTACAATTACATATGGCTGTGCGGATGGAAACTGTTTTTGGCACGAGAAACCGGGCAACCATTTGGATTGATAATAAACATGCTAACCCACGCTCCACCCGACAGCCGGTTAAGGTGGATGGTTTGGGATCTAGAATCACAAAAACAAAGATCCGGCTGCGGGTGAGCTAATCCGTTAGGCCACTAATTAAAATATTAAATGAGGAGGTTTCTATTGTAGATCAGGAATCATAAGATATGAAACCCATATTATTCATTTTTCTAATTGTTATTATCCTGCCTTCTTGTGCAACCTTATCTGAAACTACGATAATAGAAACCCTTATTCCAACTCCCACAATACCACTTAACGCTTCTTCAACAGAGTCTTTTTCACCACTGCCTACATCTTCATCTACACCTATTCCTGCATCTGCATCACCTTTGCCAACTCAACTAACCATCGTTCCCCCTCTAAATCCCACTCAAGTAATCCAGCAGGAAGAGATCAATAGTGTCCTCCAAGAGTACTTCGAAATTCACTACCAGGCGCTCAGTGTCTCCCCTCCTGCGAACTTCCTAGAAACCGGCTTTGGCGATCTGGTATCAGATGGACCCGATGCAAAGGATTTTCTGGAAGCAGAGATGGCCAAGTTGGCTGTAGAAATGAAACACCATGAATTGCACAGGCTCAGATACATAGATTACGATTATTCTTTGGATTACTTAGACATTGTTGTTGAAGAGGATGGGCAGATAGCCAAGGTACATCTGATCGAGAAATTTGTAATATTCTGCGAACTATCATTGTTGGAT
Organism: Anaerolineales bacterium; assembly: GCA_021108255.1. Classification (GTDB taxonomy): domain Bacteria; phylum Chloroflexota; class Anaerolineae; order Anaerolineales; family UBA11858; genus B10-G9. Next base: position 305 of record JAIORG010000024.1, on the reverse strand, counting down.
GATTCGGAGAATCCAAAAATCTGTACCGAGGGCGATCTGACCCATGCATTCTTGCTGCGGAACGAACAAGGGGGGTGGAAAATTGTCTCTGATGCTTATTGGGATTACTGGTGGATGCGATTCCGTGCGCCGGGGGCAACAACAGAGGAGGTACTCAATGCAATACACCTAGTAATGCAAAGATTAGAAACAATGCCATCACCAACGCCATAAACTTAATGTTTAATATACTATTTAGTTATTTGAGGCCTAACCCACGCTCCACCTGACCGCCTTCGGCGTGGGAAATCAGCCGTTTTTTGCAA
>JAIORG010000252.1 GCA_021108255.1 Anaerolineales bacterium | reverse complement strand
GAGGCAATAAACAGGATGCGTGATCCTCCCAGGATCACGCATCCTTTAGTTTTAATGGATAAGAACTTATATCCCGTAGGTTCCACATGCTATTCATATTCTGCCGAGACCATTGAAGAACTAAATTCAAACCTCCTGATTATTAGTAGAGTTCGATTCTGGTTGTTGACTTAAATATTTATTCTCTTTTGGATTATGATAAAAGTAGTTATCAAAACCGATTGATGATAACTACTTATCCTTTATCCGGCATTTGAAAGATAATTATCATTAGTTGGTATTCGTAAATAACAATAATCAGATTAAGGGAGCAGCTTGAATAAAAACAAGGATTTGGAAAAGCATTTTACAGCTTCTGCGATCGTAATAAATAATGAACGCAAAGTGTTATTGGTATATCATAAAAAACTAAATGTGTGGTTATACCCTGGGGGCCATATAGAACCCTACGAAACTCCAGATGAAACAGTAATACGAGAAGTGAAAGAGGAAACTGGATTAGACGTTGAAATTGTAGGAAAAACGGATTCCAGTTTGTCTGATAGCAAAAAAGATGTATCTGTATTACATAATCCATATGTTATTTTATGTGAAAGAATTCTTGGAGTGAAAGAACACTACCATATAGATATGATTTACAAGTGCACAATAATTAGAGAATCCAAACTAAGATATGACAAAAGGGAGTCGAATGGAATTGGGTTCTTTTCTCAGAGTGAAATACAGGATTTGCCCTTGTTTCCAAACTTCCGTAACTTGATTAATAAAGCTTTTAATGAAAATGAAATAGGTGCGACAAACAGCAATTGACTCCTTTTCGCCTTGAACCCTGCCGGGCCCATATGAGGTAATGAACAGGATGCGTAATCCTTCAAGGATTACGCATCCTATGATCGAGTTTTTTCGGAAAACACATACATTATCAGATATGAAAGGAGAAACAAAAAAGCCTCCGGGCTGCATTTCTCATAGTATTATTAAATCCAGGTAAAGAAACCTGTAAATAATTAAAGAAGTTTGAGTCTTGATTATCAACCCTCTTTAAAAGGAGCTGGTTCATGAATAAATACAAACCCCAAAGATCATTCTCTATCATCTTGTGTTCACTGTTTTTGATCCTATCTCTAAGCCTTTTAGCCGGATGTGGAAGTCCATCCCCTGATAGTTCACTTGAAGAAACCATTATGGCACTCGCGGTTGATGCGACGGTTAATGCTATGGATCAAGGGAACACCTCAGAGGATCAGAACCAATCCGAGGTAGATCCTAATGCCCAACTTACCCAGGTGGCTGGAGCAGTCCAGGCAACCCTGGACGCCGCCCAACCTATTTCCGAACCTCAACCCACCCTTACTCCGGAAGAAGAGACTGCCCCTGTGCTATCACCGCCAGCGGGACAAGCAACCGAAGAGGTATCAGTAGAAGATTTCAATACCTGGATGAAATCTGCAAATATCCTGCTTTACGAAGATATTGCAGGCGTATATACGACAACCCGCTATGTTCAGGATACACTTGATGCCATGGGTTTGGATTACGTGGATGTCAAAGATGCCGTGGGTACTTACAAAGAACAGCTGCTCTCCGGGGGTCCGGGAGGAGAGGGCTGGGATTTGATAATATCAGCAAAAGAAGCTCGCGGACATGTCAAAGGGGAAATGTATGTTTACCTTAATGACGCCCTCAATGATGGCAGCTCAGTGATCATTGAAGAATGGCAGCTGGATTCCATTGTCAGGGGCAAAATAGCCATCATTCTAAGCCGCTGCGGTGTGGAATACCAGGACCAATGGGCCTGGGATCCAATCAAGAATCAACTGCTTTGGCAGGTAGATGGCAGTTTACCCATTCATCATCAACCCAATGAAGGCATTTCGATGACCAATCCTTCGGGATTCTGGCCAAGTGCAGATTTGGGTGATTTTATGAGACTCGCCCCGGGAAGTGATGCTGTTCCTCTCTGGACTGCTCGTGTAAACGTTAAAGATACTTTCCTGACGGCTGTCAGCTGCCTGGATAATCGGCTGATTATTCAAACTTACTCCACCCATAATTACGGGAAAGACCGGGTAGTTCTGGTGTGGGAAAATTATATTTACAATGCCTTGCTGGCAAGGTACCAGACGGTAAATGAATAACTAACAGGGTGCGTGACCCTCGAAGGGTCACGCATCCTGTGTGTTAATGTAGGGGCGACCTAGAAACAAAGTAAGAGGTAAATGGTAAGTAGTTTTAAGGTTTCAAATGACCAGGCATCCTGAGTGATTTACACAGTTAGGTGTAAATTTTATCGAAGGGAGCCTGGTTTTTAACTGTCAT
>JAIORG010000118.1 GCA_021108255.1 Anaerolineales bacterium | reverse complement strand
GGCACTTCAGATCATGGTTACGGCTGTACCCGTCCAGCCATCTCACCTGCCTTCATGGACCACAACCGTCATCCCAATATCGAAATCATGACCAGAACCCAAATCAAAGATGCTTCAGGTCAGGCTGGTGATTTTAAGATTAATTTGCTCCGAGAACCCCGCTACATTGACCCTGCCCTCTGTACCAACTGCGGTCTATGCGCAATTGCCTGCCCTGAGCGCTTGCCCAGTGAGTTTGAAGAATCCCTGGTATCCCGCATGGCTGTCCATAAAAGCGCACCTCGTTCTCTCCCGGACACGTACTACATTGACAAGGGGGATTATTGCGAGGGCTGCAACCGCTGCGTAGATGTTTGCCCGACAGACGCCATAAATCTCAATGAAGAACCCTGGGAAGAAACTATTCAGGTTGGTGCAATCATTCTCGCCATGGGGTATGCGCTTACTGATCCTCTTGAGTTAGGGGAATATGGATACGGCCGTTATCTCAATGTTGTTCACAGCATGCAGTACGAAAGATTTGTCAGCCGTTCCGGACCAACGGAAGGATTACTTCTTCGTCCTTCTGATAACACACCCCCGAAACGCATTGCCTGGCTGCAGTGCATTGGGTCCAGGGACCAGAAACATCCTTACTGTTCCTCAATTTGCTGTATGTATGCAACCAAAGAAGCCGTCCTGGCAAAAGAACGTCTGGACGAAGTTCACTGCCAGATATTTATCATGGACGAGCGGGCGTTTAATAAAGAATACAACGCCTACTTTTACCGGTCTACAGAACAGTACGGCGTCCAATATACCCGCTGTCGAATCTCGGATATCCGGGAAGATCCCAAAACTAAAGATTTGATCCTGCAGTACCCTGATCCGGAAAACGATGGGCAAATCAGGGAAGACAAGTTTGATATGATTGTTCTCTCTGTCGGCGTACAACCTCCCAGCGGCGCCGAGATAGTCTCCAGTCAATTGGGTTTTGATCTCAATCAATACGGTTTCTGCCAAACAGATAAATTTAATCCCCTGGAAACCAGCCAGCCCGGCATTTATGTCTGCGGCGCTTTTTCCTCACCTAAAGAGATCGCGGAGACCATTATCGACTCTGCCGGCGCAGCTGGCGATGTAATGAGGTTATTCCAAAACAAGCTGGGAACCTCATACTCGAGCCGGGAATTCCCTTTTCTCAGTAATGCTGAGTTTCCACCGGAAAAAGATATCCTTGGTGAAGATCCCAGAATCGGGGTTTTCAGCTGCCGTTGTTATCCCTCCATGGAAGGAGTTATCGATATCGAAAGGTTATTGGAAAGGTCAGCAGAATTTCCTCACGTGGTTCACACAGAAGAAATTGGTTATGGCTGTTTCCCGGAAGGATTAGAAAAAATCAGGAACTCAATTACCAAACACAATTTGAACCGGGTAGTTGTTGCGGCTTGCAGTCATAGAACTCACGAATCCTTATTCCAGAAAACTGTCCGCGAAGCCGGGTTGAATTCATACCTGTTGGAAATGGTTAACCTGCGAGGATTCAGTGCCTGGGTCCATCCCCACCAGCCGGAAATGGCCACCAGAAAAGGTCTGGAATTAATTCGACTCGGTGTGGGAAGGGCAGCTGTCCTGGAACCTGTCTATAAATCTTCAATTCCACCTCACCAAAGAGCCCTGGTTCTTGGCGGTGGAGTCTCCGGAATGACCGCTGCTCTGTCTATCGCAGATTCCGGTTTTGATGTCGTCCTGATTGAACGGGAAGACTCTCTTGGTGGAAATCTGCAGAAAGTTCAATACCTCGTGGAAGGCGACAATCCGCATAAACTGCTCCGAGATCTTGTAAACCGCCTTATTGCCCATGAACGCATCACGGTGTTGACCAGGACCGTTCTTGAGGAGCACAGCGGACATGTAGGAGCTTACCATTCTATCCTCCGCCACCAGGATGGCTCACAGAGCGAAATATCCCACGGCGTAACAATTGTTGCTACAGGCGGTCAGGAAACCCGCGTGAAACATTATCTAATGGGAGAGCACCCCTCAGTTCTCACCCAATTGGAGCTGGAAAATAAAATTGCTCATCACATCGAAGAGGTTTCCAATCTGAAACAGGTTGTGATGATTCAATGTGTAAAACCTGAAGAAGAAACTTACCATTACTGCTCCAGGATTTGCTGCATCAGCACAATTAAAAATGCCATTCGACTTAAGATTATCAACCCCGATTGCCAGATAACCGTTTTATATAAAGACATTATTACCTATGGCTTTAGAGAAAAATATTACACAGAAGCGCGGGAACGCGGGATAGTATTTGCCCGCTACGATGATCAATATCCACCCCAGGTGGAACAAGTTGA
>JAIORG010000003.1 GCA_021108255.1 Anaerolineales bacterium | reverse complement strand
TTACCCGACAAGGAATTTCGCTACCTTAGGACCGTTATAGTTACGGCCGCCGTTCACCGGGGCTTGAGTTCTAAGCTTCGCTGATCCGAAGACCAGCTAACTCTTCCCTTTAACCTTCCGGCACTGGGCAGGCGTCAGCCCCTATACATCGTCTTACGACTTAGCAGAGACCTGTGGTTTTGGTAACCAGTCACCAGAGCCTGTTCACTGCGACCCTTCTACGCTCCAGTAGTAATACTTTCACGATAAAGGGCACCCCTTCTCCCGAAGTTACGGGGTTAATTTGCCGAGTTCCTTAACGAAAGTTCTCTCGCTCGTCTTGGTATTCTCTACCTATCTACCAGTGTCGGTTTGCGGTACGGGTACTTAGATTTCATCACTTAGAGGTTTTTCTTGGCAGCAAGGTTCAACCACTTCCGTCTCATGGACTCGTACTCATGCCTCGGCTCAGTCCGCGGATTTTCCTACGGACGTCATCACCTACACATTTCCACCTACATCCAATTGTAGGCTGGTCTACCTCCCTGCGTTGCCCCATCGCTCCATCTAAATAGTTCCGGAATGTTGACCGGATATCCATCGCCTACGCCTTCCGGCCTCGGCTAAGGACCGACTAACCCGATGCGGATTAACCTGGCATCGGAAACCTTAGATATTCGACGAACATGTTTCTCACATGTTTTACGCTACTCATGCCTGCATTCTCACTTCTGCCCGCTCCAGCCGTCCTTCCGGTCGACCTTCACTGCTGACAGAACGCTCTCCTACCGCTTCAGTTCGAAAACTGAAACCCATAGCTTCGGTGATAAACTTAGCCCCGGTAAATTTTCCGCGCAAGACCACTTGACCAGTGAGCTGTTACGCACTCTTTCAAGGAATGGCTGCTTCTAAGCCAACCTCCTGGTTGTCTCAGTAGTCCTACTTCGTTTTCCACTTAGTTTATACTTAGGGACCTTAGCTGATGGTCTGGGCTCTTTCCCTTTTGACTATGAAACTCATCTCCCATAGTCTAACTGCCATGCTTAAAGTATTGGCATTCGGAGTTTGGTTAGGTTCGGTAGGCGACAAGCCCCCTAGCCCGTCCAGTGGCTCTACCTCCAACACTCAACACATGACGCTAGCCCTAAAGCTATTTCGGAGAGAACAAGCTATCTCCAAGTTCGTTTGGCATATCACCTCTACCCACAGTTCATCCTACAACTTTGCAACGTTGAAAGGTTCGGGCCTCCACGAGCGTTTAAACTCGCTTCACCCTGACCATGGGTAGCTCACTTGGTTTCGTGTCTAATCCCAGCCACTCGCGCCCTATTAAGACGACTCGCTTTCGCTTCGGCTCCGGGTGTTACTCCCTTAACCTAGCCACTGAGATTAACTCGCAGGCTCGTTCTCCAAAAAGCACGCCGTCAGACGTGATAGCGGCTATTGATTCGCATCAACGCCTTTCTACCATAGTCCTCCGACAGATTGTATGCTCACGGTTTCAGGTTCTATTTCACTCCCCTTATCGGGGTACTTTTCACCTTTCCCTCACGGTACTATTACGCTATCGGTCTTCAAGTGTATTTAGCCTTGGAAAGTGGTCTTCCCGGATTCCAACCAAATTAGCGTGTCTGGCTGTACTCAGGATACCCGAAAGAAGTTAACTTGTTTTCGCTTACGGGACTCTAACCCTCTTTGGTAGGCTTTTTCACACCTTTCTGCTAACAAGCTAATTTGTAACTTCTATATATCAGGTCCTACAACCCCGGTCACGTAAACGCAACCGGTTTGGGCTGTTCCCTTTTCGCTCGCCACTACTCAGGGAATAATCTCTTTTCCTCTGGGTACTAAGATGTTTCAGTTCCCCAGGTTCCCCTCCTAAGACCTATGTATTCAGTCAAAGGATGCTGCGGGTTTACCGCAGCGGGTTTCCCCATTCGGAAATCCTCGGATCAGCGCCTGTTCACGGCTCCTCGAGGCTTATCGCAGTGTCCCACGTCCTTCTTCGGCACTTGAACGCCAAGGCATCCACCGTAAGCACTTAGTAGCTTAACTAATGATACGGAGAAATCGATATTTATTCGCAGTTCTATTCAATTGGTAAGGTGCAATCCGACTGACTTTTGTCTGTCGGTGGTTATTCCCCATTTTTCAATCAGGAACACCCACTGTCAGGCAATGAATTTGGTTTTAGTTCTTTAGACAAAACAGCCCGGCATTTCGCCGGGCATGAAAATCCCTTCAGAAACGCGCCATGACTAAGTTTATGTCATCAGAATGTTTGCCAAATTTTTGTCCTTTCCTCTTCTATTCAACCTCAATCTCAATGGAGATGAGGGGACTCGAACCCCTGGCCTCTGCCTTGCAAAGGCAGCGCTCTC
>JAIORG010000293.1 GCA_021108255.1 Anaerolineales bacterium | reverse complement strand
AGACTCCATAACCAATTCAATGAATAATGGTTTCCTAACGGATGAGCTCACCCGCCTAAGATAACTTGATTATACTTGCGCCGCATCCTCACAAAGGTCGGGTGGAGCGGGGGTTAGGTTTTTTTATTGTGATGTTTTCATGCCATTCTTGAATGGACCTGCGGAATTATGAATGATATTCACGTTAGGATTACTTGAGTTTACATATGTCACGCTATACCATAGCTTGCCAACCTGAATTTTATAGCCCAAAAAATAATTGTTCCCATTTGATGAGTATAACCAATTCATTTGAGAATCAACCTCCCCATAATCAAAAACATATTTGGGTAACTTGTTGAGATCTTCTGGATACAAACCAGTTTCATAATGATACTCATCAAGAGCGTATTGAATTTGCATAACATTAATATCTATGCGTTGTGTAAGAATGTTCTCTGTGCCAAAATACACACTACATGTTAATAAAAGAGGAAAACCTATAATCATTATTGCCGAAATGATCTTTTTTCTACCAGGTAAACGGAAAACAAGATAGATCCCAGAAATAAAAGCTAAGCCAGAGGTTATCAAATATAGAATAATTGCTATGTCCAGCCCAATTTTTAGAATATAGTAAAACCATACACATAAAAAGATAATTGATATGGATCCAAACAGAAGAAATATCCAACGATTATTCTTCTCGTGTTGAAAACATTTTAAATAGCACCAAGCTGAAAAAATGATAGATGCAATTGGAAAGGTCAAAAATATAATATGTAACATAAAGAAAATAAACCTAACCAGTTTATATCGCTCATTTTGACCAAACGATTCAATCAAACTGTCAAAATGACCAAATATCTGCTTATATATTATATAATGAGAGAGAAGCAATTTGTATAGTCCTAACGGGGGTGTAAGATGTCTGACAAGCCTAAATTGCTAGATCAAGTTCGGAATTCCCTGAAACGACGTAACTATTCTTATAGAACAGAACAGACCTATGTCGGTTGGATCAAGCGATTCATCCTTTACCATAATAAACGACATCCGAAAGACATGGGGGAAAAGGAAATAGAGGAATTCCTGACGTACCTGGCCGTTAAGAGGAAGGTTTCTCCAGCAACTCAAAACCAGGCCTTGAACTCAATACTCTATCTCTATAAATACATATTAAAAAGGGATATTGGGGAGATACAAGCTCTTCGCCCCCGCGGTTCCAAGCATTTGCCTACGGTTCTTACACCAGACGAAGTAAGCAGGATCCTTGTGTTCCTTTCATGACAAATACAACTAATGGCTAAACTATTATATGGAAGCGGCCTTCGTGTTTCTGAGGTATTGAGATTGAGAGTCAAAGATATTGATTTTGGACAATCTCAGATCTTAGTGCGTGACAGTAAGGGTAACAAGGATCGAGTCACAATGTTGCCCCAATCACTGCAAGAGCCCCTCAGGGAGCATCTAACTAGAGTTAAGACAATCTATGATGCAGATCAGAAAACCAATGTCAATGGAGTTGAACTCCCTCATGCTCTTGCTAGGAAGTGCCCTAATGCTGGCAGGGAATGGGCTTGGCAGTGGGTATTTCCTTCCGACAATTTGTCAAAGGATCCCCGGACCGGAATCGTCAGGAGACACCATCGATATGGGTCAAGTTTGAGGAAAAGGATCAAGGCTGCTACGAAAAAAGCTGGAGTCCACAAGCAAGTAACACCGCACACATTCCGCCATAGTTTTGCAACCCATCTTCTGGAAAACAACTATGACATTCGAACTGTACAGGAACTGCTTGGACATAAAAGTGTCAAGACAACGATGATCTATACCCACGTGCTGAACAAGGGGGCATCAGCTGTCCAGAGTCCTTTGGACATGGTAAGAACCCAAGATTAGAATTGAACTTGTATGGTGGAAAGACCGAGTCGCCGAAGTGTTATTTGGTGATTTTGGGTGCAAATATGGTAGAAACAACGGAACCCCCTGGACCTGATTAAGAGCCAGTTGCTCTGCCAATTGGGCCAGCGACGCCTATCGCTTCCGCATTGCCTCCAGAATCCTGCCCGAATGACTTCTCATTTATTCTTTTGTAGAAAAGATCCGGCTCGTCAGGGATACTTTTAAGTTCCTTGGCTACAGCACAAAAAAATTACCAAGAAACAAGGCTATTAACGAGTGGAATCCAAAAGAGCCCTGAAATAAATTGTATATAATTGAATTGAATACAGAATGCAATATTGAAAAAGGGGGCTATTTAGATCCGCTGAGGAAATTATGAAGGATCAATCAACAATCAATAAGGCGAAAGAAAATGAACCCTACTCTGGAAAAACTTGCAAACCTGCTATCAGAGATGAATTCCATTGGGGAAAAGATCTCCGAGATCACCCAACGACCGGCAACCAT
>JAIORG010000052.1 GCA_021108255.1 Anaerolineales bacterium | reverse complement strand
GTCCTGAGTAGCTCTGAGTAATCCCGCAGGGATGTATCGAAGAGCGTATCGAAGGGCAACTGTTTCTGTCTATAAAAGAATAGAGGAGAGAGCACAAATCAGAATATATATCACTACGTACTGATCCCTCATCCCCAAAAGCCTCCTGATGGTAAAATTTAACCCATGACTGCTCGTTTGGCAAAGAGGCCAGGCTCTCCTCCAATCCGTCCTTTTGATGTTCGTTCTGATCTGCTTTCTGTGTCAGATCTGGTTGAACTGTGTTTTGCGGATCGGTTGACACCAGATGGAGAAGCCTTGCTAAGGAAAATGCGCTCCTCAGCGCGAAATCAACGTTTCCAGGAGTGGGCTTATCACATGGCGGGACGGGTTTCGATGCCATTCACCGGGTACGTCTGGGAAGAAAGAGGAGAGATTGTTGGGAATTTAAGTTTAATCCCCTACCATATAGGGAAGAAACAGTACTACATGATTGCTAATGTGGCTGTTCACCCGGAGTATCAACGGAAAGGGATTGCCCGCTCCCTGGTTCAGGTGGCATTGGATTTCCTGCTGCCCCGGCGGCTGGATGGCATCTGGCTGCAGGTAGATGAAGGCAATCAAGCTGCTGTGGATCTTTATCTCAGGAAAGGCTTTAAGGAGATATCCCGCAGGACAACCTGGATATTGAAACCAAGAGATATCAATCGGGAGTTTCTGAATTGGCATGTTCCTGGGTTTTCAGTTCAAGATCACAGGGCGAAATACTGGATCCAACAGAAGAAATGGTTAGAAAAGAATTATCCTCCTGAGGTGCGCTGGCATTTACCACTGAGACCGGAGTACTTAAGAGGAGGACTGCCGGGAACAATTTCCCGGCTTCTCCTGGTTGATCCAAAAATCAAGCAGTGGGCTGTTACCGCAGGAGGTGAATTAATTGGCGTGGTTTCCTGGCAGTCATCCAAAACTCATGCAGATTGGATTTGGATTGCATCATCTGCAGAAACTGAAGGTGTGCTGCTGGATGCTTTTCTCCCTCATTGGTTAAACAGCCCTGGCCTAAAAAGATCTTTAAGGCTAAACTTCCCCAAACGGAAGACCAATCTAAGTTTGGAAACACATTGGTTTAAGCCTGCCCGGACTTTGATCTGGATGAAATATAGAGGATGAACGACTGACTGGGAGACGGGGAAACAAAACCATTGAAAGTTTGAAAGTTGAAGACTGACAGGTTTAAATATTTTCTATTGCTGATAGAAGTCCTGTGAAGGCAGGACTTAATTTCATAGCCCGCGATTTTTGCGTAACCCTTCAATAAATTCAGGGCTAACCCTGGCGGGGCAATCACCGGGTGCCTGAATGAATGACGACACTGTAAGTCCTTTATTCTTAACACTGAACACTACTTACCAACGAAGACAAGGAGCGAATCGATGAAGCTTAATTGGAAGAAGACTTTTATGGTAGGAAATGGTTTCCTGGGCATTATGGTTGTCTGGCAGATATATAACGCTTTTGTGCCCATTTTCCTCCAAACTGGTCATCCTGGATTCGCTAGTTCAGGGAATATTCTTGGTTTTGGCCTCAATGCCACAACCACCGGGGCGATCATGGGGATAGACAACCTGGCTGCGATTTTTATCCTTCCCATGATCGGGATCTGGAGCGACAGGATTCGAACCCCGATTGGTCGGCGTTATCCATTTATTCTCACCGCAGCGCCCCTGGCTGCATTGGCATTCATCTTGATGCCGATTGCCGTAGGGTTGATTAACCCTGAATACAACGGCACAATTGCCAATAACACAGGTGCTTTCTCATTGTTTATGATCGCTGCGTCCGTTTTTCTGCTGGCCATGGCCGTTCTGCGCACTCCAGTGATTTCTCTTATGCCGGACCTGATCCCCTCGCCATTAAGAAGCAAAGCCAATGGGGTGATCAATTTTATGGGAGGTATAGGTTTTATCATCGGCGCTTTTGGTTTAGCCCTGCTATTTGACATTAATACACTCTACCCTTTTATAGGGGGAGCAGTCATATTGATCCTCGCGTTAGCCCTGCTATTTATCACGACCAAAGAACCTGCGATAGATGAATCAACTCAACCTGAAGATCACCAAATTAGCGAAGAAGAACAGGCAGTTGGCGCTTTTAAAGGGTTTTCTGTTGTACCTCCCAAATACCGGCGCAGCTTGTTCGCTCTGTTAGGTGCCATTTTCTTGATGTTTGTTGCCTACGAAGGTATTGGAACCTTTTTTACCTCATATGCAGTAAATGAATTGGGAGTAAGTGAAGGTCTCGCTCCCACCTTGTTTGGACTTGCCGGGGTAACTTTTATCCTTTTCACCATCCCGGCCGGGTTTATTGGCGAGCGATTTGGAAGGCGCCTTACAATTAACGTTGGAATTCTTCTTTTTGGGTTGGATATGGTATTGGGTTACTTTGCGACAACTGCGACTCAAATAGGGATTGTGCTGGCAATCAGCGGATTTGGGTGGGC
>JAIORG010000211.1 GCA_021108255.1 Anaerolineales bacterium | reverse complement strand
TTAAGATAAGGTATGCCCAGCCGCGCCTTAAAGGTACTCTCCATCAGCGATCGGATCGATTCTCAATTACTTGAGAAAGACACCTATGAAGAATTTAAGGATATCGATCTGATCTTGTCCTGCGGAGATCTGCCCTATTACCATATCGAAAAATTATTTCACCTCTATGAGGTTCCAATCCTTTTTGTGAGGGGGAACCACGATCCCCGGGTAGAATACGGCAAGAGCGGACCCCTTTACGGTCCCCGGGGGGCAATTGACCTGCACAACCGAGTTGTAGTGTTGAATGAGTTGATATTTGTCGGTTTTGAAGGATCATTGCCTTATAAGGAAGGTCCCTTCCTTTATTCCCAGAATGAAATGTGGCATTACGTCCTTGGCATGGTCCCCAGGCTGCTGTGGAAAAAGCTGGTCTATGGGCGTTATGTCGATGTGGTGATCACCCACAGCCCTCCCTTTGGAATTCATGATAAAGATAGCAACATCCACGGAGGTTTCAAAGCCTTCCGCTGGTTGATTAAAACCTTTCAACCAGCCTACTTCTTTCACGGACATATTCATGTCTACAGGGAAGATGAGAAGGTAGAAACTGTAGTAGGACAAACTAAGGTCATCAATACCTACGGACACCGCAAAAGCATAATCCGTCCTGGCCAGCGTCACCACGTTCCCAGAGAAAAACCCTACATCCCCTCTCTGGCTAATACAGCTGAGGATTTCAGGGATGCCCGCCGCCGGGCGGCTCTGGAGAATATCTGGGGCACACTGACCGGCTCCTCAAAACATTTAATCCAGTTCCAACAGGTAGAAGACCAGCTCCGGTATGAACAATCCCAGAAGCTGGGACTGGTGGATATTCCCCTCGATTCAATTGTGGGCAGTGTCAGCCGGCCGAGAGACTTTACCCGCAAGTTCTTCCCCCGTGAAGCAGTTGACCCGGGACGTTGGCAAAGAGTGAAGCTGAAAATGGATCAGCAAATCAGCCCCATAGATGTCTATCAAATCGACCAGGTCTATTTTGTCCTTGATGGTAATCACAGAGTGTCGGTCGCAAGACAGCGCGGTATGACTCAAATACCGGCTTATGTTACAAAGATTGAAAGCACAGTTCCTCTAACCCCTGATGACGATTTCGAGGATGTAATCATCAAACACCGACAGGTCCGCTTCCGCAAGGAAACGGGGATGAATGTGCAGCGGCCGGACCTGGAATTTGCCACCAGTATCCCTGGCGCCTACCGGCAGCTTCGGGAGCAGATCAGCAAACATCAGATCAACCTCGAAATCTGGCATCATTATCCTTATTCTTTTCAAGAAGCCACAGAAAACTGGGTGGAAGAGGTTTACCTGCCAGTGCTGCAGACCGTCTCGCAGTCAGGCTTGTTGCGGGATTTTCCGGAGCGCACTCCAACAGATCTCTATCTCTGGCTGACCCAATATCAACAAGAACTCAGCCGCAAGTACGGTTGGGAAATTAAACCTTCCGCGGCTGTGGACAGTTTTGCAGCAGCCTACGGTAATCGCCTGGTTCACCGCTGGAGGAGGACAAAGAAGTATCTCTTTCCCCAGGGTGCTGTCCAGCCGCTCGGTATTGGGGATTGGCGCAGAGTCCATCTTATGCCTAGAAAGGAAGGCCAAATCTTTTCAGCTGTCCTGGTTGCGCTTAACGGAGAAGATAGCGGCTGGAAAGCCTTGGAGCAGGCTTTCACCATTGCGGAAATTGAAGGCAGCAGCATTGCAACGTTACACGTCAGCAGGGATGCTTCGATCCACCAGGAGATTAAGTCGGAGTTTCGAAAAAGAAACCTGGAGCAAAACCTGAGCGCAAAACTGTATATAGAAGAGGGAGAGGTGCTGGATACACTCACCAAGCGAGCTCTCTGGAATGATCTGCTGATTTTCAGTCTGGAGCACCCTCCCGATGACCGGCCGGCTGCCAGGTTACGATCAGGCATCCGCTACCTGGTGCAGAGCTGTCCCCGCCCCCTGCTGGCTGTGCCAGCTACTTCAGATATGAAACACGGACTGCTAGCCTATGACGGCAGTCCCAAAGCCACCGAAGCCCTTTACCTGGCGGCTTACCTGGCGGAAAAATGGGGGGTCCAGCTGACAGTTGTAACGGCTCCGGAGGACAGCGCTGCCCGGACTAATCCCCTCGACAAGGCCCGGGAATACCTGGATGCCCGAAAAATTGAAGCAAGTTTTATCCGTGAAATTGGATCTCCAGGCGAGGTCATTCTTGAGAACAAGAATTCCCATGGCTGTGATTTCCTAATCGTGGGTGGCTACGGTTACCAGCCAGTGATGGAAGTGCTGTTCGGGAGCACCCTGGATACACTGCTGCGCCGGTCGGATGTTCCGATCTTGATCTGTCATTGATGGACAACCACCAATATGAAGCGATTAAAATCGCAGCTAGGGTCCTTCGCCTTCGCTCAGGACGGGCGTCGACCTTCGTCGACGCTGAAATTCTCTAGAAACCTACT
>JAIORG010000007.1 GCA_021108255.1 Anaerolineales bacterium | reverse complement strand
TGGTCTCACGGTTGCATCCGGTGTGGTCACTGAGATCCTAGAGTAAAACTATGGCTAAACAAAAGATTCGAATTCGCCTGAAAGCTTACGATCACCGAGTGTTGGATCAATCCGCACGACGTATCGTTGAAACCGCCGAGAGAACCGGAGCCCGGGTAGTGGGTCCGGTTCCTCTCCCCACGAGAATTGAAAAATTTGCCGTGCGGCGGTCAACTTTTGTTCACAAGGATTCTCACGAACATTTTGAGATCCGGACACATAAACGTTTGATTGATGTTCTGGAACCAGATTCACAAACGATTGATTTGCTGATGCGTCTTAATTTACCTGCAGGCGTTGATATTGAAATTAAAATTTAATAGTGTATAATAGGCAGTCTGCGCCAAAATGCGGCAGGCAGCAAATCGGAAATAAAGTTCGACAAAACTCTTCCGTAAGATAGGTAGAGTCTCGCTGGAGAAATAGGAAGAAAGACCCAGCGAAAAATTGGATAACGTAAGAGCGTTTCCAACCGAGAACACTAAATCCAGTTGTTCACGAAGGATACGCTTACTGCGTTGTTTGGGATGATGAAGCTAAGCCCTAGTTGGCAGTCCCAGAAAATAAATCAATAGTAGGAGACAAATGAGATGAAAGGGCTAATTGGAAAGAAAGTCGGCATGACCCAGTTATTTGATGATTCAGGGAAAGCAGTTCCCGTTACAGTCATTGAAGCTGGGCCTTGTTATGTCACACAGGTCCGCACATTGGATCAGGATGGATACAGCGCTGTTCAATTGGGTTTTGAAGAAGCAAAACCCCAGCGGTTAACCGGTGGAGAACTTGGCCACTTGAAGAAAAACGATCTACCCGCTCTCAAACACCTGAGGGAATTCCGAACGAATGAGGAATTGAAAGAGGGAGAAAAACTCACAGTTGAAGTATTTGCTGAGGGTGAGCGAGTTGACGTTGTTGGAAAATCCAAAGGACGTGGTTTTGCCGGTGTTGTAAAAAGGTACGGATTCTCCGGAGGTCCAAAAACTCACGGTCAATCTGATCGCCAGCGCGCACCGGGTTCAATCGGTGCCGGATCAACACCAGGACGCGTTTTTAAAGGAAAGAGGATGCCCGGGCGGATGGGAAATGAAACAGTAACATCCCAGAGCCTGCTGGTTTCCCGGATTGATCCTGAGAATAATATTATTGCAGTCCGTGGTTCAGTACCAGGACCCAAAAACGGGTTGGTCATAATAAAAGAAGCCCGGAAACAGTAACCGGTTGGAGCAAAAGATTATGGAAGCAAATGTTATCAATATGAAGGGTAAGGAAATTGATACTGTCGAACTGCCAGGAGAGATTTTTGATGCCCCGGTTAACATAGATATGATGCATCAAGCCTATGTTCGCCAACTGGCGCATCAGCGGCTTGGAAGACACAGCACCAAAGGCAGAAGCGAAGTCTCTGGTGGCGGCCGGAAACCCTGGCGTCAGAAAGGTACAGGAAGGGCTCGCCAAGGCTCTATCAGGGCAGCTCAGTGGGTGGGAGGAGGCAAGATCTTCACTCCCAAACCCCGTTCGTACGAGCAGAAGATGCCCAAGAAAATGCGCAGAGCTGCTTTGCGATCGGCAATCACTTTAAAACATTCTTTAGAGGAAATGTTCATCGTTGACAAATTTGCTCTGAAGGAACCCAAAACTCAGTTGATGATCGAAACGCTGGAAAAAATTACCGGCGGTCAAGATTGCCTGATTGTTTATCCCGAACGGGATGAAAATTATGAATTGTTGGTCCGGGCGAGTAATAATTTGCCGGATGCGAATATTTTGCTGGCGGATTACTTGAATATTCGAGATTTATTGGGACATGAGAAGGTCATCCTTGTCAAATCAGGATTGGACCGGATCTCGGAGAATTTATTACGGGAGTAAGGCGATGACCTCGATATATGATGTTTTACGACGACCGATACTAACTGAAAAATCAAGCCACCAGTATGCAAAATTGAATCAATTTGTATTTGAAGTGGCGGATGATGCAACCAAAAGCATGATCAAAGAAGCCGTTGAGACAATATTTGAAGTAAAAGTTCTTCGGGTAAATACGATGGTTATGCCAGCAAAAAGATCTCGCCGTGCGCAAAGCCGCCGGGTATTAGTTAGACGCAGTGCTTATAAAAAAGCTGTTGTCACCCTGGCCTCCGGCGATACGATTTCTGTATTTGAAGGAGTTCGGTAATGGCAGTAAAGAAATATAAGCCAGTTACCCCGGGTATGCGTGGGCGAACCGGCTATACATTTGAAGAAATTACTAAGGATAAACCAGAACGTTCATTAGTGAAACCGCTCCGGAAAAAAGGTGGGCGTAACACCTACGGACGGATCACTGTCCGCCATCGAGGTGGAGGTCATAAACGGAAATACCGCGTGGTGGATTTTAAGCGGGAGAAACATAATATTCCTGCCCGGGTTGCCGGAATCGAATATGACCCCAATCGGACAGCCAG
>JAIORG010000100.1 GCA_021108255.1 Anaerolineales bacterium | reverse complement strand
GATGTAGATGACAGGATCATCCAGCGGGCAGCCGTGGAAGGTGTGGATCCAATTCAGATTGCCCAGCGATATATCGATGAGTTTGATCAGCATTTGAAAGACTTGAATATTCTAAGCGCGGCCGAATACCCCCGGGCAACCGAGGAAATTGACCGCATCGTTGAAGCAGTAGCGGATCTGGTTGAGAAAGGGTTTGCCTATCCCTTAAATGGCGATGTTTATTACCGGGTCGAAAAATTTCACGGATACGGAAAACTATCCGGACGGAAAATTGAAGATATGGAAGCAGGTTTTCGGATTGAGGTGGATGAAAGCAAAGAACATCCGATGGATTTTGCTTTGTGGAAAGCCGCCAAACCCAATGAGCCGAGTTGGCCCAGTCCCTGGGGAAATGGCCGTCCGGGTTGGCATATAGAGTGCTCAGTGATGAGCCAATCCCACCTGGGAGAACAGATTGACATTCACGGTGGCGGTAATGATTTGATTTTCCCCCATCATGAAAACGAGATTGCCCAGAGCGAAGCTCTGCATGGGAAACAATTTGCAACCTACTGGATGCACAATGGCATGATGCAGCTTTCCGGCGCTGCGATGTCAAAATCCACCGGGAACCTGGTAACAATAGACAGTTTCCTGGAACATTATGAAGCCAATGTGCTGCGGATGATGGTCTTGAATTCAAGCTATCGGGGTCCCATAACTTTTAATGAAGAAACTATCGAGCATTCCCTGAAAGCTCTCAAGCGGCTGCGCTCAGCCTTGAAGCCAGCTCTTCCGAAGAAAGACTGGGAAGGGGATTTGAAAAAAGGGATCAGCCTGGTTAAGGAATCTTTCCTGAAAGCTATGGACGATGATTTCAACACAGCCGGCGCACTGGGTTTTATCTTTGATTTTGTCAAGGAGATCAACCATGCCCGTGATGAAGGCGCTGACGAGGATTATTTATCGGCTGCGCAAGATGTACTGAAAGAACTCACTGGTGTTTTGGGCCTTGAACTTGAACTGCCGGAAGCACAGGCCGGGGATGCCGGGCAGTACATTGATCTGCTGATAGAAATTAGAGAGAAACTCCGCGAAAATGAACTCTGGGAATTGTCAGATTTGATTCGCGATAAGTTGGAAGAACGGGATGTCATTCTGGAAGATACCTCTCAGGGAACGAACTGGCATTGGAAATAACTTGCGGAGTTTACATGAGGATTTTTCAGCAGCTTAACGCGCGGGGTTATTAATGAAAGAGTGGATTTGGGGCAGAAACCCGGTGTATGAAGCTTTACGGGCAGAACGAAGGCAGTTTTACGAATTGAGGATTGCCAAAGGTTCTCAGAAAGAAGGACGCTTAGCTGATATTCTTCACCTGGCTAAAAACTTATCCATCCCCATTTCTCAAGTACCGCGCGAATCCCTGGCTTCATTAGGAGGCAATCATCAGGGTACGGCTTTACAGGCGGATGTTTATCCCTATGTTGATCTGCACCAGATTCTGAAAAACGCAAAAGAAAGCGGTGACCCTCTATTGGTGTTGTTACTGGACACACTTAAAGATCCCCAAAATCTGGGCACGTTAATTCGCACCGCAGAAGCAATTGGTGTGCATGGCATTGTGCTGCCTTATCGCAGAACAGCCACGGTCACTCCCGCTGTAGTTAGTGCATCTTCTGGGGCGAGTGAACATATGTTGATTACCCAGGCCAACCTGGCTCAATCGCTCACTCAGCTTAAAGAGGGTGGTGCCTGGGTTGTCGGACTTGAGGAAGGCGAGGGATCTCAAACGCCTGATCAGGTAGACCTGACTGGTCCCCTGGCTGTAGTTGTTGGAAGTGAGGCAGAAGGGATGCGGCACCTGGTCAGATCCTCCTGTGATTTTCTGCTCGCGCTGCCAATGCGGGGAAAAATCGATTCTTTAAACGCGGCGGTTGCTGGATCTGTAGCTTTGTACCTGATTTGGCAGGCGAGGGATTTCCAGGGGCTTCGCAGTTGACTGGAAGTATTGACGATTGGCTGGAAACCTGATAAACTTTTCCTCTGTCGATGACGAACCTTGCCGTGCTTATTTCCATCTGATATAATGCCTTGGCTTGGGTCGTAAAGGAATTGACCCCTTGCCGACGTAGCTCAATCGGTAGAGCAGTCGTTTTGTAAGCGACAGGTCATGGGTTCGAGTCCCATCGTCGGCTCCTGATAATTGCTCAGGGAGCAATAAAATCTGGTTCTAAAACTTGGGCGGTTACCGAAGTGGTCAAACGGGGCTGACTGTAAATCAGCTGGCATACGCCTACGGAGGTTCAAATCCTTCACCGCCCACTTTTTCTGCAAGCTGCAGAGGTGATGAACCTTTGACAGCTTGTAGTTATGTATAAAGCCAGCCCTCGTAGCTCAGGGGTAGAGCGCATTCTTGGTAAGAATGAGGTCATGGGTTCAATTCCCATCGGGGGCTCTGGTACTAGTTGAAGAATCCTTTTGAGTAACGGGTTTTAAGGAGAAGACTTATGGCGAAAGCGAAATTTGAACGAACGAAACCGCATGTGAATG
>JAIORG010000148.1 GCA_021108255.1 Anaerolineales bacterium | reverse complement strand
CGTGTGTCGGTGGTTCAAGTCCACTTCTGCCCATTTATTATAAAGTCTTGTAGGTGAAATGCTTACAAGACTTTGTCTTTTTCAAAACCTCCCCATTTTGCCCTTATTGCCCAGAACAAAATAAACATTGTAGGAGTAAATCCCATTCTTACTGAGTAAGGTTCCGGCCAAGTGCATCTTGCGTACTTTTCTGAAAAGTTGATAATTTGCTTATGATTCAATTGGAGGTTAATCATGAGCAGAGAACAGATAAAATCAAATAACGAGAAGCGGCAGTTCTGGCAGATGGCTATCAAAACATGGCGGAACAGCGGTATGTCAGTTAGTAAATTTTGCAAGGCCGAGGGGCTGTCAGAGGGAACATTTTACAACTGGCGAAAAAAGCTTACTGACGGACAGACGCAGGCGAACAAACAATCTGTCCAGAATCCATCCGCATTCATAAGAGTGGCGATACCCAAGGTCAATCATGTCCTATTAGAGCTTGTGCTTTCTTCGGGTAACACTTTGCGAATCAGTTCCGGAGCAGACAACAAAACATTAAGTGACGTACTTTCGATTTTGCACAGGGAGGGTTTATGCTGACACTTCCATCATCGGTAAAAATATTCATATACACTCAGCCTACGGATATGCGCTGCGGTTTTAATAAACTCTCGATGTTCGCCGAAAGCGTGATGTGCGAAGATCCGTTCAGCGGTCATCTGTTTGTCTTCTTCAACAAATTCGGCGACAAATGCAAAATACTATTCTGGGACCGCACCGGCTTTTGCATATGGTACAAAAGGCTCGAAGAGGGAACATTTGAAAAACTCAGAACTCCTCCGGGCAGGATGTCAATAGAAGTCGATGTTTCCAAATTGGCATGGATACTCGAAGGCATAGATTTATTCAAAGCCAGAAGACGCAAACGATATAAACGAAGGATGTTTCCACAGGCAAAATAAGTGAAATATATTGTTGTTTTCACGATTTTTTTCTTGCTTGTTTTTATGTCTTTGTTATACTCATCTTATCGTTAAGGATGATGATACTTCTTCTTATATTTTCCTCTTAAATGACAACATCAGCAAAAATAACAGCAGACACTTCCGTAGAACAATTGCCGGATGATACCAGCACACTCAAGCAGATGGTGCTTACTTTACTTGGCCAGATAGATGATCTCAGCGGCCAGTTGTATTATCTGAAGCGTCAGTTGTTCGGCAAAAAGAGCGAGAAGTTCGATCCTGCCCAGCGGTTATTGTTTGAGAATTTGTATGATGAAGTTAAGGCAAAGGTAGAAGAACAACGACAGTCAAAAGCAAAGCCCGTCAAAAAAGCTAAGAAGAGAAACGCCAATCATAAAGGCAGGAAACCTTTACCTGCGGATTTGCCCAGAAAGACTATTGACATTGATCCGACAGAAGAAGAAAAGGTTTGTTCTGTATGTAATAATCCCAAACAGCGTATCGGTCGGGAAATAACAGAAGTACTTGAATACGTTCCTGCATCATTTTTCGTTAAGCAGTATGTCAGGCATAAATACGGCTGTAAGAAGTGTGAATCTGACATTTCGATAGGCCAACTGCCTCCAAGGGCTATTGATAAGGGTATTCCCGGTGAAGGGCTGTTAGCTCACATAATAACGAGTAAATATGCAGACCACGCTCCCTTGAACAGGCTTGAAGGTATTCTCAAAAGGCATGGCGTTGATATAAATGTATCGACTATGTGTGACTGGGTTGGCAAGAGCGCTGATTTATTAGAGCCTCTGGTCAAAATGATGCACAAAAAGATACTTCAATCACCGAAGATAAATACCGATGACACTCGTATTCCTATAAAAAGCAAAAAGCGTAAAGGCTCCACCTATAACGGCTATTTGTGGGCTTATATTGATGATAAGGGTAATGTGGTATTTGATTTTACGCCGACCAGGTCAAGAGAAGGGCCAATAAAATTTCTTGGCAACTATTGTGGTTTTGTACAGGCCGATGCATATAGTGGTTATGATGAGTTCTTCAGGAAAGGTAAAGCTACCGAAGTTGGCTGCAACTCACATGCCCGAAGGAAATTTGAGTACGCAATGGATAGCGATCCGGTAAGGGCTGCCCGCATGATGGTGCTGTGGGGCAGACTCTATGAAATTGAAGACAGGGCTAAGAAGGAAAATTACAATAGCACACAATTGTTAGATGCTCGGCAGAAAGAAGCGAAGCCGATCCTTGCAGAGATCGAAACTGTTCTGGATGAATATAGGGGGCAGTCGCTTCCTAAAAGCCTTCCTAAAAGCCTGATGGGCAAGGCGATAACTTATGCATCGAACCAGTGGGAAGCTCTGATCAGATATGTCGAAAATCCGATGTTGGATATTGATAACAACTTATCTGAGAGAACGCTAAGGATGGTCGTAATTGGACGAAAAAATTATATGTTTGCCGGTAGCGAGGCCGGAGCCTGGAGAGCCGCGATCATTTACAGCCTTGTCGCCAGCTGCAAATTAAATGGCATTGACCCGTTTGTGTATTTTAGAGATGTTCTTGAAAAAGTCAG
>JAIORG010000016.1 GCA_021108255.1 Anaerolineales bacterium | reverse complement strand
AAAAGAAGGATAAAATACAGCTCATGAGTGAGAAACAAGTCAATAACCCCTTGCATGGTATTACCCTGGAGCAGATAGTGAACAGCCTGGTTGACCATTATGGCTGGAATGAGCTGGGCAAACGGATCAATATTCGCTGTTTTACTAATGACCCTTCGGTGAAATCCAGCCTGAAATTCCTACGGAAGACACCTTGGGCAAGGACGAAAGTCGAGGAATTATTCATTGCCACCCAGAAGAAAGCAGGTAAGTTATAACTCAGGGAATTATGAATCGGTCTGGCTCTGCAAAGACGGCGAGCAGATTAGGTAATTGTTAGGCTTTAAATAAAAAAGATCAGGAGTTTTCTCAATTGATAAATAGACCACAAAATCGACAAGCAATTTCAGGTTACCTCTTCGCTATTGGGGCAACGGCTATCTGGTCAGGAAACTTTATCATCGCTCGCGGCCTTAACGAAAACATCCCGCCAATCAGCCTTGCCTTTTGGAGGTGGGTTGTTGCCGTGATTGTATTTTTGCCATTTGGGTTGAAATCCCTCATCGCCGAAAGGGATCTCCTTCTGAAAAGAATACCTTATCTTTCTGTTACTGCTTTGCTGGGAATTACAATATTCAATACGCTGATCTATATTGCCGGCCAGACAACTACCGCTATCAACCTCTCCTTGATAGCGATCACCTTTCCTGTCTTCATTGTCATTTTATCCCGTATTGTTTTCCGGGAATTGATAACCCTTAACAAGGCAATCGGCATCATAGTTGTGACAATAGGTGTTGTCCTGCTGATTACTAAAGGAAATCTTTCCAGCCTTTTGAATATTACTTTTGCCATAGGCGATGTCTGGATGCTTGCTGGAGCGTTAATTTTTGCCATTTACAGTATCCTGTTAAAACAAAAACCCGAAGAGTTAAGCATTTGGTCCTTCCAATTAAGTACATTTATTTTGGGACTTATTTTTCTATTTCCTTTTTTTATCTGGGAAACGGCAGCGGTTTCTCCTGTTGAATTTACACCAAAGATTGTTTTTTCAATTCTTTATGTAGGAATTTTCGCCTCGCTTTCAGCTTTCATTTTTTGGAATAAGGCAATCATGACTATCGGTCCTACAAAATCGGGAATGATTTATTATTCATTGCCACTTTTCAGCGGGATATTGGCCTACGTCTTTTTAAAAGAAGATATTAGTTCAATACATCTTTACAGCGCGCTGCTCATTATGGCAGGTATTCTTACCGCTAACTATGAATCAAAAAAGAGTCCGGATCTGTTAGCCAACCGGTCTTAGGCAGCAAGCGAGGAAGCGAGAACATACAGAATAGTCAACCAGGAGAATTTGATCTTGACTGCTCAAAACAATCCTCAAACTAAAGACCCTGGCGAATTCAGGCGTATCGCAGCAGGCCTGGGTGTCAGCACCTTGACTGCCGTAATGCTTATCCTGGCATTTCATCCTTACAATGTCTGGTTCCTGGCCTTTTTTGCCCTCATTCCCATGTTGATTGCCCAGCATCGAATCCTGCCGCGAAAATGGTCGGGCCTTGCTCCCGCCATTGGTGTTGGCGGCTGGTTATTTGTGTTCCTGGCTTCCATGTTCGGCGGCAGCCCTGCCGCGCGAGTTATCCAGATTGTCGTCTTGGTAATTATTGTGGTGCAGGTGTTCACTTTACCGGGTGTACGGCGCTTCCATGAGCAGACTGATTACCGTTGGTTTGTTTTGCAGGGTGTAGCGGATTGGGTGGGATTTGAAATGATTCGCAGCTTTATCCCTCCCATTAATACGCACGCCTTCATCGCCCAAACCATGTACACCCAGCCCTGGATGCTTCAGCCTATCTCTATCTTCAGTATCTATGGATTGGGGGTTTTGCTGATCTTCATCAACTTCGCGCTGACGCAGGGTGTGCTTATTCTCTTCGATGGAAATTGGCGTCTGGAAGAGATGCCGCTTTTGAATCGACGGACGACCCTGCGCTGGCTGGCAGGGGCGGGGGTTGGGCTTGCAGTCTGGGTCGGCATCTCATTCGCAATTATTTCTGCTTCACCGAAGGACGCGCCGATTATTCGTGTTGCGGCAATCCAGCACAATTATCCGCAGCCGGGGCATCAGGATACAGTTGAGTCGCAGGCTCTTCGATTGGCGGCGTTAAGCCAACAGGCACGCGCAGCATCAGGGCAGGGTGCGCAGCTCATAGTTATGCCAGAATTAGGCCTGGGATTTGATCCGCAAGAGGAATATAGTGCCGAACTGGGAGCATTGGCAGCAGAGGCCAATGCCTATCTGCTTATCGGTTATGGGTTAGATGACCCGGGTGGCTGGCGCAATGAAGCAGTGATGCTCACACCAGATGGTCAATTCCTGGAGGTTTATGGGAAGAACCATCCTACCTCTCCAGGCGAACCGCCTATCATCACCTCTGGTGTATACCCGGTTTATGAAACAAGCCTGGGTAAGCTGGGGACCATTATCTGCAACGATGTCCATTGGACGGATACATCGCGCACTCTCGTGCTCAAAGG
This sequence comes from Anaerolineales bacterium, assembly GCA_021108255.1. Classification (GTDB taxonomy): domain Bacteria; phylum Chloroflexota; class Anaerolineae; order Anaerolineales; family UBA11858; genus B10-G9. The sequence continues at coordinate 21 of JAIORG010000016.1, read as the reverse complement.
AGCACAGTTGATCACTCTGCC
>JAIORG010000195.1 GCA_021108255.1 Anaerolineales bacterium | reverse complement strand
TTTACTGCCCCGATAAAGTTCTGTTCCACAGGAATGGGCCAGGAAATACGATTTTCGAGGGGAATGAATATTGTGAGTTCATTTGCGAAAACATATCAAAATGAAGATTCTCGCTATCAACGCCAGCTACCGGGGGAACAAGGGTCATACCCGCTTTCTGATTGACAAACTCTTTAAAGGAGCGGCAGCGGCCGGAGCTGAGTGCCAGGTGGTTACTCTCGCCCAGCTCAAGATCAATCGCTGCCTGGCCTGCGGACAGTGTCAGACCGGGGAGGGTTATCTCGAGTGTGTTCACGAAGACCGGGACGACGTCGCAGAGGTATTTAGCCAGATGGCTGAGGCAGACATCCTTGTCTACGCCACACCGGTCTATGTGTTTGGTATCTCCGGGCTGCTCAAGACGTTCCTCGAACGATTCTACAGCCGGGGAGGTAGTGGCAATCTACAGTTATCAAAAAGCGGGCTGATGTTCCATGATGTGGATCATGCCATTTGTTCGAAGCCCTTTGTGGCCCTGGTCTGCTGCGACAACCTGGAGGATGAAACTCCCCGGAACGCCCTGGGCTACTTTCGGACCTTCTCCAGGTTCCTGGATGCGCCCCAGGTTGGCGCGCTGGTCCGTAATGGTGGTCGATTATCGGGATACGGGCATGACCCGGAGCGCGAAAAACAGGTTCCTAAAATACTTGACGTGTACCGGGCTTACGAGCTGGCCGGACGCGAACTGGCGGCGGAGGGGCGCATCCGGCGTTCAACCGAACGGCGCGCAAATCAGGAAATTGTCCCTGTCCCATTGTTCAGGGTCCTGAAACGCTTGAAACCGTTCAAGAGGATTATGGTTGAGCGTGCCCGGGAGATGATATAGCCCCCCGATAATTTGATCCGGGAAACTATGCCCCACAAGGCTCTCACTGAGGAAAACAAAATGAAGTACCAAAAGGAAATTAATCAAGATCAATACGACGTAATTATCATCGGTTCGGGAATCGCGGGATTGGTTACTGCTGTGAATTTAGCTTCTGAAGGAATTTCAGTTTTGGTCCTGGAACAGCACTGTATTCCCGGCGGCGCAACAACCATGTTTTTCCGCAAAGGATTTACTTTCGAAGCGGGCGGACATCGTGTATCTGGCATAAGAAATCCCGGTGGTGTGCTGCACGACTTGCTTGAGAAAATTGGCAAGAAAGTTGAATTACAGCCGGTAAATCCTGCATATGTCGTTAAGTCTGGAGATAAGATTCTCAAAGCAGATCCAGACCTGGAAAAATACAAACAAAACGTTAGAGAGTTGTTTCCTCATGAAAAGGAAAATATTGACAGATATTTTGCAGCAATGTTGAAAATTATTGAAGGAATCAATTATGTAGCAGGGCAGAAGGTAATTAATCCACTGGTCATTCTTTCTGAGCACAGGTTATTTGCTAAATATTCAAAAAAGTCAACTCGTGAGTTCATGGATGATTATTTCAAAGATGAAGAAATTATTGCTTTCCTGACAATGCTTAGTGCCTACACTACTTTGCCGCTCGAAGAGCAGAGCTTTGTGAGTTACGCGAATATGTGGGCAGTACATCATCTTGGCGAGGGAATGAGTCTGATTAAGGGCGGTACAAAAACTCTTGTTAACGCTCTGGTGAATTTTATAGATACCCACGGGGGACAAGTCGTCCTTTCTAAAACCGTCGATAAAATCTTGGTAGAAAACAAAAAAGCAATTGGTATTAAGACAACTTCCGGCAAAGAAATAAAAGCGCAAGTTGTGGTATCGACTGCATCCAACGAACAAACTTATTTGCGTCTGCTTGACGAAAGCCTTTCGAGTAAAAAATTCATTCAAAGAATCAAAAGCCAAAAACAATCAGGATCACTTTTTCAGTTGTTCCTGGGGATTAGAGAAGAGAACGGTCAAGGTTTGGAAAATGTGACCACGTTCGTAATGAATGGGCATACTGAGGCGCCGCATTCAAAAATCTATGACTGGGATCTGGAGACAATCACCTCGAACGGAGTGATAACCGTGGAAGGGAAGGAAAATTCACCTGATGGTTACCGATCTGTGAACATTTCCTGCTTGATTCCCTATCACCACCCCGAATATTGGTTTGTCACGGGAAAGGATAAAAGTGAATACTGCAGGTTCAAAGACACGATTGCCGAGATGATCATCGAAAATATGAGCCAATATATTCCGAATTTGCAAAAAAGGATAGTATTTCAAAATACTGCAACGCCATTGACTATAGAAAGATATACCCTGGCAACAGAAGGGGGATTGCAGGGATTAGCTCATAATATCAAACAAAGCGGTAAAACAAGAGGAAACATAAATACACCTATTAAGAATCTATATCAAGCAGGGCAATATACATTTCCGGGAGCCGGGATAATCACGGTGAGTATATCGGGGACTCTTTGTGCAGAAATGATAATGAATGAACATTTTTTGCACCAAAAGACAAAGTGTTAGGAACGTCTCCTTTCGTCTCTGCTGTTCAAGGACTACTTGACCTTCAAATATCTCCCGGTTTGCGTTACCACCGTTCCCCTACTAAAAGAAGGCTTCAATTTATTCATTAAAGCCAGCATTGCCCCT
>JAIORG010000076.1 GCA_021108255.1 Anaerolineales bacterium | reverse complement strand
ACGACACGCCGGTTACTGTCGGGCAGGTAAAGACAAAGATCAATTATTGGTTGGCAGAACAGGGTGTAGAAAATCCCGAGGGCACGATCTTTGCTATCGGGGGAGATGCCGGAGTTCCTCACAGCGCGGGTAAACCCGCAGATGAAATCCGGTTGGGAAAAACAATTATCTTTGACATTTTTCCCCAGGAAGCAGGCGGGGGATACTTTTTTGATTTCACCAGAACCTGGTGCCTGGGTTATGCGCCGGAAGCTGAAAAACAGCTGCACCAGGATGTCTGGTCTGTATACCAGGGGATCATGAAGGAATTGGAAGTTAATCGCTGGGCTCCAGATTTTCAAGAGCGTACTTGTGAGTTATTTGAAGCCCAGGGACATAAAACTATCCGGCAGGATAATCAGCTGCAGTCCGGATATGTACACAGCCTGGGTCATGGATTGGGATTAAACGTGCATGAGCGGCCCTGGTTCGGGAAAGGGGCTAACCAGGAGGATAAGTTGGCTCCCGGTTCGGTAGTCACCATTGAACCCGGGTTGTATTACCCGGATAAAGGAATGGGATGCCGTTTAGAAGACACGGTTTGGGTCAAGACGGATGGATCAATGGAAATCCTGGCCGATTATCCCTATGATCTGGTTTTGCCTATGGAGAACTGGAAAGAATAAACCTATCCGGTATACTCTAGGTAAAGAAGATTTTATTCTTGGTACCTGGAGAATGCCAGAGGTGATTAGTAATGACAAATGCCGCTGACGAGAAAAAAGTAAACAAGGACCTGAAGAATCCGGTTGCCCGTATTTTGGGGATCGAGACTTCTTGTGACGAAACCGCTGCATCCGTGGTTGAAAATGGTCGGGAAATACTTTCCAGCGCAGTTGCTTCCCAGGCAGATCTTCATGCCCAATTTGGAGGTATTTTTCCCGAAGTTGCCTCTCGCCAGCATATACTGGCAATCTATCCGATCGTTGATCAAGCGTTAAAAGAAGCCCATTTAAGACTGGCTGATTTGGACGGCATTGCGGTTACCCGCGGTCCTGGATTGCCAGGGTCATTGGTCGTGGGTATTAATATGGCCAAGGGATTGGTGATAGGCAGCGGGTTGCCTTTGTTGGGAATCAACCATCTGGAAGGTCACCTTTATTCAGCCTGGTTAAGGGAAGAAGGAAAAGGGAAGAAGAAGGAACCAAAATTTCCTTTATTGGCTTTGCTCGTCTCCGGCGGACATACTGAGCTCATTCTGATGAAAGACCATCTGGTTTATGAACGATTAGGCGGCACCCTGGACGACGCAGCCGGAGAGGCGTTTGATAAGGTCGCTCGACTGTTAGATTTGGGTTACCCGGGCGGTCCTGCGATCCAGGAAGCCGCTGAAGGGGGTAATCCTAAGGCATTTGATTTCCCCAGAGCCTGGTTGGACGATAGTTATAATTTTTCCTTCAGCGGAATAAAGACTGCCGTTTTGCGGGAAGTCCAGCAGTTGGAAAAGCAAAAGAGTAAACTGCCGATCGCTGATCTGGCAGCCAGTTTTCAGGCTGCAGTTGTTGAGGTGTTGATCAGGAAAACTATCCTGGCGGCAGAAGAGTATAAAACCAAAGATATCTTGATCGCCGGAGGAGTCTCTGCCAATCGTGCCCTAAGGGAACAAATTTCAGCTCAAAAGAAGTATCGAGTTCACATTCCCCCGCTGTCCTTATGCACGGATAACGCTGCCATGATAGCGGGTGCTGGATGCTATCGTTTTTGTGCCGGGCAGCGCAATGACCTGGAAATGGACGCCGCTCCAACCTGGTCAATATCTGAGTTGTAATTTTCTTTAAAGTCTCTTTATCGGTTTTTAAATTTCTAAAGAGGAATTGCTTTCACCCTGGAGGTGATATATGTTCTGGATTAAGAACACCATTAACAAAATGCAAATTGGCCAGTGGATCTTATTCGCTGTTTGTTTATTAACCGGGGTTGCAGCTTTCCTGATCGGGATCTCAGATAATATCCCCGGGATAATACTACTGGTGGTATCAATATCCTCTGCTTTTGGGGTTTGGGTTTGGAATTGGCATTATCCAAGAAAATTCTGGATACTGTTGGGCGCTGCGGTTTTGTCTTTTCCAGTAGGAGTGATCCTGCATAACTTGTTTTACGCCCTGGGAATTGGGGCCAGCGAGTATAAGATTCTTGCCGCCGTTCTCAGTTATCTCGAAGTTGGATTTTTTATCATCGCCGTTCTTTTTGCTGGACCGGCGGCATTGACAGCGCTAATTGGCGGAATTTTTGTTAGCTGGAAGGGGATTAGCGGAATTGCTGAGACCAATCGCAGCTACAGGCGGTTTATTCAGAGTCATCCAATTTCTGACAGAGATATGCTGGGATTTGTGAATCTAGCCAGGTTGTCCGCTTCAGGAGCTAACCTGCAGCCGCTTAAATACATTCTCTCTAACACGGAAGAAAAAAATCAAAAGATATTTCCCACGCTTTCCTGGGCAGGCTATCTCAAAGAGTGGTCCGGTCCCGTCGAAGGGGAAAAACCTTCCGCTTATATTATCCTGCTGGGAGATGAGGCGCTGGGCAACAGCTTTCAATATGACGCGGGGATTGCCAGCCAGAGCATCTTGCTCGGAGCCGCGGAAAGGGGACTGGGCGGCTGCCTGATTGGTTCGATTAAAAGGGATGCTCTGCGAGAGGCTTTGTCCATCCCTGAGGGTTTTGAGATTTTACTGGTGATTGCGCTGGGAAAACCCGGGGAGAAAGTAGTAGTCGAGGATATAGCCCCGGAGGGAGATATCAAGTACTGGCGGGATGAGAATGGTATTCACCACGTGCCGAAGCGGGGAGTGGAAGAATTGATCCTGGATTTGTAGT
>JAIORG010000105.1 GCA_021108255.1 Anaerolineales bacterium | reverse complement strand
TAACGTATAGAGTTTTATCCATTGTCCCGCAGTGTCAGAATACTGGAAAGTCCGGTTTGGCAGAAACAGTTTAACAAGCTCAGACGATGCGCTTTCTCAGCGGGATTGTGGATAAAACTTTGTTGGACTGTGCCGCTCTGGGCAGCGGCTAATTACCTACCATTATCTATGGGGATTGTAAAGCTGTGATTCTGCATCAGGATATGTGAATTTTCAACGTTTATTACTTTCATCGATCTAAAATTTAGCTCATATGAGCTAAAAAAGGCATTAGAATGGCCAAATTTATTTACATGAGGCATGTTATAGTAACTTCCGGCCAAAATACCGCCAGGTTTGGGCGTACCTCTCCTGTTGCTCTTCGATGAGCTTTAAAAATGTAAAGGATGTAAAACCTTGTTGCCGGTGACAAAAAGGCTGTCCGGATGTTTACTATAGCAGCAAGTCAGTATAGGCTGCTATCCCGATGGATGCAAAATGTCATATCCACTGGGACCAGACCCTTCCGGTATCAAGCAAACCTGGCGCATTTTTCCTTTCCCGCAGCAGGGACAAAGAGTAATGTCCTTGCCTATGAGTTTCTGCATCATCTCCTGAACTGACTGGTTGACGACTTCCGGCAACTCCCGTGAAAGTCCGAGAAGTTCCCGGCATCTTCGTATATTTTCACGTTTGCACCGGTTTGCGAACAGACCATAATGCCGGATCCGCATAAAGCCTTTTGGCAACACATGCAGCAGGAAGCGGCGGATAAACTCGACCGCATCTATGGTTGTCTGCTCTGTCTGTCCGGTATCCCGATTTTTATACGTGAAAATTACCTTTCCGTCTTCAAGTGACAGGAGGCGATTGTTGGAAATGGCAATCCTGTGGGTAGAAAACACAGAGGGTCGCGTCTTCATTCTTGACAACAATAATCCCTGTGTGAAGAATGAAGACCCCCTCTACTTCCTGGGAATAGGATATACATACTTTTGGGGTTTCAGCCATTATGAATTACTATGTTCTGTTTTTTTAGCATAATGCTGGAATTGAGCTGCGCCGGGTACATACCCTGAATACTCAATTATGAAAATTACAAGATAAAACCAATTTCCTCTAAACTCGCGCGATATAAGGCGTCAGGTAATGACTTGTTAGGTGGTCGTCGTCCTCTTCTCACGCGCTTCCGCCTCTGCCTTTCGGGCCTTCGCCTCCGCGAGTTCGGCGTCTTTTTGTGCCTTCTGGACTTCTTTCATTTCGTCCTGGGCGGTCTTACTAAACTTCAGAACCCCCTGAAACAGCGTGATTGCACCCGCGCTTCCGCCCGCCACAATCGCTGCTGTTACAAAAATTCCCATCGATGAGGTCTTATTGCCCTCAAAGAGGGCACCCAAAACATCAAACTTGTAGAAACCACATACCGCCCAAGAGACGATAAATGCGATTGGACTCTTGAATCCGAGGCTGCCGATCTTCTCACGGAACCATCGATAGTCAAATAAAAGTACCAGTGCACGCTCAAGTAGCATAGCCAGGACGACGAGCTTGGTTAAGGCTGTGAGAATACGAAAGAAATCTGGTGATAAATCTGATGGTATCATGACGAACCTCCTAATGCTATTTCAGAATCATTGTAATAGACCCTTGCCGCCGAGAATGACCTGGACCAAAAGCCGCATGGCTTTTGGGATCAGGTGAATTCTCTGGTTAGCTGTTTTCTCTTTCTTTGTAGCTGCCAATATCTATATTGCCAGTTTTCCCTGAGAATGGAGAACCCAACTCAACTGCGGGTACCTTGTTGAACCAGAAAATAATGGTAAACCATTCTATTGATACCGCCCAATTGTAGTTTAGTGGTTTTTTCGTAACATTTTCAACATCTCCTTCAAGAGGATGAATTTGAACCATGGGTGATGCAGAATTCTTGGGCATGCTTTCATAAATCGCGAAGGTAATTAACAGATTTGTATTATCCCCTTTATCCAAAAGAAATTCTGATAGTTCCAAAGGTGGCGTTTGCCCATTCTCTTGAAGTTGGCAGCCAAATGCTTTGACAAAATAAGAATATAAGCTTGTAGTAAATCTGCTGGTATCGCTATGAACCACGTCCTTAAAGCCAACTTTACGTGTCCGTTTAAGTTCCGACTCATTTCTTAGAATATATTCCATAAATTCATCATAAGCTTTGTCCCACGGCTGTGAGCGCGCCGAGTTACAATGCTTGCAAAGATTTTTTGGATATTTGATATGAACCGAATCTTCACTTTGTATCAGTTTTCTTGTTTGATTTTGATCCATCCTCTTTAGTCTATTTCCTTTTTGATAAGGACCTCGACCAAAAAGTCTACGGATATCAGATTGTTTTATTATGTGTTCACGTGTATCGGCGGGGTTTCCACAAATCCAACATTTCATAGTATTTGCCTCAGCTAAGCCAAGCTCACCGGCATGGCTTTTTGTGTCCAGTGGAGTGATTGGTTGTGTGCCGGGCACGGCACATGTTCTTAAAAGTGAGTCAAAGTTACCACGTAGTGGTGACTTTGGCAAGTCTTAGACCCAGCCAGATGGAGGCGAAGGGCATAGTGTTATCACAACGGGGTATCCGGTGACGGTGCCTCGGAAGGCAGTGGCTCCGCTGAGGCAGGGTACCGCGAAAGTACGGGGTGACGAACAGAAATCGAGTCAGGCGTGCATGAGTGGGACGAGCCTGCAACACAAGGTAAAGTCCTCTATCCATTATAAGCTCTGCCCGTATACTCGGCATCCACGTACTGAAAGACATGTGTTTACCCCGGGAGGTCTTCCATGCGCCACGGGATGCCGCATGCGGCAGAAAATGGCTGAGGGCAGGGCAACCTGCTCCGACCGCATGGAAG
>JAIORG010000028.1 GCA_021108255.1 Anaerolineales bacterium | reverse complement strand
TTAAACATTAAACCTTTAAATTCACCAACATATCATTGTGCCGTCCTGAATCCTTCCCTTTTTATTTTTTATTTTAATTTGCACTTCCTGGCAATCTTGCCGGGAAGCCAATTTTTCCATCTAATCCTCCAAGTTCTTCCACAATTTCTGCACATTTTTTTTGTACTCTGATAGCAATATACTAATCAGAGTATTTATTTGGAGGAGTGTGCCTATGACACAAGATAAACCAATGCCGAACCTGGCTTTCCGGGGGATGGCATTTGCCTTGAGATTAATGGAACCATTCAAACGTTCCCGAGAAAGATTGACCGGAGCGGGTCTCGAAAAAGGCCAGGTTGTGCTGGAATACGGATGCGGGATTGGGAGTTACACGATACCTGCAGCCCAGATTGTGGGAGATAAGGGCACCGTGTATGCCCTTGATATTCACCCCCTGGCTATAAGTACAGTGAAAAAAAGAGGGGCAAAGGAAAATCTCACCAACATTAAAACGATTCTCTCAGACCGGGAAACCGGTCTGCCGGATGAATGTGTGGATGTTGTTCTGCTATATGACACATTCCACCTTGTGCGAGATCAACAAGCACTGCTGGAAGAACTGCACCGGGTTCTAAAGCCAGCTGGATTTCTATCAGCAGATCACATGCACACAGACAGAGAGGATTTCCTGGAAACCATGGGATCAAGGAATCTATTTTCCTGCCAGTCTCAAAACGGAGAGAGCTTTCCATTGAATTTTTTTACATTCATAAAATGCATTATCTAACAAAAAAGGATTTATAAAATGACTACTCAAAAATGGCGTACGTTAAGCCGGGTTTTCCTGATGCTGATGATGACAGTGCATGTGGTAACCTGGTACACCTTTGGCATGCAAACATTTGGCAGCATCGGGATTGAGGCTTTCTTCTCCGGTCTTGCCCGCGGGGTGCTAAACACCGGATTTGTCTTCTGGATATTGGCTTTTATCTCAGCGATTCTCCTGGGACGCGCCTTTTGCGGCTGGTTCTGCTGGTTTGGAGGTTATCTTGAACTCATTGAGTGGGGTATTGGTGACAAGTTAAAGATAAAGATTCCACGCCGCATCTTGCTCTACCTGGGTGTGATTCCATTTGTTGCCCTGGCGCTTAAAATCTACAGCGCCTTGCTTGTAGTTTGGATAGAACACGGTATCCCGGCTGTATTTACCTTCCAGTGGGCTGATGTTGAACCCTGGGGTGGGCAGCAGACTGGAATTTCAATGCTTCTGACAGCTATTCTGTATGGACCGGTTCTGTTGTTTATTTTTGGCAGGAAAGCCTGGTGCCGTTACCTGTGTCCCATTGGGGCATTCCTGAAGATATTTAGCACTGTGAAAATTGGCGGTGTGAGGCTGGTGAATAACGAGTGCAATGCTTGTGGGCAGTGCAACCGCGTTTGTGATATGCAGGTTGACGTGATGGGCGACCTCAACACCTACGGAGAGGTGCACAATTCAGACTGCATTGTCTGCTTGAAATGTACCGATGTCTGCCCTACAAATGCCATCGCGCTCAGCATGCGCCGCCATGATGCCTCCTTGTCAGCTGATGCTGCCGCCAGGGCTGAGAAGTCCACCCTTAAACGGAGAAAGCTGTCCGCCCTTGATGTGATCATCGCGGTGATCTGGATCGGTGTGTCGGTGTTCTTTTTCTTCTCCGATGTACGCGCCTATTCTCCCCAGGAGATTAAGGTAGTCATGTCGGTCGCTCTTCTGATAATTGTCTATGGAGTTGTCTGGCTGGGGCAAAAGGGTTGGAAAAAAGTTAAAGCCCGCTGAATTCAGCTTAATTCCAATCTCATCTTGTCCCTGTAAATAACCAGCTGCGCCTACCCTCACCACGGCGCAGCTGGACACAAGTTAGTCTCGCTACCAACCCCCTAAACTTTTTAACTCTTCATTACCGGAAACTGAACCTCAGTCACCGTATCAGGATCAGTTTGGCTGCCTCCTTCAGCCGGAGGTTGGAGGTAAATCTCCCGGCCAGGCCCGTTGATCTGGTAACCATTGGCTTCAATCCATTTTAAAACTGCCTCATAAGATTCGCTAAGGGTATTAAACGGCCCATGGTGGATAACAGCAGCTACTTCAGCAGCGGGCAGCTCACGCGTCTGCACCCTGGTGTTTTTGGGCAGTGAGACATCCTCGGTAATCGGTTCGCATACCTCGGCATCGATCTTTGGCTCATCGGAATGGTAAAGAGTTAAGCAGGGACCAGTGGATTTGATCTTGTTCCGGACCAGCTCTGTTTCCAACTCTTGCCAGAGATGCCCCTGTTCGGGATAACTGGGAATCACATCTCGCACAGAAGCGATTCGTTGGGGTTCTACTTTTTTAATCACGACATCATAGTTTGACATTTTATTCTCCTGTTCAATCTGTCTCAACCTGGCGGCTACGCGGGTCAACTTCTCTTCCTCCTGCCCCATTCGTTGTTGAATCTCAACTTGCTTCAACCGGAGCATCCCTCTGAGTTGTTCTACAGGCAGTTCATCTTCTAACAAAAGGGTAATCTGATTGAGTGATAGTCCTAGATCCTTTAACGCCAGAATGCGGTTCAGGCGGGGAAGCTGGGTGACCGAGTAGTACCGGTAGTCGGTGAAACTGTCAATTTCAGCGGGTTCTAGCAGCCCGATTTCATCGTAGTAGCGCAGCGTTTTCACCGGAACCTGGCTGAGTTTAGAAAAGAGTCCAATTCTAATCATTTGATTCTCCGCTCACGGTTTTACTTTCTGAAGGCCTTCACCCATAGTATACAACCTCCAGTAGGTGGAGAGTCAAGGGTTTGCTTACCAAGATTAAGTTTAGGGGCAATGCTGGCTTTAATGAATAAATTGAAGCCTTCTTTTAGTAGGGGAACG
>JAIORG010000049.1 GCA_021108255.1 Anaerolineales bacterium | reverse complement strand
TCCAAATCTTTTTGTAATTGACTTATATCATCACCATTCTCTAACATTTAGTATATAATAGATGCTTGCCTTGCAGAACAGCAGCGCAAAGAAATTATAAATCGTGAATATTTTATTGAAATCAATAACATGCAGGTGAGCTTTACCTTTCATCCTTACCCGCTCGTTTGGAGCCCGATCCCTTGCAGTTAATTAAATGACAAACAGCCGAGGCAAATGTACACCAGGCATGGACGATGAGGTATGGGACACAGCACGCTAATAAAGATGAGCTTTTGATCAAAAAATAATAAGGACTCATCTAATCATTTCGACAGCAGCACTGCCGACCCTCGTGCTGACAATTGGTAAATTTTTTAGTTAGTTATCTAAGTTATAAAGGAGAAGATATGGGAGGACTAGAGACCTTACGACACGCGACATTGTTTGAACAAGTAGGATTGATTGCCGTCCTGATCACGGCCGTAGCGGCCCTGATTTATGCCTGGATGCTTGCAATCGAGGTATTAAAGGAAGACCCTGGCACTCAAAGAATGCAGGATATATCCAAAGCTATTCGAACCGGGGCGATTGCTTATCTGAATAAGCAGATGGAAGTTGTTATCCCTCTTTCGATTGTTTTAGCAATCGTGTTATTTTTCACCGCTCACTGGGCAGATGCGCCTTTGAGCATCTCGATTGGGCGCGGCGCGGCGCTGCTCCTGGGAGCCGGCTGTTCGCTCACAATCGGACAAATCGGTCTGCGCGTTGTTGGCACCCGCGGCAATGTACGCGTTGCCCAACAGGCTCGCCTGGGCTCCTTCAGTGGAGCACTGCGCGTGGCCTATCGCTCTGGCACCATCGCTGGCATGTTGGCCGATGGCCTGGGCTTGCTGGGCGGCACCATCATCTTTATCCTCTACGGTGAACATGCGCCTGAGGTGCTCCTGGGTTTCGGTTTTGGAGGCACTCTCCTGGCAATGTTTATGCGTGTGGGTGGCGGCATTTACACCAAGGCAGCCGATGTGGGCGCCGACCTTGTCGGCAAGGTTGAAGCGGGAATTCCAGAAGATGATCCGCGCAACGCTGCCGCAATCGCTGACCTGGTGGGCGACAACGTGGGAGACTTCAGCGGAATGGCTGAAGATGTCTTTGAGTCTTATGAGGTAACTATCGTCTCAGCTATGATCCTGGGATTGGCTGTTATGCAGCTAGACCCAACGAACAGCTTGAAATGGATTGTCTTCCCGCTCCTGGTCCGTGCCATTGGCGTTTTCTCAAGCATCATCGGTACCTACGCCGTATCCTTATGGCCAACCAAGGGAGACGCTTTCCGGGCGATGGATCTCTCGTATGATCTTTCATCCATCATCTCGACAGTTTCATTTTTCTTCCTGGCCTTATACTATGCCAAAGACCTGCGTCTTTTTGCTGCCACTGCGGCTGGCATTCTGCTGGCGGTCAGTTTCAACAAGTACACAGCAGCCTTTACTGAAGTTGGAACGCCTTCTGTGAACAGGTTGGTGCGCTCGGCCAAGACCGGCTCGGCGACACTTATCCTGGCCGGTATAGCCGTCGGCTACGAAAGCACCGTCTGGGCCGCTCTCATTATCGTGTTCGCTATTCTGCTATCAATAGGGATCTACACTATCACCATTCCGGCAGCAATGATACCAATCATCATTGGCATATCGCTGGTCGTCGGAGTGGTTGTAGGCATTTACCTGGCCATCAAGAGCAAAAAAATCGAAAATGGCATTTTCACCGCGGTGGGTATGCTGGTGATCGGACTTATTGTCACCAGTTTCAAACCTGCGCCAGTCGGCCACGAGTTTATTTTCATCATGTACTCGGTGGCGCTGGCAGGGATCGGAATGCTTTCGCACACAGGCAACAACCTGGCGATGGATGCTTTCGGTCCGCTCGCAGATAATGCCGGTGGTATCGCCGAGATGTCCAAAGAGGATTTTGAAGATCCCGAGGCCCAGAAGACCCTGGCGACCCTGGATGCCGTGGGCAACACTACCAAGGCTATCACCAAGGGCATTGCTATCGCTTCGGCCGTTATCGCGGCCTTGAGCCTGTTCGCCTCGTATATCGAGATCACAGGTTTGGAGGCGGTAGGGCTTAACATCGCTGATCCCATCGTCTTTGTTGGGTTGTTAATCGGCGGCGCGCTGCCCTTCCTATTCAGTTCCATACTACTGCGGGCAGTTGAGCGCGCAGCGGCCTTGATCATTGAGGAAGTGCGCAAACAATTCCGCATCCCGGGAGTGATGGAAGGCACCGTCTTGCCCGATTATGGCAAAGTGGTGGTTATTTGCACCAACGCGGCGCAGCGTGAGTTGATCGTCGTCGCCATGTTGGGCATCCTCTTACCCATTATCGTGGGCTTTATGATCGGCGCCAAGGCACTGGGTGGTTTCCTGGCAGGCATCATCCTCACCGGTCAGCTGTTGGCAGTCTTTATGGCCAACTCAGGCGGAGCCTGGGACAATGCCAAGAAGCAAATTGAGTCTGAGATTTCGGACCCGGAGAACGACCTGGGCAAGGGCTCTGAGCGGCACAAGGCTGGCGTTATCGGCGACACAGTGGGTGATCCCCTCAAGGACACTGCTGGTCCTGCTCTCAACCCGATGATCAAAGTTGTCAACCTGGTTTCGCTGCTGATTGCACCAATGATCATCAGCGTGGCCGCGACTGGCGGCTCTGTCCGGACAGTCTCATTAATCATCGCCGTTGCCTGTTTGGTCGCGCTGGGAATTGGCGTCACTTTCAGTTTGCGCGACAAGAAAGAAGAACTCGAGTAAGGAATCGGGGTTACCTCATCTGATCGATATCTGTCAGCTGGAAAGGTAACACGATTGACCACAAGCAAAAAAACCTGCCTTTTCTAATCTTTTAGCGAAGATTTAGA
>JAIORG010000043.1 GCA_021108255.1 Anaerolineales bacterium | reverse complement strand
TGGCGAGGTTCAAACCCAAATCCAGGATCAATCGAAAACAACTTACGCTCAGATGCTGAAAAGAGGCGACGGGTTGCTTGATTTCAATCAATCAGCCGAACAATTAGCAAGAAAAGTCCGCGCATATTCACCCTGGCCGGGCACTTTTACTTTCTGGGACGATCAAAGGCTGATCATTCATCAGGCTCAAGCAATAAACGTAACCTCACCCGGGTCCGGGGTGTTTACTAGATATGAGAGCTTACCTGCTATTGGCACTGGTGAAGGCTTGCTGGCGCTGAATATCCTCCAGCAGGCGGGTAAAAGAAAAAATACTGGAAAAGAATTCCTTCACGGGTCTACTGATTGGCCCGGAGAGTGAAAACACAATCAAATATCGGAATTATTTAAAACTATAATTATGCCTCAAACTTCAAACTCTTCCTCTTCCTTCATATTTACCTTCCTGCGCCATGGCGAATCAACCGGGAATGCGGAAAACCGCCATCAAGGACAGGCTGATTTTCCGCTGACAAAACTGGGGATTACCCAGGTAAAAATCCTGGCTGACTACTGGAAAAAACAGGAAATAGAATTTGACCGGGCATTCTCCAGTCCATTAACCAGGGCAAAGCAATCTGCAGAGATTATCACCAAAGCCCTCAATCTCACCCTGGATTACGATCCAATCTGGATGGAGAGGGACAATGGCAAATTAGCTGGAATGCTGCATGAGAAAGCCATGCAGGAAATGCCTCCTCCGGATTTCATACCTCTGTACCAACCTATTGCCAGCACTGGAGAAAGTCAATGGGAACTTTTTCTGCGGGCAGGAAGAGCTCTTAATCTATTGATGAAAAACCCACCAGGCAAATATTTAATCATCTCTCACGGGGGGCTGCTCAACATGGTGATCCATGCTGCAGTTGGACTTACCCCGCAGCCAAATTTCCAGGGCCCTAATTTCCGGTTTTCTAATACCGGATTTACTACACTGCAATTCAAACCCGAGAATAATAACTGGATCCTGAGGGGACACAACGTGACCTGCCATCTGCATGATTAATCTCCAATCTTTCCGAATCTAAACTATGGGATTTCGCTTTTTAATTTACGGAGCCGGAGCAATTGGCACATATATAGGGGGAAGCCTGAGTCTACAAGGCCATCAGGTTGTATTCCTGGAACGGGATCAAGACCTGAAAGCGCTCCAATCCCGGGGGCTGAGGATGGATATTGATGGAACTCAATATCAGATACCTTCCCCTACCTGTATCAGTAGTTTGGATGAGATAAAAGAGAGTAAGTTCGATCTCATTATTCTAGCCCTGAAAACATATCACCTTGTTGATATCCTGCCAGATTTAAAGCGGCTCCGGAAATACCTGCCTCCTATCCTCTGTCTGCAAAATGGCGTAGAAAGTGAAAAAATTCTGGCTGATCACATTGGTGAAGACCTGGTCATCCCGGGAACTGTGACCTCCGCGGTGGAAAGAAAAGGAAAAGGAGACATTACAGTCCGGCGTTTGAGGGGAATGGCCGCAGCGGACAACCATCCAATTTCCCGGGAGATTCTGCCTATCTTTAACCAGGCTGGGCTTAATCTAAAACTATATGCGCAGCCAGAGAGCCTGAAATGGTCAAAATTATTAACCAATTTGATGGGAAATGCCAGTTCAGCAATCCTGAATTTAACCCCGGCCCAAATTTATTCTGACCCGGATTTATTCGATCTGGAGCATAAGCAGCTTCGGGAAACCTTAAAAGTGATGAGCCGGATGGGCATTCCACCCGTAAATCTTCCCGGAGTTCCTGTAAAATTACTGGCTCTGGTTGTTAAGTATCTGCCCCGGCAGCTTTCCAGACCCATATTTTTAAAGGCAATCGGGGGGGGCAGAGGGGGAAAAATGCCTTCATTTCATATAGATTTGTACAACGGCAGAGGGAAAAGCGAGGTAGACCAGCTTAATGGCGCCGTGGTGAGAGCCGGCAAGAAGATTGATGTCCCAACTCCGGTTAATCAGCTGTTCACTCGCGTATTGTGTTCACTGATACTGGGTGAAGAGCCGATAAAAAAATACGCCAATAAACCAGAGGTATTATTGGCGCTTTTACCAAACGACTAAATTCTAGAAACTAACCTCAACTGACAATATCATAAACCAGGGGGAGCGGATCAACTTGGGATTCACTCCATTGATGCGCTTCAATTAAGCGTTTTTGGGCGATATCAAAACCTGCCTGATCCTGCGCATGGAGAATAAATAAGTCATCCCCTGCTTTTATTTGATCACCAACCTCACGCAGAATTTCAACCCCGACTGCATGGTTGATTTGATCCTCTTTTTTCTCTCTCCCTGCACCCAAACCAACAGCAGTTTCTCCTACAATGCGGGCGTTAATTTGGCTCAAATAACCTGTTTCTGGTGATTTAACGATTTTGATCACAGGTGCCTGGGGAAGTTTATCAGGATGTTCCACAAAACTAATATCTCCTCCCTGAGCCTGCACCAATTCAAGGAATTTCTGCCAGGCTGTACCATCGGCCAAAGCAGTCTCGGAGGATTTTCTCGCCTCTTTTACCGTCGGGAATGCCCCTCCCAATACCAACATCTGTTCTGCCACGTCCAGGCAGTGGATCACAAAATTCTCAGGACCGTTCCCCTGGAGAGTATCAATCGCTTCCCTGACTTCCAGTGCGTTCCCTACCGCCCTTCCCAGCGGCTGATTCATGTCCGAAATCAAGGCAACTGCCTTTCTATCAGCCAGGTGGGCAATATCAACCATCAATCGGGCAAGATCCCTGGCTTCTTCCAGGGTTTCCATAAACGCGCCCAAACCGATCTTCACATCCAGGACAATTGCCTGGGCACCGGCAGCAATCTTTTTGCTCATGATGGAAGATGCAATCAGCGGGATTGAATCCA
>JAIORG010000116.1 GCA_021108255.1 Anaerolineales bacterium | reverse complement strand
ACTGCGATCAGTAGATATTTTTTCATAAGATTTATCCTAACATAAAAAAGACACCCAGAAAATATTTCCGGGTGTCTTTTTGTTATTTTATGATCTGTTTTCCGAATTATTCTCTCGGGAAGAACTATTCTGCAGGGGCACTACTTTACTTTTTCCCTTTCTGGAGCCATTTGTAGACTTCGCAGAATACTCCATCACATTCCTCTTCTTCCCCGTCTTTGTTTTTCTGTCCCTGACCGTCGTTTCCTTCGCCTTCCTCGCTTTTCTCACCTTTCTGGATTTCTCCGGGAGGGATGCCTTTGTCAGGCTTTCCCTTGATGTCGAATTCCTGCCAGATCTGGCCCCAATGGAATTCATCCATGTCACCAGTCAGGTAGATTGTGAAGTCTTCTTCTCCGGTGAGAGCCGCTGTCTGCAAAGCCAGCATGATCTGACCTAAACTAACAGGATTTTCTGCGCACAGCAGGCCAAGGATGGTCTCGTAGGGAACATCATAGGTCAGGGCGATTTTTTCTGCAACAGGGTGAACTTTCTCAGTGTCGACTGCACAGAAGTAGGGGTCACATTCCTCACCTTCACATTCTTGTGTTTTAACCTGGTCCTTTATTCGTTCCTGAATTTTTACTTCAGAGACGACCAGGATACCTTCATCGTTCATGAATCCTGATACTTCCAGGATGTCTCCCACAGCGATAGTTGTGAAATCAAAATCCACGCCCACCAGTATGGTCAATACTTCTGTTAAGGGCGGATCTACAGGCGGATCGCTGACAATTTCGACCTCAAGGTCGATGGTGAAGTCAACTTCGCTCCAACCAAGGACGGTACCCACAACGTCGATAACATCTTCGGAGCCGGGGCCGGCCAGAACTGTGCCGGCGGTCAGCAGTGCCATCAGCAGTGCTGCTACCAGGGTGATGCTTATGGTCAACATTCTTTTTGCTTTCATGGTTATCTCCTTACTGTAATGAATAGTCTTCTTGGTATTTATCTATCAAGTGGATAGTTTTAATATTAATTCTTGGTTATTTACCGCCGGGCCCATTGCCGGGATTTCCCTCTTCGCTTTGACCTGGGGGGTCTTCAGAATTACCAGGGGCGTCTGAGCTGCTGTTTATACCCTGATCAGGTACTTCTATTCGCATTTGCTCCTGGAAGCCCTGGGGTTCCAGGATTCCATTTTCTACTAATTGAAGCCGCGAATTAATCATTTCCTGGGCTTGAACCAGACCTTGTTCACCGGGACCAGGAGTTTGTTTTTGCAGCTTCGTCATCAGCTGGTTTTGCAGTTCGAGTGCGCCCTGCACCTGCCTGAGGGCATTCTCAAGACCCTGTTCTCCTACCTGGGCAGCTTGCTGGAGCATCTTTTCTGAAAGTTCCTCCAGTCGAGCCAACGCCTTGGGGGAGACTTCCTCTCCTGCCAGGAACTGGGCTTCGATTTCATCAAGGCGACGGTTCGCAAAAGATGCATACAAATCCAGTCTTTGTTCAGGGTCTGATTCCAACCTGACCTGGATATCTTCTGTGAGGGTCTTCACCGGGTAAAGCAGATCATCAGGCATGCTGCTCTGAGCGGCGTATACGGTTCCGCCGATGCTGGTTAATGCAAACAAGACTACAGTGAGAATGGTGGCCAGCCGGGGTACCCAGGATTTCCTGAGCGGCGCTCCAACCCGTGTTTTAGAGGTGCGGGCAGGGGTCCGTCGAGGTTGAATGTTTTTTGCCTCAGAAAGAAATTTCTCTTTTCCGATATGGCTCTGCTGAAGATCCCGGGCAGGGACATCCTGCAGGTTATTCAGCTGATTTTTCAATTTGCGGTTGATTTCGTTGTTATTCATGATCAATCCTTAATTCAGATAATTTTAGGCATATTGGTCGCTCTACCCAATATGACGCAAAAAAAATGAAATAGATACGGGTAAAATCCAAATTGCTAACTAAATTAAATGATTTGGTTTCTTCTCTCGGAGAAATAACCAAATTAGCCTGATTATTCAAGTGAGACTCGCTGCAGATGTAAGTCCCTTAATAAAAAAACCAGGTGATCGGCTGACCACCTGGTTTTTTCTCTGTAATGGGTTACTTTTTACTTTTCTGGTTTTCCGATATCCTTAGTACTCTTATCCAGGTCGCGGAAGTATGCCCGGGTGCAAGCCCAATCACCAGAGCAAAGACCGTTGTAATGCTCAATTACTAAACTCTCGCTAATGCCGTATTTGGAGGAGATTTGAAGTGCTGTCTGGAGACCCTTGTCTGAAAGGCCTTCTGACTGGGTTTTTTCTTCTTCCCGCAAGACTTTCCGAACGCAGCCCCAGTTCCCTTCACATTCTCCGTTGAGCAGGTTCATCACGTCGCCAGAGTGGGATGAAAATTGTTCAGCAAGCTTCTCAGCTGTTTCCAGGTTCCTTTCTTCCTGCTGGGCAGCTAACTTCTCTTGTTTCCCATCCTTTTCGGCTTCTTGAAGATCTTTCCTGTGTTCTTGAATGCCGTAGATCAGGATTTGAGCAGCGCTCATTTCATCTGTTGCCATGTTATAGGCTTGTTTGATATCTCCCCAGCTGTCCGCACTCGCCCTGAACTCTGCGATTACAGTCCAATCCACTTCCATCCGGTCGGCAAAATTCGCCGTGTGTTTCAGCTCAGAGAGAGTGAGCCCATCTGCCAAATATCCATCGATGGCGGAGGGATCAACCTCAAGATCTGCGGCAAGTTTGTAAAGCTGGCCCAACTCGCCAGCGTTGGCGCCTTCTGCAATCCTGCTGAGCGCATCCTCAAAGTCAGCTTCAAAGTGGGTAACTGAGCGAGCTGCAGTCCTGACATCAGCGAGACTGTACTCCTCGCTCATGACCAGAGCCATCAGATCGCCAATGCTGTGATCTTCAAGTAAATCAGAAAAACGATCGAGCTGCAGCAAGGCTCCCCATCC
>JAIORG010000170.1 GCA_021108255.1 Anaerolineales bacterium | reverse complement strand
AACTGATTATATCGCCTTCCTTTATCATTCTCTTAACTGCTTCTATACGCTTTGGATCATTAAATTCTTTGCGTATTGCCACATTCAATCGGTATATGATCAGCGACAATTATTCTTACCTTCCGGCGACAATTAAAATTTCCGGATAATTTTAAGTCAGAATAGACTATCTGAAACTCATTAAGTTAGGAGATTTCAGATGGTTACGGATCAACAGGTAAGGAGATTGTTTGGGGTGCGGAACAAATATGAATACCAATATCAGGCGGCAGATGCGGCTGGCATTAGCAGTAAAACCGCCCGTAAGTACCTAAAAAACGGCAAATTGCCCAGTCAATGTAGAGTCGAGCACACCTGGTCAACACGGCAGGATCCGTTTGCTGATGACTGGGCTTTTATCGAGCAGACCCTCATTGACACCAAAGCGACATTAGAAGCTAAGACCATCTTCGAATATCTCCAGCGGGCATATCCGGGCAAGTATCACAATGGCCAGCTCCGTACTCTGCAGCGTCGAATCAAAGCATGGAAGGCTCTGCATGGTCCAGCTAAAGAGGTTTTCTTTTCACAGTATTACTATCCCGGTCAATGGTCCTGTTCCGACTTTACCAGCATGAACAAGCTTAACATTACGATTGCCCAACAGCCGTTTGAGCATCTGTTTTATCATTTTGTGCTGTGTTATTCGAATTGGCAGGCTGGTCGGATATGTTTTTCTGAAAGTTTTGAAAGTCTGTCGCTCGGCGTTCAGGATGCTTTATGGAAATTAGGTGGTGTGCCGTTTTATCATAGAACTGACAATCTCACATCTGCTGTACACAAGGTTGGCCATCCTGATATTTTTACCGACAAGTACCGGGGCCTTGCCGGTCATTACGGTTTTGCATCATCAAAGACCAATCCTGCCA
Source organism: Anaerolineales bacterium (assembly GCA_021108255.1). Lineage (GTDB taxonomy): Bacteria > Chloroflexota > Anaerolineae > Anaerolineales > UBA11858 > B10-G9. Next base: position 2,073 of record JAIORG010000170.1, on the reverse strand, counting down.
GTCCCCATGAAAACGGCGATGTTGAAAAGAGCAACGATCTTTTCAAGAAAGCTGTTGACCAGTCCTTAATCATTCGCGGCAGTCGTGATTTTGATACTATAGAGCAATACAAGCTGTTCCTGCAAAAGATTACAGACCGTATGAATCAGAATTGTCACAAGCGTTTTGCCGAAGAGATTGAGGCACTTAAAGACCTGCCTAATCTGCGATATGGTGATTACGAAACCAGGACCTGCAAAGTCGGTCGAGGCGGCACAATTCGATTGCTGCATAATACTTATTCGGTACACAGTCGGCTTGTCGGCGAAACGGTTAAGGTTCGCGTGTATGCTGACAAACTTGAGATATGGTACGCACAACGGCATATCGAGACACTTCCTCGCCTGCGTGGTGAGAATGGGCATTGCATTAACTACCGTCACAACATCGATATACTGGTTCGAAAGCCCGGAGCATTTGAAAACTATTGTTATAAAGAGGATATGTTCCCAACGAGTCTGTTCAGGATAGCTTACGATATGCTCCGAGATACTTGCAGTATCAGGCAGGCAAACAAGGAGTATCTGAAGATTTTAGAGTTAGCTGCAAAAGAAGATGAATCTCTTGTTAATGAATCTTTACGATTATTGATAAACCTTGAAGAAGAGATAAACTTCGAAAAAGTCAAACAGTTTATTGACTCCAAACAAAAGCCTCCTGAACCCACAGCAATCCATATTGAACCAGTGAACATCAATGATTATGACATGTTGTTAGAGATTCCGGAGTGTGTATGCGTATGAATAAACAATTGATCGAACTGCTCAAGGAACTGCATCTTCCTATGTTCAGGGAATATCATCAGGAATTCGCTCAGAGGGCTATTGCAGATGAACTTGGCTATGAGGAGTATCTTTATGAGTTGGCTCAGAGGGAATGCGAGGTTCGAAGGACAAACAAGATTGCAAGGCTGGTAAAAGCCTCGAAGCTGCCACTGGAAAAGACATTGCAGACGTTTGAAATTAAAAGGTTACCGCTTAAGATACGCAGGCAGATAAAGGTCCTTGTCGAAGGTGGTTTTGCTGACCGCCGTGAGAACATATTAGCCTTCGGAAAACCTGGAAGTGGCAAGACGCATCTGCTTTGTGGAATCTGTCATGAGTTGGCAAGACAGGGAAGAAAGGTTTACTTTGGTACATGCGACTTAATGGTACAGGAACTGTTAAGAGCCAAACAGGAACTGACGCTTGATAAGCTGCTCAAAAAGATTGGAAGGTATGATGTGCTGATGATTGACGACTTCGGCTATGTCAAGCAGAACCGCGATGAGATGGAGGTTCTGTTTACGCTGTTAGCCCATCGGTATGAACGAGGTAGTGTGCTCATCACGAGCAATCTGCCGTTTAGCAAATGGGAGATGATTTTTAAAGACCCTATGACGACCGCTGCTGCGATTGATCGTCTGGTTCATCATAGTGTGATACTGGAACTGAACGTGCCAAGCTATCGAGCCGAGCAAGCCATGAAGAGAAAAGATAAGGACAAATAGCCTCCGAAAATTTTGCCCCCATGGGGGCACCCCCAGGAAACACCAGTTCATGGGAGAACTGTTATAACTGAAGGGAAGAAATAATTGTCGCTGAAGGGAAATTATAGTTGACGCTGGACACACGCAGATGAAAATGGGTTGTTACCGCCGGAAAAAAACAGAAAAAATATAGCCACAAAAAAACTCAAAAGGCACAAAAATAATTGTTGCCACGAAGGCACAAATAAACGCGTGGGGCAAAATCCCACCCTTAACTAAAAAAGGTGTCTGACCCCTTTGACCCCTTTAATTCTCTTAACGTCGCGGATCAGGCGCGCTGACAAGCGTCGCCTGCATCCGGCTTGTTAGGAGCTATTCCTTTGAATAAAATAATGGAGAATTCATGGATGCATTTTTTGTTATCTACCATATAACTTATATTTTTTCAGCCTCAGCAATACAGTAAAACGGTTCGATATCTAGTTTTTCACCGAATTGAATATATTCTGTTATTTTTAATCCACATTCTTTTAAGAATGATTCAACTGCTGCTTTAGGATCATTTG
>JAIORG010000145.1 GCA_021108255.1 Anaerolineales bacterium | reverse complement strand
TCTCTGAATTTTTGGATGGCTCTCCTGAAGCCAGAAGAAAAACGTTGTAAGATATTGTCTCCGGGAAAGTACTGATTTGGGTTGGAATCGTGCTCCATACCAATTTATATACTCCAATATTGCATTTTTAAACAGTTCATGTTTTAGACGAGAAATATAGATTTCATGTTTGTATACTTTCTTCCGGGGAGAGAGTATCTTCCAATGGATTAGAAAACGCTCGATTTTGGTAATGGTATGATAATAATCCTCTGATAAACCAAGGGTTTTTAACTTGGTTTGGTATTCCTTCCTAAATGCGTCAAAATCAGATCGCGTAATATCTTCTAGCTGTTTACCACTGACAGCCAGTAGCCATATCAGTAGGACCAGTTCTATGCTGATTTTTGTATTAGATGAATATTTAAGTTCCATCCTAGTTTCTTTAATGCGCTGACGGATCGGTAATAAAGCTGATTTATGGACATTGGAAAGCCTAGTTGGTAAACGGGAGAGAATATAAAGTGAAGCTCGCCTGTATCCAAAGAAGAACAGAAAAGCCAGAAACGTATTGTAATTAGCCCATGAGTATTTTGATTTATCATCAAATAACGCCAAAATATCATCATCTTTCCAGCACTTTAGTGGTTTCCCAATTCTCCTCGTCATTACTCCAGGAGTTAACTTCCGCACATTTAAAAGCGTTGGACTAACTTCCTCATATTGGCCTAAGAATTGATGGTATTCACGGATGATTCCTGCTTCTGTACATGCGAGACCTTTACCTAATATCATAAGGTTCTCCTAGTTAATCTCCTTTTTGGAAACCTGTATAAATTTGAAACGCCCCATAGGTTTTTTCAAATTCTTTTGCAACATACTCATCAGATAAATGTAGATAAGGAGTCAAAGAACCCGGATTTGAATGACCTACAAATTTTCGGATAACCGGTTCAGCCATCCCTTGTTGAACAAGCCGTGTAATACCCGTATGTCTGAAACGATGTGCATGAACATTAAATATTCCGCATTTATCACCATAATACTTAACCATTTTCTGAACGGCATTGACTGAAAAAGGTTTTCCTTTTGCCTTTCCCTTAAACCCTACAAAGATATGCTCAATATTAGGAAACTGGAATTGACGTTCTTCATCAAGGTAGCGGTTAAGAACTCTAAAGGTAGGTGAATCCATAAATACCATACGGGCATTATGGTTTTTTGATACAGGTATATGTATACGACGGTGGCTAAATTCTAGATCATCAAAACGAATTGATACAACTTCGCTAACTCTTAGACAGCTGATCCACATTAACATTACTATAGTTCGGTCTCGCCAAGTTCGAAGTGAATCTAAAAGCAAATAAATTTCCTCTTCAGTGAATATTGTTGGAATACGTTTTCCACGCCTTCGGTAGAGACCGAAATTCCGTTGCTGATTTTTACTCAAGTTCATCCGTGGATATATAGGATTTCTAAAGTCTTCAAAGCCTTCCATAAATTTGAGTTCATTGAAAAAAGATGACAAGCAAGCTAAACGTCTATTGATTGTTGCATCTGAGTATCCTTCTTTATCCTGCTGCATAATAAACTCTACACAATCCTTTCTCGAAATCATTATTGGAGGTTTTGGAACATAGGTAAAAAAGACTTTCAAATCATGAGCATAGTTAACCCATGTGTTATAAGACCGAGTAGTTTTGATGAGATTCAAGAAATGATCTATATGAGGATATTTAGTTATGACCTTAACTAAATGTCCGTTTTCCCACCTAAATGTAATATCAACCGATTGGTTTCTAGAAACATTAGATTTCATGAGACCGCCACCCTTTTACTTGACTATAGCAATTCAAAAAGGGGATGTCAAACAGATTCTCCATATAAACATACAAGGGGCTCCTATTTTGTCTCTTAATCTGTATCTATTGGGCCGGCACCACCTCCTCTGCTTCCGCTTCTTCCTCGGCTACCGTTTCTTCTTCTGCTTCCTCCTCTTCCCCGGTGATGATCGAGGCGGCCAAGGCCTGAAGTGCCTCAGCGTCCTCTTCCGGCACATGGCTCGCCTGCCAGAATTTTTCAAGAAGCTCTTGAGGCGCGAGATCTCCTACTGTTTGGTCCTGGGGAAGGCGAATGCGCTCATCCATTTGCGGACGTTTCACAAAATGGAATTCAAAAGCGCCTGAGGCATATTCCTGGATAGCTTTATCGTCGATGAGAGGAGCCCAGGCCCGGGGATATTCCAGGACCAACCGAACAACGGCGTCCTTCATGATGCCCTGTGCCGGCAAGGTATTGATGATCTGATCTGTTATATCCTGTTGAGAGAAAAGCTCCAGAGAGCAGTCATGGAATGGCCGGATATCCTTCAGCTTGCGCCAGTCCAGATCCGTTTTTCCTTTCTTTACATCAGCCAGGACAAAGAACTTATCATCCTTGACCTCGCCAAAGTCCACCCGTTCAATGGATCCAGAATAGACCACTGGGGGATGGTTTCCTTTGTTCAGGTTCTGGGACTTATGGATATGGCCCATAGCAACATAATCCAGACGGGGATCTACAACCATAGATTTTGGAAGAACAAAATCCTTGCCCAGTAAGACCGTCCGCTCTCCCCCATACACTGCTCCTTCTATGGAAGCATGGGCTGTCAGGATAGTGGGCAGAGCTGGATCGGCCCCGTCGAGCCACTTTTCAAGCACATTAGAAAGGCGCTTTTCCATCTCTTCATAAAGCTGCCCCAGATCCCGGGTTTGGAAGTCCAGGTAAGCCATCAATCCCGATCGAGATACCCAGGGAACAGCCAGCAGCTGAAGAGCCAGTTCCTTTCCTGGAACACAGAGGGGTTTCAATTCCTCCGGACCCAGAAACATCGGTTTATCCACAACCAGGACATGGGGAACGCTCAGCGTGCTGAATTCTTCCAGGGCATGAGCTCTGGCCACTGAAGGGGAAACATCATGATTCCCTACCAGCAAGATGGTTGGGATCTCGGCTTTAGATAGGCGCATGATCCTTTTACCCCACTCTCT
>JAIORG010000113.1 GCA_021108255.1 Anaerolineales bacterium | reverse complement strand
GAGAGCATGTTTCTAACCTTCTTTCTACCGAATAATTCTTGTACACCTAACGGATGAGCTTTGCGAAGCACCCTGGTGAGGGCACCCGCTCTGAGCCATTCGACTCCCTCCTCGGCGGAGTTTATGCAGAGCCCTTCGACTTCGCCTTGCTTCGCTCAGGACAAGCTTAGCGAAGTGCTCGGGGTTCGCTCAGGATAAACGCAGTCGAAGAGTCGGGTGGAGCGGGGGTTATGTGGGTTTTTGTTTCCCAAAACTTTCATTTTAAATCTTAGTAAACCACGGATATAAGATATTAGCGGAACTATCCTCTTGTTTTCCATCTAAAAGATAATATTCCTAAAATCAGAAATAAGATTGTATAACCAATAATCCAATACATATTGCCAACGATGCTGCTTAAACCAGCTCCTTTATAAATAGCTCTAGTCGCATCAATTGCATGAGCAAAAGGAAGTGCATAACCGATATTTTTAAATACGCCGCCAATCATATTTAAGTCCATCCATGCACCACCAAATAAAGAGGATGCAATGATCACTAATGACCCTGCACCTGCTACCTGATTCTCAGTTAGTAAGGAGCCAAGGATCATTCCAATTCCAATACAAGCAAGGGCGATGGGGATCAAGACTACGAGCGAAAGAAAAAGAATGCCCAAGTCCAATGTAATACCAAGGAAGACTGCAACTGTATAGCAGATAATAATTTGAATTAATGCGATTGGAATGATAGGAAGACTATACGCCAGTATAAAATCAACTGGTCTAAGAGGAGATACTAATAGCCTTGTCAAGAAAGCACTCTGGCGGTCTTTTGATAGAAGTATCGCTGAAAACATAGTTAGAAATGAAAAGCTAAAAACAATTATCCCAGGAGTCAGTACTTGAACAGTGAATATTTCAATTGGAGCATTTTGAGATATTGATACGAAAAGCACTAAAAGAGTAGAAGGCATGGCTACGCCTAACACAGTTGAAATCGGGTCACGGTATATTTCTTTAATATTTCTGTTCGCTAAACTTAAGAATCTCAAATTCATACTTCCTCATTTATACTAAGAAACACATCATCCAAAGAAGCTTCCTTCATAGTAAGCCATTCAATCTTTACTCCATCTGAACGAAGAGAATCTACAATTTCATCAAACACCAGTTTTTCCCCTCTGATTTCAATACCATTATCCAGAGATTTTACATCACGATATTTCATCTTAATATTATTAATTATTTCATCGGTTAGATTGCAACCTCTTACTATCATGGTTTGTAGCCCAGATAATTCAGCCTTTAATTCTTTTGGGGTTCCTATTGCCTTTATACATCCCGATTTGATGATGGCAATCCTATCTGATAGAGCATCGGCCTCTTCCATGTAGTGTGTTGTTAATATAATTGTCTTATTACCCTTCAACTTTTCGATTTGCTCCCATAAATTCCTTCTTGCTTGGGGATCTAAGCCGAGAGTAGGTTCGTCTAAGAATAAAACTTGAGGATCGGAAATTAAAGCCATAGCAATACTCAATCGTCGCTTCATTCCTCCAGATAACTTCTCGACCCGATCCGCTGCCCGTTCTTTTAAACCCATAAGTTCAATCAGTTCATCAGTCCTGCTTCTTGTATCTGCTTTACTTAAACCATAAAGCCTCGCTATTAACTGAAGATTCTCATAAGATGTTAAATGGTTTGCTATGGCCGTTTCCTGTGGGGACACATTAATAATCCGTTTAACGGAGTCGGCTTCTTTCTTAATATCATGTCCCAATATTATTGCTGTACCAGAAGTTGGTTTGAGAAGGCAACATAGCATTTTAATAGTAGTGGTTTTCCCAGCACCATTATGACCCAAAAGAGAAAAAAGCTCACCTTTTTTTATTGTTAAATTGAGACGGTTTACGGCTGTTATATTTCCAAATTTCCTTGTGAGGTCTACGGTTTGAATTGAGTAATCACTATTATGGATATTATCCATTGAAAACCTTTGGCTACATACCTTCAATCTAATCTCATTTTTGCCACATAACGGATGAGCTCACCCGCAGCCGGATAGGCTATTAATGATTATAGAACCGAAACCAGTAAAGGGGAGAAGAGATAAATAGCCGGGCGTACCCGACGGTCAGGTGGAGCGGGGGTTATGTGTTGTTAGCACCAATAGAATAATCACTTATATATGGAGTCCATTGCCGCAAGTATGTTAACAACTTTTCTTGGAGTATCAATTGTATAATCGATTAATCCCAAGCTGGATAATTCATTTAGAGGTATCAGATATATAATCCAATTCCCAGACGTAGAGGCAAATGATTTTAATGGTTCAAAATACAAAGGTAGTTCAAACCAAATAGGTTCCTGATCAGTAAATACTAATAATTTATCGTCTACGAACCAAGGTTCATTGATTGTAGTTCCATCTGGATTTATGCCCAAAATATTTCCTGGTATGGCGGAACGTACCTCATTCGCAATTACATGTTTGTCTTTATTACTAAAATCCATTAGGTGTTTTAACCATTCATTATCAGGATTGAATGGCTGGATTTTATGTAATAGGTCAAAAAGTGGTTTTTCTACCTTCATCAAATGTTTTATTAATGGTTTATCCAAGAAATCCTCTTCAGATGAAGACCATGGGAAATCTAATTTTCGCTCAAGTTTCTTTTGTTCCTTTGGAGTCAATTTAGGAAATACCTCTCGTAAGATTATTGCTCGTGTTGTATAGTTCAATGCTGATCTAAGATTATTTACAAAATCACCTAATAACACACCGGCTTTTTCCAATAATCGCGGATCATCTTCTTTTGCATGCAACAAGCATATATCGAATATTTCTCTTGAAACAATAACCGATCGTTCAATTTTATCGAATGATGATGTAATATAAATTGGAGCATTTTCATCCATATTATCTTCCAGGAATGAACATATATTTATTTGTTATCAATAGTAATTCAACACATAACGTGGGCGTAAGCTGCCAGGGCGACTTTGGCCCTAAACACCCTTGGCTCGTAACCAATCGGAAAAAATCGCGCCGCTTACCCTCGGGGCAAAGCCCCGGTCAGCTTAACGCGGGGTTGGGTGTCCCATCAAATAGTATTGTCATGTATC
>JAIORG010000278.1 GCA_021108255.1 Anaerolineales bacterium | reverse complement strand
TTTCAGTTCATAATATGTATAAATCTAATATGAAATATACCTGAAAACACTATAATCTTTGGAAATTGTTGGTTACGAGAAGATCAGAATTTACATATTTATGGTATCATTTAAAGTGAAAAAGAGTCGATCAGTCCAATGTCTAAATCAGCAAATGAATCGAATAATATAATTTTCCTTGATAAAATTTTTGGAATTAGAGCATTTGGGCTTATTTTCTATGGAGTGTTACCATCTATACTTTTTCTTATTGGTGTTTTAGAGGTTAAAATATATAACACCATAGAAAGTGCGCAATTTTTCATTATAATACCCATCATTCCGATTGCTATCTTTATCTTTTCACTTATTAGAAATCGTCTTAAGGGCTTTTATTTAACTACAGATTTTCTTAACATCCGCAGTATTATGATTACTGCTATAACTCTTTTGATATCCACTGTAATCTTTGGACTTTCTGGAGTTATTCAAGGCAAATATGTTTTCGTAATACCTCATAATTGGAATGAAAGTATGGATTTATTGAAGTCTGGACCAAATTTTGAGCCTTTCCTTTTAGCAATTGCCAGTTTACTTATAGCTTCAACATTATTTTTTACTGTTGTTACAAAAGAAGTCAATTTACCTGCATTACCACCAGTGAAATTTGTTAAATTAATCATAGAAGTTCAGGACAATATGAAATTATTGAAAAGTAACCCGATTTGGAATGAATGTGTTTCAATGGAAGATGATAAATTGATTAATTTGGCTAACAAAATTGAATATTTATTGGATCAAGCAATTAATATTAAAATAAGTTTTGATCTCCAAAATTCTCTTAAACCAGTACATGACGATATTACAAACTTTATTAAAGTATTAAAATATGTTAAATATAGTGCTAATGAGAAATTAAAAAAAGAGACTTGGGAAATATATTTCACAAATATAAAATCACTTTCTTCTGAGCAGAAAATGCGTCGTGATTGCGAGAACGAAAATTGTAATTCCATAAATAGAATAAAAGGATTAAAATTGGAAGATTAATATGGCAGATATTATCTATTATGCAGTTATTGCTTTAAAAGCAGAAGAGGTAAAAGATGTAATTAATTTACTTGATCAGAAAGAATTGACTCGTTTATCCAAATGGCTTGCAAAGCATAAAGATTCAATATATGGCAAACGACCAGAAGATTGGAAACCTTTTAAAGATAAGAGTATTTCTGAAATAATTGAAGGTAATGAAACGAAATGCTATAGATGTCAATCAATTTCAAGTCTAGATGAAGATTGTACAAATACTGATATTCTTTCAGGTATTAACGTCTTTTTTATTGATGTATTTGCTATGTATTTACAAAAATATCAAAATTTGGCAATAAGAGTTGATCACGCGTTTAGGCATGCTGAAGAAAGCAAATGCTGTCTTTTAATGAATTATACACTCCCGGTTAATCTCCAAGATCAACTAGAAGAACAATATAGTAGTACTTGGAATCAAGTTTTAAAAGAATATGAAAAAGGGTCTCTGCATAGAGTAGCAGCAAGGGTTAATGATTTGAATAATTTTAAAAATTTTGTCAAGCACTATCTTGAAAATGAAGAACTCCCAAATCCTAGAGCTAAGAGGGATATGGGCAAATATTATCAAGATCATGATATACCGACTGATGATGAATATAAGCCTGGTTTTGGAGTAGATTAACAATGTCTGATTACAAATCGAAAATAATTACTTTTTATTCTTATAAAGGTGGGGTCGGCAGAAGTATGGCTTTGGCCAATGTAGCTTGGTTATTAGCTAATAAATATGGACATAAAGTATTATTGGTTGATTGGGATTTAGAAGCACCAGGTTTACATAAGTTTTTTAACATAAAGGAAAATGAAATTAAAACTGGCTTAATTGACCTATTTTATGACTATAAAACTTTGTTAAGGAAAGATAATCCCATCATCAATGATGAATTTATTGACTTAGATCAATACATCATGAAATTGCCGTGTAATTTTGACAAAGGTTCTTTATCGATCTTACCCGCAGGGAAAACGGATGATGGTAATTATGCAAATCAAGTTAATAATTTTGAATGGGATGATTTTTACAAAAACTGGCATGGTTTTGGATTTATTGAGTACCTTAAAGATAAATTAAAAAGCAAAGCTGATTTTGTTCTTATTGATAGCAGAACTGGTATTACAGATATTGGTGGAATCTGCACCCTACAAATGCCTGATCTAGTTGTACTTTTATTTTCATTGAATGAACAATGCATATCCGGTACAGAGATGATTGCTGATAAAATATTGGCTAAGTCATCAGATGTAAAGGAACAACAAAAACCGCCAAAAATAATCTTAATCCCTTCACGTGTTGAAAAAAACCTTGAAATCGAGACTAAACATGAATGGGAATTAGAGTCAGCTAGGCGTCTAAAGAAATTCATCGAATTATCCGAGGACAAATCCTTAGATTACATTAAAGAGAATTCTATTCCTTATGTTGGGTTCTACAGCTTCGGTGAAAAACTGGCAGTGAAAAAAGAACCAAAAGAAGATCTTGCCAAATCATTTGATAATCTTACTAAAATGATTAGAATGGCAATAGGATGTGAAGAAGATGCCATTGAATTGAATAATAAAGGTACTGCTCTTGTTAATCTTGAAAGATATGAAGATGCCTTGGAAGTCTTTGAGAAAGCTATTGAGATCAAACCGGATAATGTCAGTGCATTGAATAATAAAGGTACTACTCTTAGTAATCTCGGAAGATATGAAGATGCCTTGGAAGCCTTTGAGAAAGCTATTGAGATCAAAACAGATACCTATGCATGGTATAACAAAGGTATTACTCTTAGTAATCTCGGAAGATATGAAGATGCCTTAGAAGCCTTTGAGAAAGCTACTAAAATCAAACCGAATGATTACAGTGCTTGGATTAATAAAGGTAATACTCTTATTAGTCTTGGAATATATGAAGATGCATTAGAAGCCCTTGAGAAAGCTATTGAGATCAAACCGGATACTTATGCATGGTATAACAAAGGTAATACTCTTGGTAATCTCGGAAGATATGAAGATGCATTAGAAGCCTATGAGAAAGCTATTGAGATCAAACCGGATTATCTTCGTGCATTGA
>JAIORG010000153.1 GCA_021108255.1 Anaerolineales bacterium | reverse complement strand
TCGCTGGCCTTCATGTTGGAATAAAGAGCCAATTCACCTGGCAAGTAACCTATGTGCTGGCGAATTTCCACGCCATCTTTCTGGCAATCCAGACCAAATACAGTTGCTTTTCCTGTAGTAGGCGGAAATACATCCAGAAGCACCCGCTGGGTGGTGGTTTTGCCAGCTCCATTAGGACCCAGGAATCCAAATACCTCACCTTTTTCAATTGTCAGATTTACATCCAGGATTCCGCGATGTTTTCCATAATATACGGTCAAATCCTGAGTTTCGATGACATTTTCGCTCATAATATTCTCCCTTCTATCCCCAGAAATATTCATTTATAAACATCAGCATTATAGTCAATCTCTGGTCCAAGCATGATATTACCATATTTTTTTGAAGTTAATTCCCTGTAGAATTTGGGTGCACTGGATGAAATTTATTCACCTGTTATGACGGGATACCCGGCTGCGTCTCATCAAACAGAGTGATCGCAGTGAGATCTAAGCCGACGGCTCTTAAAAGCGAGGGAAGTGTTGGCGTACAGCCAAAACTATCTGTGAAATAAGCCAGCTTCGGTTCCTGTTCCATCCCTTTGGCGCGCAGCCATTCCCGGCTGAGGAGAAAACCGCGGAGGATAGCTTCCGCGCCGGGCAGCAGAAACATCAACCTGAGCGGTCAAGTGCAGCACCTGTTTATTGGCTTTCTTCGGCAAATTCCCCATGCAGTCTAGATGTTGCCTCAACTGCTCTGACGGCTGCCCATAATATTACTAACCCAAGAATGATGTTGCTGCCGCCCATGGCAGTAGCGCCAATCGTGTTAAGGAAAGTCATAACCAAAGCTCCGCCAGCAAGCAATAAAAGCAATACTGCCGCTATCCTGGATTTCCATTTTAAAAGAACGCCGGCCAATATCGCATAGAGAACGGCGTCAATCATCAAGCTTGGTGCAATGAAGAAACCCAGGCCAGCCTGGAGAACTGCAATAAAGAAAAACCCTATTGAAGCGTCTTTGATCACCTTTAACGCGTCATCTCTAGATTCAATCTTGGCGAACATGCTTGATTTTTTCTTTTTCTCTTCCATATTCATCACCTCATTCTTGTTGGTAGATAACGATAATTTATTTTTATGCCCAAAGTATAGTCATCACAGCAGCAATCGTAGTGATAACCAGGGAGATAACAAAGGTTACCCGGATCACCTGGCTTTCCTCGCCAATCCGGTCAATGCTAGCCGCGGCATTCTGTAATTTCGCCGGTGAGATGACACTTGCCAGCCCCCCTCCAATTCCGCTGGCAGCGGCAACCAGCAGCCCGATCGCCCCAATTTTTTCCGCTGTTGAAAGGTGAATGGCTGTCAGCATGGCGATTGACGAAGTTTCTGAACCGCTGATGAACCCGGACAAAAGACCCAGGAAAGGCGCAACAAAGGGATAAAACCCGCCAAAAGCCTGGCTGGCAGCGTTGGCGATTACAAAAACCATGTTGTTGGCTGGCTCAAGCAGCTGCCAATCCGCATTTTTCCCCGAATGGTTAATGATGAAGGCAATCGAAAAGAAGACAGCGGATGCCAGCATGGGACGTGGAGCACGTTTGAGCCAGAGCTGAAAAGATACTCTCAAAGTGGTTTTTTTAATTTTAAGCCAGGGCAGTGCGATCAATGTGCTGACCAAAATCCAGAAATATGCCTGCCAGAATATCCGCAATTTTTCTGGGGAACCAGGGATGATGGTAACTGGCATGATCCAGCGGTTAAAGGTCAATTCAAAAAAGGGCAGAAAAGGGGCATTGACTAAAAGGGCAAAAAAAGTCAGGATTATCCAGGGCGACATCGCTGCCGGCAGAGAGATTTTCCCTTCGGTAGACTTGTCAAACTCTGTCATTAGGCTTTGATCTCTAAGGGTTTGTCCGCTAAGCTTAAGATAACCCAGCATCACAATCACCACGCCCAGTCCTGCAGCAATCCCGGTCAAAGTCACCATCCCCATGGCATTCATTCCGATTGCTATCAATCCCGCAGTCACTCCAGCAAGGATAGTTGGAAAAAATCCGCGCCAGAGCAATTTCCAGCCCCCGGCCAGCCACAACATGGACAGAGCGATACAGGTGCTGATGACCGGCATGTAGCGGGCAAAATAGCCCCCGACTTCGTTTACCGGCAGTCCAACAAAATTTGAAAAGACAACCACAGGAATACCAAGCAGGGCGTAGGTGCAAAGCGCATCGTAGCCCAGCGATGGAAGGGCAATGGCTACAAAGGATGAATATCCAAGTGCCAGCATAATCGGAGGCAAAATCGATACCGGAGTTGCTCCCAGGGCGGCCAGCAGGGTGCCTATACCCAGGTTGAGTATCAAAATTTGGGCAACTTTATTTCCCGGGGCAATGGTTTTGATAAATGCCACCACCCGGTCAATGGCTCCTGCTTCTTTCATGATTGTGATTTGCAGCAGTGACGAGCCAACCATAATCGTAATCGGTAGTGAGGCCACCACTCCAGCCAGGCTGATGAGCAGCGTGTTGGTAAGCGGGGTTTCAAAGTACAGCCAGGCGACCAGCACGGCACAGATCCAGCCAATCACCCCGGCAATATCTGCTGGCGTGCGCCGCCAGACTAAAAGTACCAGGATAACCAGGACCGGTAAAAGAGCGAATAGAATTGCAAAATAGTTCATCAGTGCTCCAGGTTATGAAATTATTCCTTTAATCCAGGTAGACTTGGTCCAAATTGGTGATCTCCGGGGCTTAATTATAGAGCGATTTACCTGGTTTATTTTTAATTATTGATCTAGATCTAATGATAATATACTCCACATTAAAAAAACACTTGATATTGATATCAAGTGTTTTTTGTGGGCGGTATTGGACTCGAACCAACGACCCCCTCCTTGTAAAGGAGGTGCTCTAACCAGCTGAGCTAACCGCCCGGTTCTGAAAACATTATACCGCTGGGGTGAATATTAGTGAAGGGAAGACGAAACTGTTGGAAGGTTTAATGTTTAAGGTTGAAGGTTTAATGTTTTATATTACTACTAGAAGTCCTGTGATAGCAGGACTTAATTTTCATAGCCCGTGATTTTAATCACCGGGCGGTCGTGGGATTCAGGAGATTTCCGTTTATCTGTCATCGCGACGACGAAGCGATCTCCTGATTAC
>JAIORG010000298.1 GCA_021108255.1 Anaerolineales bacterium | reverse complement strand
ATACGAACTGTTTCCACCTCCGGCCGGAGAAGTACTAACCGGAGTCCGCCAAAAGAAAAAACAAGAATAAAACTCGCGGCAAAGAGAAATACCGGACCCAACGCCTCCTTGACAGCAAAGTCTTTCTCCCATAAGGCATTCATAACCGAAGCAAACCAACCAATGAGGAATGATATACCCCAGATCCCTGTAACCGATGCGAGCTGGATGAGTGGCTGGGAATCAAATTGGGAGACAGCGATTGATAGCGATGTCCCTATGGGAGATAAGCCAATGAAATATTCCAAAGCCGTGTATACAGACGGGTAAACCAACGTTGCCAAAAAACCGTCTCTCCTGGCAAAGGCCCGATCCAGGTAGAGGGTAATCAGCATGGGTATGATCAACACAATGGCAAATCCGATTTCCCCAACAATTGATAGATCCCAACCACCATGGAACTTCACAAATGCCATCAGGATAAACAGGGGTATTGCTGGGAGTGCCTTATACCACTTATCCTGGCTCCTGAAAAAGCGGATCAAGAAAATTGGTGCGAGCCAGGCGGCAACAGGAACATTCCATCGCATCCCGACAAAGAGATTAAGAGCACAGCCCAGCACTAACCACACGTAGTTTACGTACCTATCGAATATTTTTTGCATTAACATTCCAATCTCCTTACATTAATTCCACTAGAGGGGATAATGCATCTAGGTGGACAACTAAGATTATTGGTAAAACTATCATTCCAACACCACAATCAAGTCCTCCCTGTTTTTCCGGGCTGCTCGCCAGCGTTTCCCAATCAGACCGGATAGCACCACTGGCGGAACCAGGCTTCCAGCGTAACGCATAACTTGATTCAAGAAACCCGGCACAACGATGGATTTCCCTCTCAGTGCCTGATCAAGAGTTCTCCTGGCTACATACCCGATGTTCTGGGTGGTTAGCTGCCCCATCAAACCCTGGGCTTCAATTCCCTCAACCGCGCTGGACGTAGTGGGCAAACCCGCCGGGCACAAAACTGTGACTGTCACTCCTTGCGCCTTGACTTCATCCCGCAGAGCAAGGGAAAAATCCAGCAGGAATCGCTTGGAAGCCGCATAGGTCGCTTTCACCGGGATAGGGAAAAAGGCAGCCAAGCTGGAAACAGTAATGATCCAGAAGGACTGCATGGGATCCATTATTTCCAGAAGGCTGTGAGTGACCTCCAAAGTTCCTTCCACATTTAATCGGACAATGCCGCGTATATCATCCCGGGAACGCTCCCGGAACATCCCTTCCACATCTAATCCAGCTACGTTAATTAACCCCCGGAACCGGTACGACCCGGATGTAATACTCAGGAAGAGCTCCTGGCGCGAATCAGGATCCATTAAATTACATTCTTTATAAAGCACATGGATGCCATATGTGCGCCGCAGAGCAGCGGCTAATATTTCCAGTTGTTCTGAATTGAGGTCAGTTAAAAACAAGTCCCAACCCCTGCGGGCACACTCCACTGCAAATGCTTTTCCCAAACCTCCAGCTGCTCCGGAAATAAAAACCTTACTCCTCATTAAGTACCTCACTCAAAGATTAAACTCCTTTCGAATTTTCATTAGTGTACAGCATCCTCTCCAATGTGTCAAGCAAGTGTTTGAAACACGTATTTGAAACTCTTGACAATTATCAAGCTGACCGTTATGATATCCCTGAATAAGGAAGAAATCATGATTGAAAACACCAATAAAAAGACTTATGTGATCACCGGGGCAACATCCGGGATTGGCCTTGCCATCATGGAGGGTCTCGCAGAAAAAGAAATGAATCTGATTGGAATCGGGCGCTCTCCTGAGCTCTGCAAAAGGCGACAGGAGCTTTTCCGGGGAAAATATCCCCAGGGAAAGATGAAATATATTGTGGCTGACCTCTCCCTGCAGCCGGAGGTTCGAAACGCCGCTGTGCTGATCGGGGAGACCCTCAATGGGTGGAAACTGAAAACTCTGGACGGATTAGTGAACAACGCTGGCACCTTCACCTTCTGGCAAACTCTGACCCCGGAGGGATTTGAGACTCAATGGGCAGTTAATCACCTGGCGCCATTTTTGCTTACTCACCTGCTTCTTCCCTGGCTTAAGAAATCTTCGAATGCCCGGGTAATCGCGATCAGTTCAGGTTCTCATTACGGCGCCAAGCTGGATTGGTCAAATATACAACAGCTGGGAAGGTATAATCCTCTTAAAGCCTATAAACAATCCAAATTGGCCAATGTTCTCTTCACTGCCGAGCTCAACCGGCGCTTGGGTTCTGACTCCTCTATTCAGGGGGCAGCCGCAGATCCAGGATTGGTGAACACCGAGATTGGTGGGAAATCTCAATCCCGCCTGGCTAAAAGAATCTGGGACCACCGCCGCAGAAAAGGCATACCCCCAGCCCAGTCTGCCGCCGGCATTATCAAGCTTCTTGTGGAAGTAGATTTAAAAGCTCAATCGGCTGTTTACTGGAAAGACGGGATACCCAAAATTCCCGATCCCTTTGCATTAAATGAGGATTATGGTCGGCGGTTATGGGAGATCTCTGCCCAGATGACCGGAGTCAGTTTGCAAAAGGATTCTTGATGACTAAAAAAGAAACCACCACCCAAGAAGCTATATTGTTGGCAACCATCGACTGCATCAATGAATTCGGCATTGAGGATCTGACCACCCGGATGATCGCAGAAAAAGCAGGAGCCAATATCGCTTCGATCAATTACTACTTCAGGACCAAAGAGCAGCTGGTTAATCAGACTTTGGAAATCACTATCAAACACATGCTGGAAGATGTGATCGCAGCGATTGAAGACAAAAGCCTGCCTTTCCGGCAGACCCTCACCGATATCTTTTATTACCTGATTTCAGGCGCAAGAAATAACCCAGGGATCACTACTGCGCACCTTTACAGCCTGGTTGTGAAAAAGGATTATCAATCCATCAGTGCCCGATCTTTCCTGGCTGCTTTTAATAACATCCAGGAGCGGCTTCTAGAGAACTTCCCTAACGAAGATCCAGGACAACTGGAACTGGTTTTATCAACGATATTTTCTGCGATTATGTTCATGATGCTCACCCCGGATTTCTTTCCAATTGATGAACGTTACCGGCACACCGATGAAGAACACTGCCGGAACCTGGCAGAACATTACGTAGAGCTGTTTTACGCCATGCTGTAATCGC
>JAIORG010000064.1 GCA_021108255.1 Anaerolineales bacterium | reverse complement strand
ACTGAATGAATTCCATGGCTTCAGGAAGCCACCTTGACGATTGGATTGCGCTACTAGCAATGATGGCATCATATTGAGAAGGATCAATAAATTCTTTCATCGGAATGACATTGACCTCAAATCCCGATTCAGCAAGGGTCCTTCCGATGGATTTATCAACACCTATGGTATATTCGGTGCAACTCGCATAGGTAACGAGAGTCTTCGTTGCCATAAGTTGAACTCCAAAAATAAATGTCGGATGTCCTAACAATTTAATATCCGGAAGTAGAATTTCCCGAATTTATCCGGATATCTGACGATATATTCATTATAGATTAACAATTGGGGTGCTTTTCAGTAAACCAGCTCTTCAGTCTTGTTAGATGCCTGTATTCCTTTTCCTATACTGTCTATTCGATACCAAATACCTTCGCTTTCTTCTCTCTTATGTTACTTTTCCGACATTTCTCCGATAGAATCAATGAGAATGAAGATCCTCAATTTAGCGGACCTCTTCAAAATAACCAGGAAATCAAATGTCTGATAAACCGGAAATCGACTCCCGCAATGACCTCCTGAAAGATGAGGATACCCTTGTCCGGCAATCCCAAGAGAATCCAGGGGCTTTCGGGCCCTTGTTCGACTTTTACGCTCCGCTGGTTTATCGCTATGTATTGCACCGCATCGGGGATGTTAGCGATGCAGAAGATGTGACTTCCCGCACCTTTACGGACGCCCTTCAAAGCCTTATTCGATATCGACCGAAACGTCACGGGTCATTTGGAGGTTGGCTATTTACCATCGCCCGGCGCCGCTGTGCCGACCATTTCCGCGTTTCCAACCCACTTCCTCTGTCTGATTCCGATCTCAAGGAAAATGTGCCAGGACCATTGGACAGGGTAATTTCTCGAGACGAACATGGTCGACTCAAAGAGATCCTGAATAGTCTGAATGATAACGACCGGGAACTTCTCCGGCTTCGATTTGCTGCTGAACTGACCTACCAACAAATAGGTGATGTCATCGGGAAGAGCGAGGGAGCTGCCAAAATGAGGGTGGGGCGACTCTTGAAGCGGATGAAAAAAAATTGGGAGGAGAAAGATGAAATTTTCAAATAATTTGTCGGACCAGTTTGAACCTCTCCTGCGAAGTTACTACAAATCGTATGAACCAGATCCAACGTATCTTGCCCGAATACGTACTGATTTGCTTACTGCCGCACCCAAGAAAGAGACCAAGCACCCGGGATTCTCAGGCAATTGGTCTCTTGCCAATTGGCGTTATGCTGTGGCTGCAGCCCTACTCCTGATAATTGTGGCTGTCACTGTCATCGGTCCCGCCCGGGTATGGGCCCAATTCGAGAGTTGGATAGCCTATTTACCAGGTCTGGGCAAGGTAGAGCTCTCGGGTTCACGAGCCTTGGAGGAGCCTGCTGTCCACAGCGAGGGCGGTATCTCCTTTCAAGTTGAGCAATTTATAGCAAGTCCTGACGAAACGTTTATTAGCATACACATCACAGGGCTGGCCTCCAATTTGTTTCCTTCCAGCGAACCGATCTACTTCCCAGGGGTGCCCTCCACTTTGATTACTTCCGGCGGATCGATCTACATTCAATGGGATGATCCTGACGGGCAGCGCAAAGGTGTAGCAATGAGGATGGCACAGGGTTTACCTACCTTCCCGCCCTGCCCTTCGGAGGGATGCCCAAGCGATATCCAGCCTGATGGCTATGACTTGTTACTTGTTTACGATCCGCTGGGGCCAGATGTCAACCAGGTACAAGTCCAGTGGCTAACGTATGGCATGGTGCCTGGTGCGTATCCCACCGATACCTGGACACTTGACATCTCTCTCACACAGATATCGGATGAGAATGCCCAAGACCTCCTCCAGCCGGGCTATTCCCCCCTGTCAGCTGAAGATTCCCAACATGGCATTACGATCACTGTTGACAATGTCTTCTCCAGCGGGTCATGGACCATCATTGATGCTTCCATTGCGATGCTAAAGTCTGCCGGGCAGCCCAATTTTCTAGGATTATCCCTTTCTACCGATACGGGTGATCTGTTGGAGCCGATCCGTATCCCGAATGATCTGTACCTGAATAGTATATCCTGGCATAATATAGAATTCGAAACACCGGGCGCTCCCACGTTAATGGTGTGGCCTATCCTGTGGCAGTCCAGCCCTATCGACGCCCAAGCGATTCAAATGACATTATCTATTGAGAGCATCGATCTCTACCATGGTGTATGGTTTGTGTTCGATGTAGAAACCGGGCAGGATCCGGAAGTGGGAACGACCATCCCGCTTGACATCAGTTTCGATGTCGATGGTTTTCCACTTCATATCTATGAGGCGCGGATCGTAATGGTTCCTGAAATAAATCAAAGTGGGACCAATAACGTGATGGCGATTGAATTCGCCCTTGACAGTGTACTATCAGCTGATGGGAGGAATCTGCGGGCGGTCTGGTTCTCTCAGTATGGTCAATTCTTCATGGAACCTATCATTGATCGAGAGCCGGAATTGACCATCGGCCGGCTTGCGTTAGATCCAGATATGATTCGAGATGGGATAATACGGGTTAAGGTTAACTGGGTGGTTCTTGAACAAGAAGGGCCCTGGGTGATCAGCTGGGATATTCCGCAAGAAAAGGATTAGTCAGCTGGTAGAATAACGCGGTTGTTTGATATGCGCGGAGGAGTCTATACCGTGCCTAACGGATGAGCTTTGCGAAGCCCTTCGATTCCTCTTTGTTTCACTTAGGACAGGCATCTTGAGCACTACCCTTCGGGTAAAGGGCACCCGCCCGGCTTAGTAATTGGTAATTTGTAAATAGTAAATAGAACCAATCTCAGCACTAACGCTGTCATTAATCTGATTTTTTAACTGCTTACTACTTACAAAACTACTGCTTACCGCACCGAAGGTGCCGGGTCAGGTGGAGCGTGGGATTAGGCAGACGTATCTTGTGTTTAGCGTTAATATCAGGATGTGTAACCGAGCACCTCTCTGAGATTAATAAGCTGTGTATAGGTAAATGGATTTTGAAATAACCCGTCATCCCAATCACTTTCATCTCGTAGATCAAACCAGCGAACCTCCGATATGGAATAGTTAGCTGCAGCTTCTGGTTCAGGTTCGTAACCTGGACTGGCTTCTCCTGAAACTGGATAGCAAATATAGGTTTTCCTCCATTTATAAATCCCATCAGGGTGGGCCGGCTCATCAGAAATAAGACGGTCGATAGTGA
>JAIORG010000246.1 GCA_021108255.1 Anaerolineales bacterium | reverse complement strand
CCGTTAGCCTGATTCCTGTCTATTCAATCCCAAATAAGTTGGTATAATAGGTTGCAATACGTTTTGCTTATCGATAGGAGTTTCGTATGGAACAGGCAACTATATCACCTAAATATCAAGTAGTCATTCCCAAGAAAGTTAGGGACAAGATTGGAATAAAGCCCGGCCAAAAGGTTCAGGTTATTCCATATATGGGAAGAATCGAGTTAATCCCAGTTCGAAAAATCCAAGACGGAAGGGGGTTCTTGAAGGGGATTGACACCAATATTGAACGAGAACCGGATCGGCTATGAACATAGTTGATTCTTCAGGATGGTTGGAATATTTTACCAATGGCACTAACGCTAACTTCTTCTCAAAGCCAATTGAGGACACCGATTCACTTATCGTGCCTACAATAAGCTTATATGAAGCTTTTAAACGTATCCTACAACAACTTGATGAAACCGAGGCGTTAAATGCCATCGCATTTATGCAATCAGGGAAGATCATTGATTTATCCAGTCCTATTGCCTTACACGCAGCACGAATATCTGCTGATCTCAAAATACCTATGGCAGACAGCATTATGCTAGCAAGTGCCAGGGAATATGATGCTATACTCTGGACACAAGACTCAGACTTTAACGGGTTGGAAGATGTCAAATACATCAAGGCTTCATAATGGTCCAGGCTACCGATGAATAACAGTGTCAAGGTTAAATATCAAAATTAGCTAAAAAATCCAAAAGAGTAAAAAAATCAGAGCTCTCTCCAGCAGTATCAATGTTGGTCAGGGCTCTTTTTATTAGTGTAGTTAAAATATTCAAAGCCTGCCAGCACCATCGGCCAGCAAGCACACATATTCAATATTTCTAAGAAGGAAAACCTAGCGCGGCGGGGCCAGCTCGGGTTTCAGGGGGTGAGTTCATGTTACACTCCTTAATAAGTGGTTGATGGGGCACGGATTTTTGGGTCAAGAGTTACATCTACCGATACGGGTTCTCCCACTTGCGGGTGGGGTCCCAGACTTGAAGTCCGCTGGGCTGCCAAGTAACCCCTCGGGCTTACTCAGGTGAAAGCTTTGAGTATCCCATAGGCCGCTTCGGCTGACCCAGACGCTCGAGCCCTCAGGCTTGCGTCCCCAGCTCGGTTGTCAACCACAGGGTACCATGCCTGCCACGCCCTCATCTCTTTTACATTCTAGTAACCCCCGCTCCACCCGATCTGGCAAGTGGAGCTGATTCAGCCTGCCAGAACAAGCCAGGTACTGATAGTTTCATGCTTTTATCCCGGTTTACAGCACATCCCTACCCTGGCGACTGCAGGGTAGGGATGTTTTGATTAGAGATGAATTTTTTAACTACTTACTCTGTTAATGCTTTTCGGAACGACGGGATCAGGCAGCAAATTGTCAGACCCAAGCCCAGGGAGCCGGCTACAAAAAAGTCAGAGGTCTGCATGCGGATGAAATGAGTCGGAAAGTTGGCCAAGGTAACTGATAAACCTGCTATCAGAGCCAGCAGCCACCCGGCCTGTTTCATATTCTTGGATGCTAACATGGGAATCGCCAACACACAGAAGATGAAGGCAACAAAATTGATCGGTCCCTCAAAGGTGTACACTGTATTCATTATGTCAGAGAAATAGGGTGCTTCCGGCCGGGTGATAATGCATTTCAAGCTGTGCATTACCAGAACATTAATATGTCCTGCGGTCACTCCCAGGAGAGTAAACACGAAAAATCGAGCCCTTTTCTGGACTTTGGTTCCCGGTTTTACCAACAGAATTGTTAGATAAGTGATCAGTCCAAAGATCAGAATTAAAATAGCTGCTGGTGGACGACTGTACTGAACAACATGAGGCAGGTTATGCAGCACACCAAAAATTGTCGGAATTCCAGAAGCCACTAGAGCAACTGGCCAGGTCCATTTTTCTCCTTTATAGAAGAAATATGCGGTAACCATAAGGACGACTCCGGCAACGAAATCCACGCCTCGCATGAGAATAAAA
The DNA here is from genome assembly GCA_021108255.1 of Anaerolineales bacterium. Lineage (GTDB taxonomy): Bacteria > Chloroflexota > Anaerolineae > Anaerolineales > UBA11858 > B10-G9. The sequence goes on along the minus strand of JAIORG010000246.1, from coordinate 1,275 downwards.
AATGTCGGCAGTACAACGGCTGTCATCTCTAAAGCTGGATCAGTAAGTGATTTCGGCACTACACGAGCTAGGATAGCATCCAGAGAGCCCTGGATTAAGAATGGGGCGGCAATGACCATAAAGAGGCCAAAGGTAGCCATCAAAATGGCCAGGTAAAGCCTTGACTTGGTATCAAAATCTTGTGATTCCATTATTCTTCTCCTTTATCCTGCTATAATTTGAATGTTAACCTCATTTTAATTGCATTGCTTTCTTCTGTCATTTCCTTAAGGTAAGTGTTCTGGATAAAAAACTAAATGGCCACATGCACAGCTACACTACTAAAAAATATTCCAATATTCAGGCAGCTTGCTGAACAAGATTTAATAGATCTTGCTCGCCTTGCCAATCCTAAAAATCTCTCCGAGGGAGAATTTTTAGCCATGCAGGGCCAATCCTGGCCCTATTTTGCGCTGGTTGAAAGCGGAGTTATAAAAACCCACAAAATCTCCTCCCAGGGCCGATGCCTGGGAGCACTACGGCTGCAGAGTGGAGCCCTGTTCTGCAGTCCAACTCTACTGGATGAAGGTTCTCTGCCAGCCACCCTGGAAGCTGATAATGACTGCTGCCTGTTTTTATGGCATGGGGATGTGGTCCTGCCCTATATAAAGAAAAACAATCAGGCTTTATGGGAATTATCCTCATTGCTTGTTAAACGCATGCGGCAGGCCAGCGAAATGGTGGAGGATCTGGCTTTTCAACCAGTTGCCAGCCGGGTGGCCCGGCTGCTGCTGAAGCAGCACCAGCAAAGCGGCGCTGATCCCATGGAACGGAATTTAACCCTGGATGAAATGGCTACAATGGTTGGCACCACCCCTGTCATGGTCTGTAAAATCATGTCCCAATTTTCAGATCGGGGATATCTGAAGGTCAGCCGGACAGAAATCGAATTCATTGACAGAGATCAGCTGAAAAAAATCATTGACAATAATTGAAGATCATCTTTTTTGTTCGGGACAATAGACCGGCTAAAGGAATCTGTCTGCGGGTGCCCTCACCAGGGTGCTTCGCAAAGCCCATCTGTTAGCGGGCTTGGCAAGAACAGAAACCGCCTCTATTTGAGTAAAATAAGGGCTTGACCGAAATTGAAGTAATGGCTGTGAGTAGAAATGACATCAATTATTAATTTACCGTCTATCAGAGGCTATACCTGGCGAGGCATACAGTCAACGGATGGCCCTTTGTTACAAAAATTTGAGCAAGCTTGTGCTCCCACAGATGGCGCAACAAATCTAA
>JAIORG010000231.1 GCA_021108255.1 Anaerolineales bacterium | reverse complement strand
ATCTTGCGGGAGGAAGTGGATAAAAACAAGTTTTATATCTAAGGGCTGAAGTTTGGATTTGATTAATTTAACTGGTGTATAATCCGCCTAAGTTCCTGTGAAATACATCACAAAACAAATTCAATTATATAAGGGAAAAATTCGACTAACCATGAAAGAAAAACAAGTCGTTCAGGAAGCATTTACCGAATTTTCCTCCCATTATGAAGAGACAGTGAATAGTGAATTAAATACTTTTTGGGGTTGGAGTTATCAAAGTTTTGTAGACCAGCTGGTTAATAGGACAGAAATCCTGGAGAATCAAAAGATTCTGGATATTGCAACCGGAACATTGGTCATCCCCCGTAAAATCCTCAAGAAAAAGATCCCGGGGGTTCACATCACCGGCCTGGATTTCACTGAATCCATGCTAAGACAGGGTAAAAAGAAAATATCCGGCTTAGATCTCACCAATTCAATCAGCCTTACCTGCGCTGACGCCATGGCGATACCTTTTGAAAAGGGGACATTTGATGTTGTGGTAATGGGTTTAGCGTCCCATCACATGGATATCCCCCTGATGCTTTCAGAAATGAGGCGTGTCCTAAAACCGGTCGGATTGCTATCAATCATTGATGCGGGAACATCACCTTTGTGGGAACTGGCGGTGGTAAAGTTTTTAATGAGGGTGAGTGCATTTTTTTATTTCGCAATTAAGGAAAATTTTACCCGGGCTTTGGCAGAAGTCGGTGCGATCACCAACCTGAGAACACCCGAAGGCTGGCAGATGGAGCTGGAATCTGCGGGATTCCTGGACATTGAAATAATTCAACTGTCAGCAAAATATCGCTGGATACCAGCGCCCTTATCTATCAAATGCAAGATTTGTCAGGAGGAATAATGACTTCACTTAGCACTCTCCTTCAACAAGGCAGAAAGGAAGAAATTTGGACAAAATACTGCGGTTTTCTTGACCTCAGTATTGATGAGTTCATGGAGATACAGGAACGCCTGCTCCTGGAACAAATCGACTTATTAGGAAAGTGTTTGATGGGGCGAATGCTGATGGGTGACGTTATTCCCACCACCATTAATGAATTTCGTGAAGTTGTACCTCTAACCACCTATGGGGATTATCAGGAATATCTGGATCAAAAAAGAAACGATGTTCTTCCCCGCGAACCAGTTATTTGGGCACACACCTCTGGCAGAAGCGGAGAATTTAGATATAAATGGACTCCATACACAAAGAAAATGGTTGAACGGCTGGGTGAGACTACAGCCGGAGGGATGATCATCGCATCCTGTACACAAAAAGGTGAAGTAAATATAGAACCAAATGACAGTGTCCTGGTAGGATCAGCGCCGCCACCCTATGTCTCAGGTATTTTTAATCGAGCCGTGGACGAACATATGGATCTTCGATTCCTCCCTCCCCTTCTTGAAGGAGACCAAATGGATTTTCGGGAGCGAATACAAGCAGGGTTCAAATTGGCAATGATAGAGGGAATGGATTTTTTCTACGGTCTTTCCAGTATATTAGTCAGGGTTGGAGAACAATTTGAACAAGGGTCAAATTCTGTCAAGTTCTCAGTCGAGATGCTTAGACCAGACGTGCTGTGGAGATTACTGAAAAGTTATCTCACGGCTAAAATAAAAAGGGGGAAACTGCTCCCCAAAGATGTCTGGAAATTAAAAGGCATTATGACGGGAGGCATAGACGCTTCAGTTTACACAAAGCAAATTGAATATTACTGGGGTAAAAAACCCCTTTCTGGAATTGCTTGTACAGAAGGCGGTTCGATATGTATGCAAGCCTGGAATTACCAGGGTATGACTTTTTTCCCTGAAAACAACTTTTATGAATTCATTTCTCATGAGGAGCACAAGAAGAATAAAAAAGATCCTGATTATCATCCAAAAACAGTTCTATATAATGAATTAGAGCCAGGGATCTACGAACTGGTGTTTACCAATTTCCACGGCGGGATCTTCACCCGCTACCGGGTGGGAGATCTTATTGAAGTCATATCAACCCGAGACGATGAACTGGACATTGACCTTCCTCAGGTAAACTTTTATTCCCGGGATAACGATATCATTAATATTGCCGGGTTCGCTTTGATTACAGAGAAGGATATCTGGCTTGCACTTGAAAAAACCGACCTTGATTACCACGAATGGGTTGCTCGAAAAGAATTTAAAGATGGTAAACCGTACTTGCACCTCTTTATAGAAATGAAAACCGTGACCCATGTGGATACAAACGATATTATTTCCCAACTAAATACCGCTTTGCAGGAAGTAAATTCTGATTATACCAATATAGAAGAGATGCTCGGATATACGGCGCTTCATATTTCCCTGCTTAACCCGGGAGCTTTTGGTTTATATATGGATTACCAGCAAAGCCATGGTGCTGATCTGGCACACACCAAACCTCCCCACATGAAACCCACAGCAAAACAATTGAAAAAACTATTAGGAGATAAAAAAATTAAGGGTTAGCATGAACTTAATAATTAATTCAACTATTACGGGCGTGGCATTCCTGCTATATAGTGGATTGTATGTCATCGTAACATTCTCAAAACCCAAAACTGACTTACGTCGGGCATTCCGATGGTACTTACTGGCCATGAGCCTGTGGTCTCTGACCGCATTTTTAATATATGTAGATGAACCAAGAGGCAGCTTCTGGTTCCGGATGATGGTGGCCAGTCAGCCCGGTATGATGGTAAGTGTTTTTGCATTCGCGCGATCAAATATCAAAGTGAGGAATAAATGGGATACCGGGGTTCTAATCTTTGGCATAATACTAGTTGGTTTCAGCTTAATTCCAAATCTGTTGGTCTCAAATTTTCATTTGGAAAACGGGATTATTTTTTATGATTTGACACCATACACATATATCCCTGCTGTACCCGGATTTGGATTAATTATATATAGTATTGCATCTCTTATTGGCTCATATCGAAGAACGAATGATCCTATTCAACAGAACCGCCTATTGTACTTAATCCTGGGAATCGGGGTGATGATTATTGGCTCTGCTATTAATTTCACCCCTCTCGGAAAATATCCCATCGATATTGCTGCCAATGGTATTACTGCCATCGTGATTGTTTATGCAATCTTGCGGTATCAGCTTTTAGATATCCGGGTTGTCATCCGCCAAGGGTTAGTTTATTCCATTCCAACCATAATCATCGGTGCCGCATATTTCTTAATCATCACTTTATCGTTAACTGTATTTGAATTGTATTCCGGCGTTGAAATCTTTCTGCTCTCCCTGGCAGT
>JAIORG010000169.1 GCA_021108255.1 Anaerolineales bacterium | reverse complement strand
TCAGTCATCTGTATCTCCTTGTTTGTTCTTATATCAGGTATTTGTTTCTTTTAGTATTTAACGGGAAACTTAAGGCTTAGTTTCAAATACGAGATTAACTATACCTCAAAAACACCTGATTGTGGGCAACTTTAACGTATCGTTAATGTTGATCTCAGTATGAATCCTTTGCAGGACAGGCCCCTTTTTGTCATTCCGAGCATCGTGAGGAATCCATCAAGAGCACAAAAAACCAATCATCAAATCTTGTAAATTCCAGTCACATTTGATGTCTGATCTCAGGGAACTATTTGTTCCAGGCTGGCAGGAGCTCGTTGGAGGAGCACTGACTTGGAGATCCATCCAATGCCAAAAAGGATTATTGCACTGCCAATGAACAGCATGGCATTGTGGAAAGCATCCGCATAGTTGACACCATCCAGAAGATGAGTTGGGCCAGCCCACATTTGAACGCTGAGAAACAGCAGACCAATCACAATTGCAGTAAGACCACCAGCAGCGCCAGATTCGTCTACTGTGCCCTTCTCGAACGGGGCTAACTCACGCAGTTTCGGTAAACGGAAGAGCAGGAAAATTACCAGGGTAAAGATTGTAATATAGACAATGAAATCAAGCGGCATTGAGGATCCCCGCAGGGCCCTGCTTGTGATCATGTGGATTCCGCCGGTGATGATTCCCAGGATTAATGCAATCAGGACGGATTTTTCAGCTTCTTCGTTTCCCTTAATAAGTTTAATAGTTGCCTGTATTCCAAGGATGCCGATGGCAATCCCAACCACAACATACAGAATATACAACCATTGAAATGAGGCTATGGCTTTCATACTATCGTATTGAGCCGGGTTCAAGGCAACGCATGTTGTACCAACGCCACTTAACAATGTGACCGCGGCAGTGATTCCCATGAGCAGGATACCAATGAATCGTAAGAATTTTTTCATTAAATCTCTCTCCTTGATCAGGTGCAATAATGAATATAGCGATAAATTATCTAAATGAAAAACCGTACACAAAGGCGGCAGTCATCAGGAAAAGCAGCCCGGGGAGCAGAGAGAGGATGGTTTTCTGGGATAGAATGGGTTTCCCCGCTTTTAAAAACGCTAACAGTAATCCCCCTAAGCCAATCACTGCGCCTCCTAACCCAACCAGAGCGAAACCGGCAGGCATGGCTCCTTGAATGCTGAGGGAAATTGGGAGAAGGAATATTATCAAACCGGCGATTCCGTGGACTACCGCCAGGATGATCGTGGCGATTTTACTAGTGACTGAAAACCTGGTGATTGCGATCGCGATAAATCCCACCCCGCAAAAAATGAGATAGGGAATAGTATAGCCAACCAGGTGTTCTGAGACCAATCCCAATGACAGGCTGAGAGGAATAAGGGCTGAGACAATGATAACCGCCTGGCTCTCAAGCCCTTCGAAACCGAGGATAATCAGCAATAATCCCGCTACCAGTAAGGTACCAAAGCTGATAGTGTAAAACCAGATCGTCAGAGGCTCCATGCCATCTATGCCCGCTGCAACCTGGTAAGCCGCTAATAAGCCTGTTGCCAGTAAAAGAATCCGATCAAGAACAGAAATTTTTTTCATCAGATTAGGAATCCTGCGGCGAATAAGAGCAGCATAGAACTCAGCATATACAAGGAGGCGTATTTAAACAGCCCAAAGGTGATCCTTTCCGAGGGAAGGGTCAAGCTTTGGATAGCTAGGGCTAGCAAACCAATGGATAAAACCACTATCAACCGCAAGAAGCCCCAGGTCATACCCACTCCAACAGCAGCAAAACCCATCGCCAGGGCAGTCAACACGCTGGAGATAGCGATAATTATACGAGTGGTTTGATTGTTGTAAACACTTGGAAAAGTTGGGATATTTGCAGCCTTGTAATCTTCTTGATAACGCAAGCTGAAAGTAAGGATGTGCGTGGGTATCCAGAATAAGACAGCCATAGCCAGGGCAACCCCGACCCAGTCAATATAACCTATTCCTAAGGCCCGACCAGCCAAAATTGGCATTCCGCCGGAAATTCCGCCCCAGATAATGGACCAGGCGGTTCGTCTTTTGAGCCAGATCGTGTAAACAACCACGTCGAAAAATAAGCCGGCAAAAACCACAACGCCATAAAGGGGATCTATTGCTAAAGCCCAACCGACACCAATGATAGAGAGGAGCAACCCGAAGATTAAAGCTTCCCGGGGTTTGGTCTCTCCGGTACTGAGAGGACGGTTGCTGGTACGGGGCATCTTGGCGTCGATATCCCGGTCATACCACATATTCAGTGCCGTGCTGCCGCTGACGGACAATAACAAACTGCCACCCAGCGCTAAAAGAGTGGTCATGTTCATTACAGGACAACGGGCGCTCATATATCCCGCCAGGCCGGTGATGAGCAGTAAACCGGTCTGGAGGGATTTGATCAGCGGGAAGTACTTTGATCTTATTTGCTTGAAGGTTTGTTTCTTGTTTTCCATAAATATTCGTTTTAATCTAGTTATTAGAGTAAAGGAAGAGGAATATTATCCTAACTCTATTTTACTACTTCCTGAACACACCGGAATCCGACTTGAGGACTGTAGTACTGGGGGCCAGCGCTGTTTTCTTTCCAAACCCGCAGGTCAACTTCATAGGAGTAGAAGCTCCCGCCGCGCATCATGCGGTAATGTTGATCGATATGGTCATCTCCCATCCACTGCCAGACATTCCCGGCCATATCGTAGAGGCCATAAGGGCTGGCAGAGTCCAGTGTTTCATAAACGTGGCCGTCTATATTATAGGTTTGGCCGTTGTAGAAGCCGACTGGCGTGGTATTGCCTAATTTCCCGAACATCTTTTCAAAGAGATCAAAAGACGAGTAGAAATTAGCATTATTCCCATGGATTTCTTCTCCCCAGGGGAAAGCAAAACCATCTTCGTCTACGATTTCTGTTCCACGGGCGGCTTTTTCCCATTCTACTTCAAAGGGAAGCCGTCCATTATAGTATTTACAGTAAGCATCCGCACCAAACCAGGTTACCATAGTCATGGGGTGGTTGGCATATTCCGGAACAGAAGTGAAAGTTTTGCCGTCACGAGTCAATCGCACACCCTCAGTAAAAGGCATGTACAGATGATCTCCGGCTTTGATTTCTTCTTCATGATGAGCTTCCTGGAACGGATCACCGGGGTAGTATCCACCTACGCCTTCTTCGCCCCAGATTGCTTCACCCGTCTCTACTGTAAATTCTCCGCTGCTAATATCACCGGAAGCTAACGCCGAGTTTAGATATTCAGCATATTGAGCGACGGTTACATCAGTGACCATGA
>JAIORG010000282.1 GCA_021108255.1 Anaerolineales bacterium | reverse complement strand
GTCTCCGGGCGCGATTGGGAATATATCCTCACCCGAGGACGGGTGAGGGAGCAGTAGCAGCTGGAGAGCGGAAGTTCCTTGCCTGAAAACTAAAACACCTCTGAAATTTTTTATACTATGCTCTGAGTGCCCGTCTCCGGGCGCGATTGGGAATATATCCTCACCCGAGGACGGGTGAGGGAGCAGTGGAAGCTGGAGAGCGGAAGTTCCTTGCCTGAAAACTAAAACACCTCCATTTCCCTGGAAATTATCCCTTATTGATATTTCGAATTTAGAAGATTTTGATCGTACTGGTCCCGCCGGTGAGAACAGTTATCCCTCGGGCAAAGTTCACAGTTTGAAAAGTCGCTATCGGAAACAAAACGAATGCCGGAAACCGTCTGGTTTGGAATCATCAGCATACTCCCAAGCAGTTTGACGCCAATCGCTTGTTCTGGATTTCCCAGTAATTTAAATAAGGATGTTTGGGCAGTGATGGGCCAATCTTCCAGCGAACCCGGGTTCATCGAGGCGGTTTTGCCCAGCTGGTAGGTTTCTTTGAGATGGGAGAGCAGCGCCTCCCCGGCTGCCCGGAGAGCCATCTGGCTGATCTCTTCCGCGTAATATTTTTCCAGGAGGTCGTCCTTGCTTTGAGTCCATTCGTACATCTCTCTGCCGCTTGTTGTTAGATAAGGAAACACCCGGTGAACATCATTCAAGTTTACCTGCATGACCCGGCTTTCCATCCGGATACCACCCAGAACGACACCAGTATCATCTCTTTTTTCGATACCGGCAATGGTGTACATTGCCCGCGGCCGGCTGATGCGGTCGGCTTCCTCCACCAGTTCAAGGACTAACCCCTCATTATTGCTGCCCTTTTTTACGTGCAGTTTCCTGAAAATATTTGCTGTGGATGGATTAAATTCGATCCGATCCAGGATTACTGGGTCCATTTTGTTTCCTCTGATCCTGCTTGATTGATGATCACCTATTGTAGCATGGGGAAGAGGGAGATGGACGCGTCCGGCGCCGTTAGATTGAGGTTCTTAATTTACTTTTTTAATGAAAGCTGAAGAGAAGGCTCGAATCTAACCATGCTACAATAGATAACAATTGTTTAGAACAATATTATTTGAGCCATGTTTATACTAGCAATTTCACCCATACTTGTCATCCTGCTCTTGATGGTTGGTTTTCGCTGGGGGGCATCCAGAGCTGGAGGAGCAGGTTATCTGACCGCCATTCTGGTTGCCTGGATCTGGTTTGGAATCAATCCAGAAACTCTATCCTATGCTCACGCCAAGGCTGTTTTTCTAATCCTGGATGTGCTTCTTATCATCTGGACTGCGTTTTTATTATTCCGGGTGGTCGACGAAGCTGGTGGAATTAAAATCCTGAGCAAATCACTTCCCTACTTAACTGCTGATAAAGGAATGCAGGCTTTGATTATTGGCTGGATTTTTGCTTCCTTTTTACAAGGCGTGGGAGGGTTTGGTGTCCCGGTAGCAGTGATTGCACCTATCCTTGTTGGTTTGGGTTTTTCTCCTCTCAGCGCGGTGGTAATTCCATCCCTGGGACACAGCTGGGCGGTAACATTTGGATCACTGGGGGCATCCTTTAATGCCATGATGGCAGCCACAGGACTGGATTGGCAAGTTCTGGCTTCCCCTGCCGCAATTTTCCTGGGGATTACTGGGATCTGTGTTGGGTTTGCTGCGGCTTATGCAGCCGGGGGCTGGAAAACTATCCGCCGTTTAGCGCTGCCGATTTTCATCATCGGTGTGGTTATGTCGACCGCGCAATACTTGACAGTCACCCTGGGATTTTGGAGCATTGGCGGATTAATAGGCGGTACAACAGGGCTGCTGATCGGCATCCCTCTCGCCTGGAAGTACAAAGGAAATGGAAAATCACTGGGAAAGTTGGACTGGAAACCACTGCTGATTTCCCTGGCTGGATATGGTGTCCTGGTAGTTCTCACTTTGTTTATCCAGCTGGTTCCTCAGCTGAATCGTTTTCTGAGTCAGGTCCAGTTTGGTTTTGATTTTCCGGCTACGAGAACTCTTGCAGGGTACATGGTGCCCGCCGGTCCTGGCAGGCAGATAACCATTTTCCGCCATGCCGGTATGATTCTGCTGGTTTCTTCAGCTGCAGCTTACCTGATATTTAAAAGTGCCGGGTGGTATGAAGCCGGTTCTCTTTCCAGGATACTGGGCAGTACGGGAAAACGAGTTATCTCTTCCAGCGTGGGCATCACTTCCATAGTAATGATGGCGGTAATCATGCAGCACGCGGGCATGACAGATACCTTGGCCCGTGGATTTTCCTCTTCGCTTGGCTGGTTTTACCCAGCTTTATCTCCCTGGATTGGCGCCCTGGGAGCAGTGATGACGGGCAGTAATGCCAATTCAAATTTGGTTTTTTCCCTCCTGCAGCTGCGGACAGCTGAACTGTTGGGTTTGCCGGCTGCGATAATCCTGGCTGCTCAAACCACCGGCGGGGCGCTGGGATCTGTCGTCGCGCCAACAAAGATAATTGTGGGGGCAAGCACAGCAGGGCTGGAGGGTCAGGAAGGTGATATTTTGAGAAAACTGCTGCCTGCCATTTGTGTGCTGCTTTTAATCATCAGCATCATTACCATGATTGGGATAATACTCATATGAAAAAGCTGTTTCCCTGGTTAAGGGAAAACCCAAGTCTTTATTATCTGATTCTGTTCCTGTTAATGATTCTTTCGGGAATAATCCTGTTTTTTGCCGTGCAGTCTGGCAGAAGCAACCTGGTATATGTTTGTTTGATTATCTTGATTATGGCAAATGCGGCTGCAGTGTTTAAAAAAATCTAACCAGAATATTGCTTGTTAGAGTGATAAAAGATTCTTGACAAGAGTGGAAGATGATTGGAATAAATTCAATTTCTACCGGCTGGTTAAGTTGAGAACAACCTGATAGGATTTGATAGCAGAGATAAACATAATTATTGTTATAGGATTAATATAGATTTTCCCGTCGGTTACCAGAAAAAGAACCGGGAGAGGGGAAGGATAAAAAGATTATTATGCAGGAAGTAGCGATAATTGGAATTGGACAAGTACCGGTAAATGAACATTGGGGTAAACGGCTGGTTGAATTGGCTGGGGATGCGGTGTTTGCCGCCCTGGCGGACGCTGAATTAAGCCAGGTTGAGGCGCTTTACGTCGGCAATATGATGGCGGGGCAGCTGGATAAACAGACGCATCTGGGAGCCCTGATTTCAGATTGGGTTGGTATGCGGGGAATCGAGGCCATGACTGTCGAGGCAGCCTGCGGTTCTGGCGCCCTGGCATTAAGAACTGCCTTGATTGCGGTCGCGTCAGGTATC
>JAIORG010000237.1 GCA_021108255.1 Anaerolineales bacterium | reverse complement strand
AGGAGCCCCTTACATACTTATATGGAGAATAAGTCAAGGTTTTTGGATAAATTTACTTGTAAACACACTTGCGTTCAATGATGAATCACCATAGCGGAATAACATATAAACACGGCACGGAGAATAAAAATTTCTAACAAGTATATAATACATATAGTCAGTTAGGCCGCCCGGAGCAAATTAACTAGGAGTAAGGAACGAGATGATGAACGCTATTGAAACTGACAATCTAACTCGTACTTTCAACGGCCTGCCTGCCGTGGACGGCCTTGCTTTCACTGTGAGCGAAGGGGAGGTTTTCGGGCTCTTGGGCCCCAATGGTGCAGGGAAAACTACCACCATCCGTATGCTTACTGGTCAACTGCGCCCAACAGCAGGTAAAGCCTCCGTGGTAGGTTGTGATGTAGTGAGCGAACGAGAGCATCTTAAGCCTCAGATCGGCGTTGTCTTTGAGTTCCAGAACCTCTATGAGCGAATGACTGGCCGGGAAAACCTGGCTTTCAGTGCCCGTCTCTACGGCGCAGAGGACCAGCGAGTAGATGAGATACTGGAGCAGGTGGACCTGGGGAAACGGGCTAATGACTTAGTTCAGCATTACTCTAATGGGATGAAGCAGCGATTGCTCATTGCTCGCGCTTTACTGCATCGCCCACGGCTGCTCTTCCTGGATGAGCCAACCAAGGGGCTGGATCCAACAGTAGCACATCAGATCCACAAACTGGTGGTAGACCTGGCCGATCAAGGGGGCACAGTTTTCTTGACTACCCACTATATGGAGGAGGCCGATCAGCTTTGCCAACGGGTTGCTTTCCTCAACGAGGGGCATATCGTGGCGCTAGATACCCCTCAACGTTTGAAAGTGACCTATGGTCAACGTCATTTAAAGGCAACCCTGGATGATGGGGAGTGTCTAACCCTCTCCTTGGATGACTCGAACGATGGCCGGCGTTTGGGGGAACTGGCTGCTGCTGGCCGGATTGTTACCTTGCATTCCGCGGAGGCTACTCTGGAGGAGGTTTTTATCAAACTCACCGGGAAGGAATTGACAGAATGAACTGGCGTGTGATCTTGGTCATTGCCCGAAAAGATATCGTAGATGCGATTAAGAACAAGTACATCCTGTTCGGCCTGGTGCTGCCCATCGGTATGTCGCTGCTTATCCGCTTGATGTTTGGCGGGCTAGAGGGACCGGGTACTTTAACTATGGTCGTGTACGATCCCTCAGGTTCGCGTTTGGTGGCTGAACTGCAAGCGCTTCCTGAAGTGCATTTGATAGAGGTGGACTCAGATCAACAATTGACATCAGAGGTGGAGCAAAACGCTGTGGGAGGATTGTCTATACCGGTCAATCTCGACGACACCGTGGACGCTGGAGAGCAGGCAGAAATCACTGTCTATTTGAACCGCAAACGTGGGGGTGGAGAGATAGCGGTTTTTCAAAGAATGGTGGAGCAGCAAGTATGGTCCATGATTGGGCAAGATATGCCAGCGCATATCGTTTGGGTTGATGTGGCTGCCCCGACAGGGATACAAACCGAGAATACATTCCGCATGGATCCCTACTTGATGAACATGTTTCTAGTGATGGCTTTGGCTATGACAGGGGCTTTCGTAGTACCGCTGTTGTTAGTGGAGGAAAAAGAAAAGCATACCCTGGAATTCTTGCTATCATCACCGGCTGGCCCGGCTGAGGTGGTGGCTGGTAAAGCCCTGACAGGTCTTGTTTATAGTTTGCTTATCTCTGGAATACTGATTGCCCTCAATCAGGGATGGGTGGGAGACTGGCCAGTGACCTTCCTGGCAGTGCTTTTGGGGGCGCTGTTCATGGTGGCAGTAGGACTCCTGACGGGCAGCATATTTCAGACCACGATGCAAGTGAACACTTGGTCGAGTGTTATTATGTTGGTTCTCATGGCGCCGAGTTGGTTCACCTCCTTACAGATGCCAACAGCCTTAGAAATTACTTTGCGCTTGATTCCTACCCAGTACCTGGTGAAAGTTCTGAAACTGTCATTGACCAGTGATGCATCTCTGGCGCGGGTGTGGGGAGATCTGGCGCTATTGTTCGGAAGTGTGGTCTTGGCCTTTGCTGCCGTGGTTTGGACACTACGACAGGAGGACAAATAGAGATCTTCACCTAACAGCACGTGGGAAGCTGACAACTCGTTTTTTTTTTGGGACAAAGGCAGCCTAACCTGCGCTCAAGCGATTTTATCAAGGGACAATGTTTTCACCTTACTATCAGAATATTCTTTGAGCTGCGAGATATGAGAGTATACAACATCAGCCTGGACTGACATGTCTAATTTCTGATACCTCTCATGCATTTGCTCTAAACAATCCAAATCTTCGCCGCGTGCACAGTATCGTTCACATAACAGGCATTTCACATCACTCTCGCAGTGGATCTTAGGATTCCGCCGACAATATCCGTGTGGTAAACGAATCCAATTCAAAGAGTCGCCTTCTTCAAACGTTGGATAATCTTCTCTATTGAAGAAACTAGGCACACCCTCTAATGGGCTTGCTTGTATCTTCTCTATCGCATTATTAAATTCTTCTTCAATAGTTCTGTCTAAGACATGGGCATACCTCAAGGTCATATCTAATGAAGTATGCCCTAATAGCTTTTGGATAACCGATTCACGAAGACCATGGTTCAGTAATATAACAGCAAAAGAGTGACGAAATCGATGGGGAGTTATGCCTTCTAAACCAATTTTTTTCATCATTATGCGAACTTTTTTAGTAACTGTCTTACCACCTTGCCAAGGACGCCCGTTCCGTGTAAATAAATTCTCGTTTATTCCTTCCCATCCTTCATCTTGCCATTCCTGGAGTGCCTTTAAGCAGGTTGGATTAAGGGGAATTAATCTGTCTTTCAGCCCCTTTCCTTCCCGAACGTGCAGTTTCCATCCTCCCTGAATTTGAACAATGTCTGTTGTACGTAGTCTCGCCAATTCTGAAGCCCTAACTCCAGTATGCAATAAGATTGTATAAATTGTCTTTTCCTGTAAGGTTGCCTCATTTTTGCAATATTCACGGATCTTATCCAACTCAGCATCTGGTATATAACGAGGCACGTGGTTCCTGTGGGCGGGAATTGAGATTATCCCGAAGGGATTACGATTAGGAGAAGTTTCCAGCTCTTCAAACACTGCAAAATCAAAAAAAAGACGGATGCCGGAAAAAATTTGTATCCAATAATGTCTAGAATAATCTCCAACTTCACCTTTCTTCTTAAGATGTTTTAAGTAATCTAACGCTATATGGCGATTAATGTCATCTAATCTCTGAATTTTTGGATGGCTCTCCTGAAGCCAGAAGAAAAACGTTGTAAGATAT
>JAIORG010000208.1 GCA_021108255.1 Anaerolineales bacterium | reverse complement strand
GATTATGGTTCCCAAACCATCCACCTTAACCGGCGATCAGGTGGAGCGTGGGTTAGGGTGCTAATGTTGTGGTTATATCAGCAAGATATGGATAATCGTCCTCGTCTGTTATTTGTTTAATTTCTCCAGAAGAGATCACGTATATATAAACTTGCCATGCCCCTGACCTTCTTGATATGAACGCCAGATAATCACTAAAAGGGGACCACATAATTGGAGTATCAACTTCGTTATCGAATGTAATCCTTTCTACAGATGAACCGTTGGAATTCATGGTATAGATTTCCCAATTTCCATCTCTCTCTGAACTAAATGCAATCTTTTCCCCATTTGGAGACCAAACAGGATTTCGTTCAGATGAAATACTGTTTGTCAAATTAGTCATATCTCCATTTTCGAAATCAAAAGTGAATATTTCTCCAAATTGATCCACTGAAGTATAAATAAATTTTGATCCATCAGGTGATAAGGAAAAGTCTGTTATCAGCATTGGCTCATCTGTTAGTTTTCTGAGCTCGTTACTTTCAATATCAAATTCAAAGATGTCATTTTGTGGTGATGGACCTAACAGGTCATCAGATTGACCTTCATATGACAAAAAATAAATCCGCTCACCGTCAGGAGACCAACAAGGAATGGAATCCCATCGATGTGCTCCATGGATTTCTATTATTGAGCCATTTAGATAGTTGACGATAACAATTCTGCTTTCATTTTCATAAGTTAAGACAAATGCGATATTCTCACTATCTGGACCCCACCTCGCAATTCCCTGGCTCGCATTCTCATATATCAGCTTGTGTGTTTCACCTGAAGTTAAATCTAAAACGAAAAGTCTAAACTTTCCTACCCTTGCATCTACAGATCTAACAATGAGTTTGGTTCCGTCGGGCGAAACGGCTCGAGGTTCTGGGTTAGGCAAATCATTAAGATTTGGAAAGTATAGATAATTGATTTCATTAGGCGAGTATGGATCTATAACTGCAATGTTGTTGTTGATTTCAAAAATCATTTGTGACTTAGGAACAATCACAATCTGAATTGGTTCCACTGTCTTGGTATTTTCGATTGTTGGTGTTGTTTGAGGTAGGACTGTATTGCTTTTTTGAGTGTCTTTGCTCGATTGCTCGATACTAGAAGAACTGGCATCTGGGATATCAAGTAATGATTTCTCTCTTTCACAAGCAGCAGAAATAGAAAATATCAGGAGTATTATTCCAATGAACGAAAATCTTTTAGTAATCATATTGTGATCAATGAAAGCACCCTAACGGAAGAGCTCACCTGCAGCCGGATAGGCTAATAATGATTATAGATCAAGAATCAATAAATGCATAAAAGGGCCCGATTCCCCACGCCACAGGCGGTCAGGTGGAGCGCGGGTTAGCCTTGTCTATAATTCAATCTTATTCTAATCCGTCACAAATTGTGTCCCATTCATCAATCATCAGCCAATCTCCAACAGGTCTTGGAGAGACTGACCAAACATCATTTTTAAAATCATACCTTTGGTATTGATCCCTTGGCATTGTCTCAATTGTAAGTAGAAAAATCTCATTTGAACATTCAATGATTTTGAATTCTCGCAGATCAAATGGGTCACAATGGTCATTTGGAATTGATGACAGATATTCCGGGATCAATCGATCAGTGCTTTCTGGAAAATCTCCCTTTTCATATTGATAATCCCGTATCGCTTCAATTATTCTGTTGCCTGTATCTTGATTTTTATACTCACACCTTGGACCAACCGGGCTAATTAATGCATTTGGAATACTTATGAAGAAGATAGGAAAAAGTATTGTATTAAGTAGATAGGCCAGGATATTAAGCAACTTTATGTTTGAAGTTTCTTGTTTTGACCTAATAAGCACTCTTATTGATAGAGCAATAATGATTATGATTGATATTGGGATTGTAAAGAATAGTGGAAAAATAATGATGAATTCTGGTGGAATAAAAGCACTAGCAGGCCAACCCAAGTATAGTGAAGCAAGTAGTATAGATATGCCCAACATCAAGAGTGCAAAATAGATAATCCCCAGGAAACCATACATCTTTGAGGTGAATGCGTGCTTACTTATCACCTTAACGCTGAACACAGCTAGCCCAATTGGGATAAGAGACACAATTAGGGATACTATCATTAGAAGATTTAGCATAAAGATTTATTTCAGCGAATTAGAAGGCTAACGGATGAGCTAACCTGCAGCCGGGTCTTGTTTTGACGATCCTATAACCCAGGCCGTCCACCTTAACCGGCTGTCAGGTTGAGCGGGGGTTATGTTTATTTACTGCTAGATTCAACTCATAAGTGCAACTTTGAAGGTCAAAAGAGGCAAGCTGGTGTAGTATAAGCCTCTAGAGACCGACAAGTCAAAGGAGCGCTTATGAGCTACAACCAGCTCGCCCAATGTCAACGATATCAGATTCAAGCACTTTTGAAAAGCGAACACAATCAAACGGAGATAGCCCAAACGATCGGAGTTCATAAATCGACCATTAGCAGAGAACTGAAAAGAAACCGCGGTCAACGGGGATATCGTCCTAAACAGGCTCATCGCAAAGCAGTGAAGAGGCGCAGTTGGGATCGCAGAAGAATCCCACCCCAAACCTGGATATGGATAGAAGAAAAGATCCGTCAGGATTGGAGCCCGGAACAGATCGCGTTGTGGATGAAGAAATATCGAGAAATTAGTGTCAGTCATGAGTGGATTTACCAATATGTCTACATGGACAAACGGGTTGGAGGTGATCTTCACAAACATCTTCGATGTCAAAAAAAACGTCGTAAACGGTACGGAAGCTACGAACGTCGAGGGAAAATAGTCGATAGAGTAAGCATTGAGCAGCGCCCGAACGTTGTGGACGAGAGAAGCCGCCTGGGAGACTGGGAAGCGGATACTGTGATCGGAAAGAAAAGTCCATATGCATTAGTTACTCTGGTGGAGCGGAAATCTCGGTTCACGTTATTGAAAAAGATAAATCACCGGACAGCAGCGGCCACGAAAGAAGCTATCGTACAAATGATGAACCCCTACCGATTGAAAACGCTGACGATCACCTGCGACAATGGTAAAGAATTTGCGGATCACCTGAGTATCGCCGAAGAACTGAATACGAGTGTATACTTTGCGCATCCCTATTCTTCCTGGGAGAGAGCAACCAATGAAAATACCAATGGCCTTCTCCGTCAGTATTTCCCAAAGGGGAGTGACTTTTCGGAGATCACTCCAGAGCAAGAGTTATTTGCTCAAAGAAGACTGAACACCAGACCAAGAAAATGTCTTGGTCTAGAGACACCCGAGATGGTGTTTTTCAAACTAAGTGATGTTGCACTTGAAACTTGAATCCAAGACTAGTTTTATACCTTTATTTTTAAGTAACTTTTCTACTTCGTCGGGCTTTTTAGACCAAACGATACAATCAAATGGTACGT
>JAIORG010000286.1 GCA_021108255.1 Anaerolineales bacterium | reverse complement strand
GGTTACTACGCCACAGCAGTTCTTTTATTCGGATCAGGCTCTGCCCTATACGGAAGGATCAAACAAGATCGGCCGCTGCATCAATTCTCACATGCGAGTGATTGGATTTTCCCAGTGCTGCTGCTGACAGTCACCTTAACTGGAATTTTACAACACACATTCCGGTATCTGGGCTTGCCCCTGGCAACTTACTATACTTATGTCGTTCATCTGGCCCTCGCCTTCCCCATGCTGGTTTTAGAAGTACCTTTTGGAAAATGGGCTCACCTGTATTACCGGCCATTAGCGATTTATTTTCAGCAAGTGAGGATCAAAGCGGTTGAATTAAGCCGAAAACAAAAGGAAGCTTTGGCAGCGGTCAGCTCAAATTAGAAAATTTCACCAGGCATTTTTAGAAAAAGGATTAAGATATGAATGAAGAATTCCAAACTGACAAAATAGTGGTTGTCCTCAATCATGATGATGAACAAAGCGTCTTGGCAGCTCTGGTTATGAGTGCCGCAATCGCTGCCACAGGCGACGAAGTCCTATTATTCATTCAACCTGGCGGCGCAAAAATCGTCAAAAAAGGTGAATTGGAAAAATACCAAAATCTAAAAGGGCAGCCGGATCCTGTGGAACTTTTCGATGCCATCCAGGTTCTGGACGGTCGAATAATTCTTTGTGAACTCGGATTACCCATCTGGGACATGAAGGAAGAAGACCTGGTAGACGGTATTGAGGTAATGATGGCGTCGACTTTCCTGTTCGAGGCTGATGGCGCAAAAATGAGTTTCAGTTACTAATAAAATATAACTAGCATTTCATAAAACATAGGTTTAAAAGGAGAAAAAAGCATGACTGATGTTACACCAACCAAAACATTGGATGTCTGCGGAAAGATTTGCCCCTATCCCGACATGAACACCATGACGACCCTGAAGAAGATGGAAAAAGGTGAAATCCTGGAAGTTTTGCTGGACTACCCGCTTTCTGTGGAAAGAATGCCGCGAAATTTAAAGAAACAGGGTCATAAGCTGCTGTCATCGGAACAGCTGGATGGTCCAAACTACCGGATGTTAATTGAAGCACACGGTTTAAAATAGCTATAGAAATCATTAATACAAGGAGAGAAAAATGGGAGCAGTAGTAACTGGATTGTTTGTAGGTGTTTTGTTTGGCTTTATTCTGCAGAGAGGTCGTTTCTGCATGAATTCCGCCTTCAGAGATGCAATTCTAATGAAGGATAACGTTCTTTTAAAGACCGTCTTTGTTGCCCTTTTGGTTGAATTGATCGGTTTTTCGATCATGGACATGACTGGAGCAATTGCGATTAACCCCAAACCTTTCTGGTGGGGAGCAAACTTACTGGGAAGCTTCATTTTCGGCATCGGTATGGTACTGGCCGGCGGCTGCGCCAGCGGTATTACCTACCGGGTTGGCGAGGGAATGGTAGGCTCGATAACTGCTGTTCTTGGTCTGTCACTTGGCGGTTATATCACAGCCGCTGGTTTCCTGAAACCATTCAAGGCGAATCTACAGGCTGCCACAACCATCTCTGGCGCTGACGGATCAGCTTTGACACTGCACGGTATTCTGGGCATGGATTACACAACGCTAGCTTTGATAATACTGTTAGTCGTTCTCGCAGTCTGGTATTTCATTGCCCGCAAGAACGGTGAAGAGTATGAAGTAGATAAAGGTTGGGGCTGGGTAACCACCGGGACCCTGGTCGGTTTTGTTGGTATCCTGGCTTTCCCACTTTCTGCTGCCGCTGGACGGAATTATCCTCTTGGCATCACTGCTGGTTGGATCAATATTGTCAAGAAGATCCTCAACCCTGCTGAAGTTTCGTTAGACTGGCTCGGAATGCTGATCATCGGTATCGTTCTGGGTGGATTGGTTGCTGCATTAATCGCCAAAGAATTCAAGTTCCGCGTTCCCAAACCATTGGTTTTGGTACAAACCTTTGCTGGCGGCCTGCTGATGGGATTTGGTGCCGTTACCTCCGGTGGCTGCAACATTGGTCACTTGCTGAGTGGTGTCCCCCAGTTTTCCCTCGGATCCATTCTCGCCGGTATATCAATTGTACTGGGAGCCTGGGCTGCCTCCTATGTGATGTTTGTACTGCCCCAGAAAAATGACTAGTAATTTCTAATCAATACAATCAGCCGGGGTACAGTAGTATCCCGGTTTTTTTATTCAAACAATCAGGAGAAAATCCAATGAGTAAAATGGCAATTATTTGTAACGGCGACACCCCGGCAAGCATCATGCCTACTTTGATATTCGGAACCTCCGGGTTAGCAGTGGACAATGAAGTGCATATCTTCATCTGCCCCGCAGGTGCTCGCTGGATGCTGGAAGGAGAGCTCGAAAAATTAGGGACACCGAAAGGACTACCAAATCCAGTAGGTTTGTTTAACGATATTCTCGATCTGGGAGGAGAAATTACCCTCTGTGAGTTGGCTCTGGAAAATAAGGATATTGATCCCAAAGATCTTCGGGACGAAAGAATTAAAATAACAGCAGCCCCGCCCTATTTAATGATAGTTGATGATGCGGGTCTCACATTCACTTTTTAGGTCAATCCTGAAGATAAACCATATTCAGCATCCTTGCCCTTATCTTCAATTAAAACTAAGTTAAAAAGAACGAGGCCTATGAAAGGCCTCGTTCTTTTTAACAGTGGCCATCCTTCAGTTTATAAATCCCTAATAGAATACTTCAGATCTCCCCGTCCAGCCATCTCAATAAGATCTTGATTGGACGAATCGTGAACAAAACTCCAGAAAGCATCCTGGGGGCGATTTGAAGCTTCCATCCTTTTCCGCACCATATAAATTGTCCGGACCAGAGAAATGCCTTCTATAGGTACCGCCACAACGTTCCCTTTTTCTATCTGGGGTGCTGCCGCCAGTTTTGACACAAAGGAAATCCCGTAACCGGCAGCTACTGTCCGGATAATTGCTTCCGCATTTCCAACTTCCATAAAAATGTCTAAATCCTCCAGGCTAATATCGTGTTGAGCTAATTCCGAGAGGATTATTTTTCTAGTTCCAGAAGTTTCTTCGCGGATGATTATCGATTCTCCAATAAGGTCTTCTGGAAGGATTTTGGATTGGGATATAAAACGATGATTCTGGGGAACAATAACTGAAATAGAATCCAGGAAAAATTTTTGTAATTCCATTCCTTTATCGCGGATTTCATAGCTGATCACACCAAGATTAGCATCTCCATCAAGCATATTAGGTATCACCGTCTCTGGAGAACAACGAAGCAGCTTGATTTGGATTTTTGGATGACGGATAGCGAATCGGGCTGCAAGCTGCGGGAGGACATACTTACCAGCTGTAGTGCTGCAGGCAATACTAAGAGTTCCAGCAATTCCTTCCTCTAGAGATTCCATGATATCCCGCATCTCAATCGCACTCCGTAACATTTTCCGGGCCCAAGGTTC
>JAIORG010000107.1 GCA_021108255.1 Anaerolineales bacterium | reverse complement strand
ACACTGGCAGGAGCGCTGGCACTGGGCAACGCGGAATGTCTGGTTGGGTTAATCATCACCCAATTGATCCGCCCCGGTACGCCGTTCCTCTACGGGATGAACACAGCAGCGATGGATATGAAGAGCGCCATCGTCAGTTATGGCAGCCCGGAATGGCCGCTAGGCATGATGGCACAAATGGACCTGGCTCGCTATTACAACATCCCTGCCTGGTCGGCAGGCGGCGCCAGTGATAGCAAAGTAGTGGACACCCAAGCAGGCATTGAGATGACCTTTTCTATCTTGAGCAACTTTCTGGCGCGAGCCACCTTGATTCATGATGTGGGTTATCTCGAGTACGGTTCCACTTCCTCAATGGAAACATTGGTAATAGCCGACGAAATTATCCGTGAGGCTAGTTTTATAACCGGAGGCCTGGAGATTAATCCTACTACTTTGGCTCTAGATGCCATCGCCCGCGTCAGGCCAGGCGGGGGTTTCCTGGCTGATGATCACACCCTGAATAATTTCCGCACCAGCCAGTGGGTTCCGAAGATGATTGACCGAAGCCGTTACGATAGTTGGAACGCTGCTGGATCCAAAGATATGTATACACGCGCCAACGAACGTGCCCGGGAAATACTGGCTGAACATCAAGTTACTCCATTATCAGAAGCGGCCGAGGTTGTAATCGCAGAGATATTAGCGGAGCGAGCAGCCTGACCAAAAAACTTTTCCTACTCATTATTTGAGCAAATAATAAAAGCTAAGAGGAGCCAAAATTATGCCGAACATACTAAAAATAATGCAAACAGATCTTTACGATGGCGATATGGATGCGGTGGAAGCAGCCACTCGTAAAGCCATTGATGAAGGAATGTCACCGAAAGAAATTCTAGATAACGGCCTGATTTTGGGCATGGAAGCGGTGGGACGCGATTTCAAGGCTGGTGATTTGTATATCCCTGAAGTGCTGCTGTGCGCCAGGGCAATGCACGCCGGGATGGAAGTCCTGCGGCCTTTATTAGAAGAGTCTGGTGTGCCAGCCCGGGGCAAGTTGGTTATTGGCACTGTGGCCGGGGACCTGCATGATATTGGTAAAAATTTAGTGAGTATGATGTTTCAAGGAGCGGGTTTTGAAGTAATTGACCTGGGCGTAGATGTATCACCAGAGAAGTTTATCGAGGCTGTGCGCGCTGAAAATGCTAACCTGATAGGCATGTCTGCGTTATTGACTACTACAATGCCGTCAATGAAAGTCACCATCGATGCGCTAATTAAAGAAGGGCTGCGCGATAAAGTAAAAGTGCTTATTGGCGGTGCTCCCGTAACAGCAAAATATGCCCAGGATATCGGTGCAGACAGCTTTGCCTCCGATGCTGGTGCGGCAGTTGAAGCCGCCCAGAATCTAATGGCATAGGAGAATTTTCATATCGCGTATCTTGTTTTAGTTATCGCTAATAGCCTGAAATTACTTGTTACAGGCCTGGTTACCCCTGGACGATGATTTACAATTGAGACGCGAACAACTATTTCATGCTCTATCTCAAAGCCTGCCGTTAGTGGAAGAGGTAACAAAAACTCAGCTGAAGATCAGGAGTGATATGTTTCAAGATTTTAAACAAGCCCGCCAATTTATCAATGAACACGACATCCAGTTAATTGATCTGAAATATTGCGATCTGTGGGGAAGGTGGCATCACCTGACAATCTCAGCAAACCAATTCACCCCGAAATTAATGGAGCGCGGCATCGGGTTCGATGGTTCGTCCGTTGGGCTGAAGAATGTAAAAGCTGGTGATATGGTGATGGTGCCAGATATAACAACCGGGTTTCAGGATCCATTCTATGATGTACCCATACTAAGTTTTATCTGTACCATTTTGAGCGCTGATACCAAGGAAATATTTGCCAATGATCCCCGCAACTTGGCCCAGCGCGCAGAGTCATACTTAAAAAGCACTGGAATCGCGACACAAAGTCGGTGGGGGCCGGAATTCGAATTTTACGTTTTTGACAGCGCTGCCTACGAAAACGAGATGCATCGAGTTGGGTACAGCTTTAATTCCAAATCAGCTGAATGGAGCAGTGCGGAAGGCAGCAGCGGATCATATATTCCTGTGCATGGTGGTTATCATGCTGCTCCGCCGAAAGACCGTTTCTTTAATCTGCGTAACGAGATCACCCTTCATCTAGAAGCAATAGGAATCCCGGTTAAATATCATCATCACGAAGTGGGAAGCCCGGGCCAGCTGGAGATCGAAATTCCAATGATGGGATTGGTTCCCGCCGGGGATGCAATCATGTTGGTCAAATACACCACTAAAATGGTAGCTTCACAGCATGAAAAAGCAGCCACGTTTATGCCCAAGCCAATCTACGGCGAGGCGGGAAACGGCATGCATTTCCACCAGCAAGTTTTCGATCAGGATAAGAATCTTTTCTATGACGCGGATGGATACGGTCATCTTAGCCAAACGGCTCGATATTATATTGGCGGGTTGTTGTACCATGGTGCGGCAGTCCTGGCTCTGACTAACCCCAGCACGAATTCATACCGGCGTTTGGTGCCTGGCTACGAAGCGCCAGTAAATGCTTTCTACTCGCTGGGAAACCGCAGCGCGGCTATCCGTATTCCTAAATATTCTAGCCAGCCAGAAACCGCTCGCTTCGAGTTCCGTCCTCCTGACGCCACCAGCAATCCCTACCTGGCGCTGGCGGCGCAATTAATGGCCGGAATTGATGGCATTCAGCGAAAGATGGATCCCTCCGAATTGGGATTCGGCCCGTTTGACGAGGATGTCTTCTCCTGGACGGATGAGCAGCGCGCTGCCATTAAACCCTTGCCAACTTCACTGGATGGCGCTTTACAAGCCCTGATAGAAGACCATGAATTTTTATTGGCTGGTGATGTGTTTAGCGAAGAACTTATCGGAAATTGGATTGATTACAAGCGGGAAGTGGAGTGTTACCCGGTGCATAACCGACCGCACCCTTACGAGATGAGCCTCTACTTTGATGTCTAATTGACCCCAGACCGTAGATGGATAACCTGTATTGACCAGATATGCCATCCGAGTTCTTTCAATAGCTGTTTTTATGCAAATAATTAATAAATCAATAATGAGCCTAAACTTCCTCTGTATCTGCTTCGGGACGGGCACAACTAGGTGGATGGTGTTGGCTTGAACCAGGAATGCAGTGAATATCGAGCCGCCAATCCAGTTGGGTTGGTGGTTTTGTTTTCTGGTGCAACGCCGGTGCAATTGGGATGGAAAGTGTGGATTTAGTGCTACCGATGGACAAAGCCTGTGCTATCCCATCGAAATACCTGTCTTGGGTACTCTGAGCGGAAACCGAATCCGAGTGATTATGAAAAGGAGGGAGAAAACGAAGAAGTATCGAAGGGCTCTATCCATTGAGATATGGGTGGGAGATTAATTAATTTTGACGCAGGGGGAATTATTGAA
>JAIORG010000221.1 GCA_021108255.1 Anaerolineales bacterium | reverse complement strand
TTGCGGAACTCAATTCCTTATACAGAGAACTGATCAAAGTCAAAGTCAAGATAGGGAATATTCCCTTCTATCCGTTTTTTTCTGCCGTCCATGTATCGGATACACCAGGGATCATCTAGATTTTCAACATCAAAACTGCGATGGATGACCGCATACAAATCGATTTCCCGCAGCTTAAGAAAATTGGGAATTTCTTTAAACCAGATCGGATCCAGCTGATGCTCCCTGAAGTAACCAGGCAGAAACCCAGTCAGAAATTCGGTGACAAAAGCGGCTTGGTCTTCCTGCCCCATCGCGGCATAAAACAACACCAGGGCAATATCATTGACAAACCAGCTATAAACGCAATCATCAAAATCAAACAAGGTGATCTTTCCACTCTCTGTCACAAAAAAATTTCCCTGGTGAGCATCTTGATGGATCAAACCATAAGAAGCAATATCTCGCGGCAAATCTCTTAAATAATCCCGCAGTTCAACATAAATCCTCATAACCTGCTGATCCTCTTCCGGAAGATATTGATCAATTTCCAGCATAACAGGGTCATCCCACTGGGGACGTTTCCAGCTTACCTGCTGGGGTTTATAATCCCTGGACATTCGATGCAGCTGCCCAATAAGACGGCCATAGTTAAATAACAATTCCGGGGACCATCCTTTTCCCCGATGAGATTCTCCTTCAGCTCTCTCAAATGCAGCAGCCAGGAAGCTGCCCCCTGCTCCATCTTCAATAATTTCGACCCATTCTCCTGATTTTGAGGGTATAGGACAGGCCACAGAGGCTCCTCCATTAAACAAATAGTTGATCCAATCCAACTCTCCCCGGATCAACTCTATGCTACGTCGGATACTGTGCGAAATCCGTAGAATCCCTGGCCCCTCATCCCTTTCAAACTCAAAGATAAAACTTTCAAACCCATCCAATGGTTGAGCCTGCTCCGGCAGGATTAGATAACAATCCAGGGCTTTTTCGAGAATGGATTTGTTAAAACGTTTTTTTATTCGATCTTCCATAAAGACCAACCAAAATTCAGATAATTTACTTAACTCTAAACAGTTTCTGTAATCACCTCTGCCCTGGGTTTCACCGCCCACAGGGAAGCGACCGCAGCAGGAATCAACAAACCAAAAAAAATCCAGAGTGAAATCTGGAAGCTTCCGGTTTGATCATATATTATCCCGGTAATAAATGGTCCCATGCTGCTGCTGGCAACCTGGGCAGTGATGACACTCCCACGAAGTTTTCCAAGATGTTTTCTTCCATAATACCGGGCAAACATCGTTCCGCCTACCAGTGATATCAACCCGGTGGATATACCGAGCAGAACCGCATAACTGTGCGCAATCCAGGGGCTGGTTGCCAGGGTAAGCACAACCACGCCTGCAGCCAGGGCACTCATGCAGCCAAGGAGCAGATACTGCAAGGATCCGCGATCCGCAATGGGGCCTGCGACAATCTGAGTGATTAAGGAAGCAGCTGCGTAGGTTGTGTAAGTAGCTGCAGCAACTGAAGAGGAGATCCCCTGGCTGTCGAATATCGAAAGCAAATTAAAGAAAATTGCCGTAACAATCATTGCCCATAGAGAGACATTAATCAACAATATCCAGAAGGCTGGTGTTTTACGAGCAGTTTTCAGGTCAAAAGAATTCTGACCAAATGTACTGGCTGTTCCATCAGTTGCGTCTGCACCATCAATTCTTTGCTTAATTTCTCCAGGATTGTTCCTAAAAATAATGATTAATATCGGCAGCATGATAATCCAGACCAGCAAACCTAACCGGGCATAAGCTGCCCGCCAACCCAGTCGGTTGATAAGGAACAGGAAAAAGGCTGGAATAACAGCCATGCTGATTGAAAATCCTCCGCTGACAATCCCGGTGACCACTCCCAGTTTTTCCCTGAACCACATGGCTGGGATATTCCCCGCCAACAAAGACAATCCCCCTTGACCGAGCAGGCGCAATAGAAAAAATCCCAGCAGCAAAGTCCAGAGAGAATTTACAGTGGAGAAAAACAAACAAGCGCCGCCCAACAGGATAACAACCGTTGTCATTACCCAGCGGATGCCAAACCGATCCATCAGAGATCCAATGAAGGCTTGAGGAAACGAGGCAAAAAGGGTTCCCACCATATAAGCCCCGGTCAGCGCTGAGAGGCTGATGCCAAGTGTATCCAACAGGGAGGGATTAAAAACGGAAACGCCATAGGTCTGCCCCACACCTGTAACAGACTGGGCAATAACCGCCACCGGCACCATCAGCCAGCCGTAATAAAATGGCAGCCGTCGGATTAGATTTGTGTCAATCTTTGGGATTTTGATCTCATTCATAGCTGTGCCCTGCAAACTAATAAATACCTGTATGAGCGGTTAGTTGCGTACGTTCTTAAGAACACCCAACTCTTCCAGGTTCCTTCCAAGTTCCTCTGGGGAGGAAAAATGGATACTGATAAATCCCAGCTCCTCCGCTGTTCGGATATTTGACTCAGAATCATCGATAAAGATACAGTCTTTTGCTTCTCTGTTGATCTTCTTTAGCAGGTAATTGTAAATTTCTGGATCAGGCTTAATCAAACCAATCTCCCCGGAAATCACCAGGGGGTCAAACCATTTTAATAGAGCAAAGCGATTGGCGACTTTTGGGTAAGTCTCAGCGGACCAGTTGCTGAGAGCGGCCAATGGGTATCCCGCTTCCCGTAATCTCTCCAGGATCTTAACCGTGCCCTGGATAGGACCAAGGATCATCTCCTCCCAACGGGAGTAATAAGCCTGAATCTGCTTCGAATATTTTGGGTAAACAACCGCCAGTTCGTCAACCGCTTCCTGGAATGATTTTCCCCTGTCCATTTGAGCGTTCCATTCCGGGGAACAAATTTCAGCCAGGAAGAAATCCATTTCTGATTCGTCAGGGATTAACTTCCTGTACAGGTATCTTGGATCCCAATCAATTAGCACTTTACCCAGGTCGAAAACAAGGGTTTTTACATTCGGCACGTATTTTCTCCAGCAACTTTTTAATTATTTTTCAATTCCATTCAACAAAAACACCTTCCCGATTATAACCGTATTTCAGGTACGAGGGGGAAGGGAAGGATGATGTTTTTTTCTGTCTTTGCGAGCAGGTCACACGCAGGCATGCGTGGCAATTTCCCTAAAACAGGCATCCTGAGTACCCTGAGCGGACACCAAGCGGGAGCGAAGTGGAAGACGAAGGGGTATCGAAGGGCGCGATGACAGAAAGAGGAGGATATTAGCATGAGTGAAATTGTTGAAAAGGTAGAGACTAGAAAACCAACACAAATTCCTGGAACGCGAGCAGAGCCGCAAAAGCCAGGGTAACCGCGATGCCGACCTCCCCGGCTGAAGCATCTTCCAGGGCATCCGGAATTAACTGGGCAAAGACCATCCAGATCATTGCCCCGGAAGCCAGGCCCAGGCCCACCGGCAAGAAAGGTTCAAAAGCGCTGACAAACAAAAAAGCGGGTACCGCCATCAATGGTTG
>JAIORG010000068.1 GCA_021108255.1 Anaerolineales bacterium | reverse complement strand
CAACGATGCCCGTCCAGAAAAAATTTACCCCAAATCCAAGGGGGAAACTAACGCTCCCGAAGGCTCCAACAACAAATCCAATGGTGATCAAGAGGATTGTAATGAAGAGATGAATAATCCTAACAGATCGTTTTTCACCTTCTTTTACTTCCCAGATATCTTCTTCACTAATTTCAGATTTATTTTCTTCAAACATCTTTATTCTCCTCCCCGCTAAAAAGAATTAATCAATTAGTCTGCTTTCAAGTTTATAGAAATAATTTTACCATTATCTTTCCGGATACCATTCCGCACAAATGATTAATCCACTACCTGCTTATTGATAATTTTTCGTCACACTTTGGCAGATAAGTCCTGCTATAATCCAATCATTCTATTGGAGCCAATTATTCAGATATCATGGATTTCAATCAACCCGTTTCTCGCCTGATCAATAAACGCTATTCCTGCCGCACTTATCAGGATCTCCTAATCCAGGCTTCCGACCTGGCGTCTTTGGAGGATTTTGCTGCCTCCTGCCAGATCGGGCCTCTTGGCAATCAACCCCGCTTTAAAGTGATTGCTGCCAAGGAAGGTGACAGTGCCTCTTTAAAAGGTTTGGGCACCTACGGATTTATAAAAAATCCGACTGGTTTCATTATCGGAGCCTCAGAAGATAAATTGGGAGCTCTGGAAGATTTTGGCTACCTGATGGAAACCATTCTGCTGCGGGCAACTGATCTGGGATTGGGCAGCTGCTGGCTGGGAGGGACTTTCACAAAAAGCCGATTTTCCCGTCAATTATCCCTCCTGGATGGTGAAATAATTCCTGCTGTGGCTGCCATAGGCTACCCTGCAGATCAATCCACCTGGCAGGATAAAACGATCCGTGCAGGAGCGAGAGCCCACCGCCGCCTGCCCTGGGAAAATATTTTTTTTACAAATAAATTCGGCAAACCTCTCAATCCTGGTGATGCTGGTAAATATCACCAACCCCTCGACCTGGTTCGCATTGCTCCTTCGGCATCCAATAAACAGCCCTGGCGGATTGTCAAGGAAGGTCGAAATTGGCACTTTTTTCTCCAGAGAACTGCAAAATATCCCCCGCCTGTGTTTGATTTTATTCTTAACCTTGCAGATCTCCAACGCGTAGATATTGGAATCGCCATGGCTCATTTCGAGTTATCTGCCAGGGAAAATGGATTGAAAGGAAAATGGATCACTCAACCTCCGGATATTCCCCTGCCCGACCAACTTACAGAATACAGCACTACCTGGCAGGAAGATGAAGGATAATATCAATAAAACAAGAATGTTATTTTCAACAACCAATAAATAGAGGATATAGGCCTTTTATGGATACATCAAAATCAAATACATTCGATATCGTACTTCTTGTCGCTCGTCCCGCCGCAGGGAAGAGCGAAATCATAGCCCATTTAAAATCCATACCCGTTGAAAAAAGAATCCCGCTTTATCACATAGGAGAGTTTGAAGAATTGGATGATTTCCCCATGTTGTGGACCTGGTTTGAAGAGGATGCAATCTTATCCCGCTTAGGACACCAGCGTCTGCATACTGACGATGACTTTAACTTTCTTTATACCCATCTCTGGGATTTGCTGATTGAGCGGATCAACCTGGAATACAGTAAAAAAATTCGTGATGAGCCTGGCTATCATGATCAGAAGACTATCATCATCGAGTTTGCCCGGGGCACAACTCATGGCGGCTTTTCCCGCGCATTTGAGCACTTAAGTAAGGAAATTGCTGACCGGCTTGCCATTCTCTATCTGAATGTTTCCTGGGAAGAATCTCTTAGAAAAAACAGGGCTCGCTACAATCCGGACCGCCCCGACAGCATACTGGAACATGGACTGCCAGACGAAAAACTGGAAACCTTATACCGTCATGTAGACTGGGAAGAACTCACTGCCGATCATCCTGATACAGTTCAAATACAAGGAGTTTCTGTCCCTTATGTTGTTTTCGAAAACGAAGATGACGTCACCAGTAAAGGCGGAGAATTACTAGGAGAAAGACTTCAAGAAGTCCTTGCCCAATTATTTGAAAAATTTATTGAATCCAGAAAATAGCCGTGGATGCGATTTATTTGTCATTTACATCCATGCTGGAAATTAATATGTCAAGAATTAAATCTTTTCGCCGATGGAAAAAATCGTCATGACTATTTACATCGGTTGTGACTTGTGCGGAACCAATATTAAAGCCGGTATAGTAAATCTTGAGACAGGATATGTCCTTCATTCTGAAAGCGTCCTCACGCAATCCCAATCAATTATTGACTAAATATTTATTATCCAACCCCAGGGGAAAATGATAAATACCCTGCCTGGATTCTACTCCGCTGATTAAGAATAATTATTTCTAGATGCAATAATTATCCCTGTTCAGATTGAACCATTTCTTCATCCGGTTACTTTCTTTCTAGATTTACTTTCCTCAAAAAAACAAATCTGCAATATTATAATAAATAATGTGTGCTTTTCATCACAAAATCATGTTTTTCGTAGTGGAGTCCAGTAACATTCTGGTATAAATATACGGTATCCGCACCCTTCCAGATTTATCAGTGGCCTTTGATAACTCTGAAGAAATTAAAGTGTTGATGCAATTGCAAATGGGAGGCTATGATGTTTGTGAGAGATTGCATGACCCCGGATCCAATTTACGGGCACCCGGATATGGCTGTTACAGAAGCTCAGGATTTGATGCTATCCAAAGGTATTCGGCATCTCCCTATTGTGATAGACAAAACTAACCTGGTAGGTTTAGTTACACGAACATCCTTGCGCTCTGCGCTTCCATCTGATGTTTCCCGTTTCAGTCGTTTTGAAGTCAGCTATACTCTATCCAAAATTAAAGTTCATTCTGTCATGGTAAAAGATGTCGTTACCATTGAGCCGGGTACTCCAATTGAAGCCGCAGCCCATGTTATGGCTACAAAGAAGATCGGGACTTTGCCGGTCGTTCAGGAGGATAAATTAGTAGGCATCATATCTGATAGTGACTTATTCAGCACCATGACTTCCCTGTTAGGAGCCAACAATCCAGGTATCCGGGTTACTGTTCAGCAGCCTGACCAAAGCGGCGTTATTGCCCGGTTAACCAGCGTTATTGCTGAAGCAGGAGGATATTTATCAGTCTGTGTGGGATATTATTCTAAAGTTAATCCTGAGGATTGGGTTTCATTATGCAAGGTGCAAAACATTGAAGAAAATAGACTGGTAGAAGTTATTAACGGTATCGAAGATACAACCATTTTAGATATTCGCCAGTTTCAGGAGAAAGAATGATAAGTAACCATCTTCAACCCGCCGGATCTGTATTGGTGGTTGGCGGAGGCATCGGCGGCATGAGGGCAGCAGTTGACCTCGCTGAAGCCGGATTAAAAGTATATTTAATTGAACGTGACACCAGTCTGGGTGGGCGAGTCGCCCAACTGGGATATATGTTTCCCACCCATGACTGCGTCCTGTGCCGGGGCACTTCAGATCATGGTTACGGCTGTACCCGTCCAGCCATCTCACCTGCCTTCA
>JAIORG010000147.1 GCA_021108255.1 Anaerolineales bacterium | reverse complement strand
TATCCCCGAATAAAAGGGGAAGAAACTACCTGCATCATACAGGAAAAAGATATAGGGGAGCCTAACAGGTTTGTTATCGCCAGTCACCCCCTCCTTGCGTGTAACTTACAACTTTTTACAGGCCTGGAAGTCCTCCGAGGACCCGTATTTTGGATAATATATCAACTACTTTCCCTATTATTGAATTTCATCCAGGTATGAATAACCAAAAACTTTCTTTTCTAAGGGGGAATTTTTAGGGAAATATTTAGAAATGCAGCAACCGCTGACCCCCTGGTGATAAGACTATTTTTCAGCTACAATCAGGGGCTGGCAAAATTTCTCTCGCAGAGTGGTAACTTTTTGAAAACCCGCCTGGATAAACAGGCGCTCTAAAACCGGAATGGTGATGCAGTAATATTTCCCCCTTAACCACAGACCCTCATGCAAATACAATTCTATCCGCAGAAACGATTTCCACGCCAGCAAGTTCAAGCTCATTTTGACATTTTTCGATGACTGCGGCAGCCTCCTGGTTATAGTTGCTGTGTCCATCTTCTACCAGGAAAACCCGGTATCCCAGCTCCAGACCACCAAGGCAGGTTGCCTTGATGCATCCCTGGGTAACTAATCCTGTGATCAGGAGATTTTGAATTCCCCGTACTTCCAATTCGCTCTGGAGTGGAGTATCCAGGAAGGCATTTCCCTGCTTCTTTTGAATTTGCGTATCCCCTTCTCCACGAGTGAGACCGGGGTGGAACTGCCACCCTTCTGTTCCCTCTTTCAAGAAGGATTGGTTGGCATGTTGAACATAGATAACCTTAACTCCGAATAAGTGCGATCGGTCAACGATTAAATTAATTGCTGCTATAAGTTGATTAGCTTTGTAAATTGGATTCGGCCGGGTAAAAAGAGCCCGCTGGACATCTATCACTAACATGGCTGTCTTTCCCGGGGGAAATTGAGTTGATTGGGGCATTATTTTTATCTCCTGTCCTGATCTGTGTTTTTTCAGGCCGGTTCAACTTTTGGTGGGTTTCATTCAAAAAGCGGTATTTGGTTTGTATTTTTAGTTCTTTTCTCTGGTTCAAAAACTGGAATTCTGGTTTTAATGCCTGTTCGGTGGATTTCCTCCTGAAATGCTTTATTCAATTCCCTCCAACGGGGAACGCTACACTGATATTGGTCGCCATACTTATTAATATACTTCTCTTTTAGTCCCGGGAAAAGCTTTTCCAGCTTATGATAATAATATTCTCGTGAACCCGGCCGGAGGGAAACACCAAAAGAGGGAATGATATATGTAGCACCGCTATTTTGGGCCCAGGAGACAATCTGTAAAATATTCTGCTCGCTGTCTTCTAAAAACGGCAGCATTGGCATCATGGTAACCCCGGTGAGAATTCCTACCTCCGCCAGTTTGCCCATAGCCCGGAAACGGGCAGAAGGGAGGGGAGCGCCCGGTTCAAGTTTTCGAGCCAAATCGTCGTCAGCCGTTGTGATCGTAAAACTAATTGCGGCATATACCCGGCTGATATCTTTAAGAAGATCAATGTCTC
The DNA here is from genome assembly GCA_021108255.1 of Anaerolineales bacterium. Lineage (GTDB taxonomy): Bacteria > Chloroflexota > Anaerolineae > Anaerolineales > UBA11858 > B10-G9. Next base: position 2,015 of record JAIORG010000147.1, on the reverse strand, counting down.
GGAGGACAAGATCAGATTTGGTTAAAATATGCACCGGGAATTTATTATTGGAGATAATTTCCAATGCCTTCCCTGTCAATTGATACTCCCGTTCCACGGGCATATAGGGATCGTTCATGGAACCGAACCCTATTGTTCCTCGCATCCTCTTGCGGGGTAAAACATCCTCCAATAAATCCAGCGCATTGATTTTGACCTGGATTTTTGCGAAATCCTCAATCTGGTAGCAATCTGAGCGGGAATCGCAGTAAATACACTGGTGCTGACAACCCCGGTATAGATTCATATTGTACTTTAATCCGAACCAGGGGTCTGGCTGCTTCACGTGATTAAGAATGGTCTTGGCAGTGATCTCTTCAATCATGGGCCTAAACAGTGCTGGGAATTATCTTAATATTCAGCACTGATTTCCTTTGATTATTATACAGCTTTCAGATTTCAATCACTATAGATTCAACAAGTTGAAAAAGCGCTCAGGCGTTGGAAGCAAAACGAAATGACCCTGGAGTAAAACCGCCAGGGTCATTTTAGTGTAATGATTATTCTTTCCTGTCAGCCAGTATTTGTCCCGTACCTCTACAACATTCTCTAGAAATAGAATTAAGGAATATCCGCAAATGCTTTTTCCAATCCATAACCAACACCAACCATGCTTGGACCGGTATGGGCACCCAAGACCAAAGACATTGGCCCGGTAGGAAGCCAATTGCATTTATATATCTTGTCGACCTGTTCTCGCAGAAGAGAAGCTCCTTCAAGATTATTGGAATGCAGCACCTGTACCCGCAGCTCACTGCCAGGCTTATACTTTCGCCCCATCACCTTTACCAACCCTTTTAACGCTCCTTTAAATGTCCGAACCTGTCCCAGCTGCTCGTAAGTCCCGTTAACTTTCTCCACGCCAATCATAGGCTTGATATTGATCAACGAGGCAATGATCCCTTTCATGTGGCTGATGCGCCCACCATGGATCAAATACTTTAACTCATCAAGCGTATATATGCTGTCGCAGGCATCCCCAATCCGCTGCGTCAAATCCAGGATTTTATCCTTTGCCCAGCCTGCTTTTGCTGCGCGGGCTGCTGACTTAACCACCCAACCAGCTGCTGCGGATAAAGTCTTGGTATCAATGTGGGTTACGTTTGCCTCTGGAACCATTTCCGCCCCTGCCAGAGCTGAGTTGTAGGTGCCGCTTAATCCCGAGGTCATATGGATGGAAAGAATGTCCGGATCCTTGGCTGCCAGACTGCGATACAAGTCCGCAAATTCTCCAGCTGAGGGCTGGGAGGTAATTGGCAAGTTCCCTGATTCAATCAGTATTGGGTAAAAATCTTCGGGTTTGATATCCACACCTTCCCGATACGACTTTCCATCCAGGGTAACAACCAACGGTACAATGTGAATGTTCAATTCAGCCGCTTGTTCAGTGGTTAACCCAACATCAGTTCCGCTATCAGTTACAATTTGCATTCTATACTCCTTGTTTGAAAAATAGTTTAAAGCTGCTTTCCCATGCTGATCCGCTCTTCTATTGAATAACCCAATTTTTCGTAAAACGCTTGCAGTTCAGAATTATTTGCCCGGATCTGCAAATTTAACTTTGGGCAGGACATCTGAGCCAATAAACCTTCTGCTTCCTTCATTAGTGCCGTACCAATGCCCTTGCGGCGATAAGCCGGATCAACGGCAAGGTAATAAATCCAGCCGCGGTGTCCATCATACCCCGCCATGGCTGATCCCACCAGGAGACGATCATTTACTGCAACTAGAAACAATCCGGGTTGGATTTTCAACTTGCTTTGAATATCTCTGAGTGGGTCATTGTGGAGTGGTGTTTCAGGAAATACCTTTTTCCAGAGCTGGATGACCTCTAGTTCATCGTCCATCCTGTAAGGTCGGATATCAATCATAATATTCGAGCTTGGTAGCTGCATGGGATTATTGAAATTTTTATACCCGTATGACCACAGCGATTATACCAAACTAAAAGGTTATTCTTGTTGCAATTAATTTCC
>JAIORG010000279.1 GCA_021108255.1 Anaerolineales bacterium | reverse complement strand
TGTCAACTCATAATTTTCGCCATCAAAAACCTTTGATTTCAATCGATACCTTTTGGCTTCCTTTTCAATCAGCTTAAAAACCAAATCATTCGTTTCTTCTGTCTGATAAGAAATCACACACAAATATGGCGTATTCAAATCTGATATTTTGGATAATACAAACAAAGTGATTCCAATTAAGACAGAAGACATCAACGCTAACATCCAAAGCCCTGCGCCACTAGTGATACCTATACCAACTGCCCAAAATAAATAAGCTACATCAATCGGATCTTTGATAGCCGTACGAAATCGAACAATTGACAAAGCACCCACCATACCCAGGGACAATATGATATTACTCGAGATCGCCATGATAATTGATGAAGTAATCATAGATATAGCGATCAAGGTCACATTGAATGTCTTTGAATACATCACACCCTGATAACTGACACGATAGATAATAAAGATGAACAAGCCTAACGCAAATGAAAAAAGCAACGTATATGCAATTGACATCACGGATAAATCAGTCGTAAAAAAATCTGTGTTTTGAAAAAAATCGTTCCAAGTCATATTTCTTCCCTTTTATCTACAAACCAACAACAAAACACTTAGCATATTTTGAGATAGATTGCCATTGAAGGTTCTTTAATTGTATAAGATTTCGAATAATATCAGGGAGATATCCTGTATATTTCACTTCAAAAATAATCTGATCGGGAGGGATCACTGAGATCCTAGGCCCATTTGAGAACAAATCATCTTGAAAACTCCCTGCCTTAAGCAAAGTATCAAAACAAATTCGCACATCCCCATATTTATAGATAAACGCTTCACGACGATATTCAACTACTACCCTTGAGCGTAAGTTCTTCGTCCGATAATAAAGATAAAAATCCTTCGCAACACCATCATCTTTATGGCTCAAAAAACTCACATCGCCACGAACCAGTTGATCATATTCTTCCCTTGAGATTTGAAGGTGCGATTTATCGGTTAAATTTCCCCGTTTGATTTTTCTTTCTAGTTTGATGACATCAGATTGATAATTGTAAACACGAATCCTAAATTTCTTGCGATCTCTGACCCCGTTCGTCTTATCAAAAAAAGCACTTTGATGATAATCATCAAAATATAAACTTGAAATCAAATATCCCCCAGCCGCATCACTAAAGGAATCCCGCTGGCATAGGTTGCGTAATTTATTTCCCATCAAAATTTTTTGATGGGCATTGATAATAAACTTAAATTCGTTTCTATACATAGCTTATATTTTTCTATAGTTATTGTGTTAGTATAACATGTTGAAATTGGGCAGTGGGAGCCAGAATTGTTTCCGGAACCGGGGGATAATAACCCCAGGCGCAGTGCAGCACAGACGGGGAGGGTAAAATTTTGCCGGAGTAAGTAAAAGCCACCGACCCTGCAAACGGCCGGGAGACCTAAACAGATCAGTGATCCGTTGCGGTATCACGGTTTTAATGAACGAGTTGAGGTTTCATGCCAATGGTTCAACTTGGATGAAGTTGTTAAATAAGGGGTAACGATGTGCAGTAGAGGATTAACGTTCTACGTCATTCGTCTATCTGTGAATCCAGGAGTACCGGACCATCAATCAAGTTGAGGGAAATATCCCAAACATTTAATTCTAGATAATCATCCGAACAGTAGAAATCAAGTGTGGCGTGATGATAGATGGTACTGCGAACCTGCGAGTAAGGATTGAGAGATAAATTGGGGAAACCATAAAGGTAGGCACCTCCCCCTCCTGAAACGATGTAATAGATACCATCCTTGATACTGCGTTCATAATGGTGATTGTGCCCCGAGAAAACCATATCCACGCCATTTGCTTCAAACAATGGGACCAGGTAATCAGCGATTGGAACTTCGTCCCCGAGATGACTGCCACTGGTATAAGGGGGGTGATGGAAAAGCGCAATTTGCCATTTCGAATTGATATAACCAGATGACTGGAATTCCTCTACCAGCCATGAATACTGAGAGCCTCCAGGCGAGAAATTAAAATTGGAATCAAGGATGACAAACCTGGCGCATCCGTAGGTAAAGGCATACCATTGTTCGTTCCCCGGAGGAGAGAAGAAATCATAATACCACATCCGTTCCGACCCATTGTATTCATGATTTCCAATGACTGGATAGAGGGGAACGTAGGCAATAAGATCAGCTGCGGGATGGAAAAATTCTTTGTCCCAATTCTTATAATTCATCCCCTCTTCGACGATATCTCCGGTGTGTAGAAGGATATCGGGTTCGTTTTTAGTTATTGATTTAACAACCTCACGATGCTGCTCGTGTTGGGTCCGGGAATCTCCGTAAACAGCTGCCCGGAAGGTCTGGCTGGCATCTGGGGCAGTGGTAAAAACAGCTGGCCAGGAGGGACTCCACTGGCTGCTGCCGTCCATGCTTACTTGATATTCATAGGTAGTGTCTGGGATAAGTCCCAGAAGGGAGATTTCGTGAATTTTTGTTTTTTCTGAGAAGGACTTTTCGATCCAGGTTGTATCACCCACCAGCCGATAGCGTAATTTGCTCCAGCTGTAGCGAAGAGGAGTTTCCCACATAATCGTGATTGATTCCCGAGTCACGTTTTGAAGGTAGGAACTATACTGATTGAGGGGTTGGGTTGGTGTGGGGGATTGGGTTTGTGTCGGTGGGATTGTTGGAGTAACTGAAGGAACCGGAGTGTGAGTAGGTGTTTCAGTAGAGGATGCTGTCAGGGTCGGCTCTAGTGTGAAGGTGGGAGAAGGGGGATTTTGAGTCGCTGTCTCCTCGACTTTGAGGGTTTCAGGTTGTGCGGTAGCCGTACCCGGCGCGAAAAGCCCGATCGTCGATTCCGGGGGAGGTAGGGTAGGAATCGAGTGGCAAGAAGAGGCTAGTGTCAACAACAAGATCAACCCGGTAGAAAGCAGTCCTTTTTTCATAGAAATCCTTCTTCGGCATGTGTCTAAAGTCATTCATACACCGGAGCAGCTTTCTGCAGCGGAGTGACGTTTATTTCCCTTACCGTCAAACGCATACAGTGCATGAATTTTACCAATCCTCCATCCTGGCTGAGGACTGACTTGCCCCCCATATGTACAGGCAGGTATTTTATCATAAATGATAAAATTGGGCAGTGGGGAACCGGGGGCAGGTCACAGACAGAAAAGAGTAATCTAGCGCAAAAAATAAGGGCGTCTGATTTTATGATTGCAACATTTTTTAAGGTTCACATTTCTTGACTAGTTATTATTTATAAACCAACAGAAAAATAGAAGAAAACGAGATGCCAAACCAGTTGATATGGTGACAGTTTCTGGTGCAATTGTGGTGCAAATAGGGTGGAAAGGATGGAAATTATGGACTTAATGGACAGATTGTTATCAACTCTGTAGAGAGGACGGACCCTTCGACTTCCCCTGCGGGGATCAGGGCAGGCTCTCCCCCATGGAAAGGATTTTCAGTCCTGCCGTCCAATTCGAAGTCAAGAGTTTGCCCTGAGCGGACACTGAGCGAAAGCGAAGTGGGAGACGAAGGGCCTATCCATTGAGCTACGGGTGCGTGGT
>JAIORG010000114.1 GCA_021108255.1 Anaerolineales bacterium | reverse complement strand
GGAAAGGACCGGGTTCTTATTTTATTTTCCTTGCCTTAATCCTGATAAGAATAACTCAACAGGAAGCGTGATCCTCTGAGTTACCGTATAGGCAAAATTATCTCAGATAACTTCACCCAAAAAACAACTTAAGAATCACGCTTCCTCCAAGAATTAATCCGTGAATGCCGCCAGCTCAATTTCCTTCCCTTGATCCTGGTAAGAATAATACGGGAACCAGGCGACCCCAAAAAGCTCTACCATGATGTCTTTTTTATAGGGAGTTATAGGAATCTCTGTGACCTCCTCCAGGATTTCCTGCCATTTCTCTTCCACGTCCCTGATTTCTTCCAATCGTTCTTTCTCGAGATCTTCAATTTCCTTTTTATATTGCTCAATCATATCCAGAGATTCTTTCACGTCGGCTTTCGCCTTTGTGGTCATCCTGCGCTTAGTGAGAGAGGTAGTCATTCTTCGCTGACGCCCAGCAAGAAGGCTTATTAAATTCTCGGCATGCGTGCCCATTTCTTCCAGTTTCCTCTGGGAATGTTCAGCTTGATCCTCTTCCAGTTCTCTTTCCTCCCGCAGCAGTCGATCACGGATAGTATCCAGTTTTTTATCAAAGGCATCATTGGCTTTCTCTCTTGCCAGTTCCAGTCCTTCTTCTGCTGTTTCGGCGCACATTCGGCGGAACTCGCCTTGCAAAACCTGGGGGCCTGCGAATACTTCCAGCTCCTCATTGGCCCGGACTGATACTGTGACTGAATGATAAATCCAATCCTGAAAATCCGTTTCAAATTCCCGCAATTTTGCCCCGTCGTTAAGAGGAGCGGTCAATTCATGGAAGCGGGAATCAGGAATCGCTTGCCGGTCGAGGGCATCCAGATCAATGGGATCCGAAAGCCTGTCTTCCCACCTGATCCTTCCCTGACGATCGGGATCGCTGATCAGCGCCGAAGTGACTAAATCGTAATCGAGATTGTAATTCCTCTTCAAAAAACGAACAGTTGCCTGGGCTAGAAGCACAGGTTTATAAATCACCTGACGCTTAACATCCTGGGGAGGGGAAATTCCTGCTTTATCCACCGCCTCCAGCAGGCTGAGATTGTTTGGCAAATAATATTCCTCAACGCTCGCTGGAACATTGGGCCGAGTACTTGACGTCTGGTCTTCCCCTGCCCTCTTCCCGGAAACAGCGGGGGCTGCCAGGCGCTGCCTAGCCGGGGAGGCAGGTTTGGCAGTGGAACCTTTGTCAGCGCCCGCCAGCGCATTTAACGCAGGAAGTTGCACCCGGGTTAATGGTCCAGTCAGATAGTTCATAGCCCAGCGGGTGTGGAACAGAACCGGCTGATCCTCGTGAACATTATGCAGTAGAAAAACCCTCTTATCCAGGGTTGATATCAATTTATCATAGGTTTTACGGTCCAGCCCTGGAGCTGCGCCTTCTAATCCATCCAGAAGACGATTTTTATCCTGCTCTGTTTGCAGTTTGCCGATAAACCAGGTCCCCGCATTGGACAGGGCTTTGTAATCCACATCAACCGGGTTCTGAGTCACCAGCACCTGTCCCACGCCAAAAGCCCGGGCTTGCTTCAGCATCCGCAGCATGGGAATTTTAGAAGGCGGGTTTTTTACCGGCGGAAGATAACCAAATATCTCGTCAAAATAAATCAGGGCCCTCAAAGAAGTGGAGCCTTTTTGCGTTCTCATCCAGGTCTCAACAGCTGAGTAAAGCAGGGTTACAAAAAACATCCTTTCAGCATCAGAGAGATGGGCGATATAAAACACACTGTGACGAGGCCGGCCATCTGGGGCATACAGCAAAGATTCGATATCCAGCGGCTCTCCCTCTATCCAGGATTGAAAAGACGGCGAGGCTAATATATTGTTCAACAGAATAGACAATTCCAGCCGTTCTTTTTCCGGGAAGAAATTTTCTATCGCCAACACACCCAGCTTTTCAAATGGCGGATTCTGTATTTGAAGAATCAGCTCAGATAAATCCAGGTCGCGGCCTTTACTCCAGGAGCTCTCAAAGATATTGCTGACCAGGATATGTTCTTTGGAGCGCACCGGGTCCAGATCGTCCAAACCAACCAACCCCAACAACCCCATCGCGATGCCGGAGATTTTTTCTACCAGGATTTCCCGATTTTCATCCCAGGGAATTTTTGGCGCTTCAAAAGAGGCCATAATATTCACTGGAATACCGGACTCCGATCCCGGAGTATAGATAGCAAAATGAGCCGCATCCTGGAGAGCTTGGACCCGTTCCGGTCCAATGTCCCATTTCGCCAGACCGTTTTTCCACAGCGACGCGGCATCTGCCGCTGCCTGTTCAATAGTTTTATCCTCCCGCCGTGCTTGATCCGGATTCACCCAGGGCAAGAAATCTTCAGGCCTTAATTCAGGAAAGTGGAGCAGCGCATTGGTAATATCGCCTTTAGGGTCAATCATTAAAGCCGGGATACCCTGCAAAGCAGCTTCTTCCAACAGGTCAATACACAACCCTGTTTTCCCTGACCCTGTCATACCCACACAGACAGCGTGAGTGGTTAAATCATCCGGGTCATACATCAGGGGATCCAATGTAACTTCCCTCTTTTTGGAATCAAATATTCTTCCTAAATAGAATCGATCTGTTTGTTTTGTCATCAGATACCTCGTAAAATAATATGTTTTACCGGGGGAATATAATCATTCGGCAAAATTCTAGTTAACCATAAATGATTTTACCCTAACCAGAGGGTTTTTTTGTAGCTTCGTTTTTTCAATTAAAGACTACAAAAAAAATCTATTTTAATCCCCTAATTTTCTTTGTTAAATCCACACCATCAAACACAGAAGCTGGCATATAATTAACCTGCAGATAAAGCCTTTTTCTAACAAATAAAATTGCGGGAGGTTCAGATGAGTTATAAGTTCACCTACTACGGTCACGGCACTTTCGGATTGGATATTCAAGGACACAAATTGCTGATAGATCCTTATTTCTCTGATAACCCGGCAACTAAAACCAAACCAGAAGATCTTGATCCGGACTACCTGCTGATTACTCACGGACATGGAGACCATGTCGGAGATGCGGTGGAAATCTTTCAGCGGACAGGGGCAAAAGTGATTGCCAACTTTGAGATTGCCAGCTGGCTGGGCGAGCGAGGAGCAGAAGTTTATCCCCAGCATATTGGCGGCGGTCATGATTATCCCTTTGGTTATCTCAAGCTGACCCAGGCAATTCACGGTTCCTCTCTGCCAGACGGCTCATATGGAGGTATGCCAGGAGGATTTCTAATAACCACTCCTGACAATAAAAAAATCTACCTGGCAGGTGATACTGGACTCTTTGCAGGCATGTCCTTGATTGGAGAAGAAGGAATCCATCTGGCACTGCTTCCAATTGGTGATAACTTCACCATGGGTCCGGATGATGCCCTTCGGGCCGTGAAACTCATCCATCCCAAATTCGTAATTCCGGCCCACTACAACACCTGGCCCTTGATCGCCCAGGATCCAGAAGCCTGGAAAAAACGGGTGGAAGGGGAAACAGATACTATTGTCCACGTTCTGCAGCCTGATACCAGCAT
>JAIORG010000123.1 GCA_021108255.1 Anaerolineales bacterium | reverse complement strand
ATTTCTTCGGCAGTTATATGATGGGGACTGTGGGCAACTGCATTAATGATCATCTCCCGCTGGGGAGTAATGCGGAAGCCCCTCTTCCTTAGCTCCTCAATGATGGTGTGGCAGTGTGTCATAGAATTTACTCCTAATGCAATTAGTCGCATCTAAAAATATTATAAACTAAGTATTAATTGTGTCAATTATGGAAATTCCCAAAACCAGATTTGTTTCAGGAATCTGCCGGGGGTGCTTCTCCAAATAGAGATTCACCATCCGGGGATTATTGTTTTAAGAAAAGAGCACGGGCTGGAGCAGAAAAACCATTCCGCCAGCAATTCCCGGGTGAAGGATACAGGTATCAGCGGCGTGTTTTTGGAGTATCAACTTCAGCGGTGACCGCTGCTGCTTCTCCAATTTCCGCCCAGTGTTCAACAGCAAATTGGAGTACCACAACACCGCAGGTGGGCAGATTTCCCAGGTCGAGATCTGACAAATTATTCACCAGGTAGGTCATACCTGGATTATGGCCAAAGAGCATCAGACCATCAAGATAATCCTCCTGATCCTCGATGATGTCCAGCATATCCTCCACTGTCGCATGGTAAAGGGCCTCATCCACTACAATTTCATCCCAGGGCAGCCCCATTTCCTGGGTGATTAACTCAGCTGTTGTTAACGCTCTTACTGCAGAACTGGAAATGACCCGATCTACTGGTGGTCCCCAATCAGCTAACCGGGCGCCCATCCTGGGGGCATCCCGCAGTCCTCTTTTGCTTAACCCCCGTTCATGGTCAGGCAAACCGGGATTATCCCAACTGGATTTTGCATGTCTGACGATCACTAAAGTTTTCATGAGATTCAGTAATTTAAATAATTGGTATTTCTATTGTTAAACGCCGATGCTGGTAAATTTTGTTGGCTTTTAAGAAGCAAAACAAGTCTCTTTATTCCTGATTTCCCTGAACGAATCAACAGGATTAAAGTTCATAATAATTGGCTGATGCCTGGGCACTTACCCTGTGCAGGATATCTGTAAGCTGTTGGTTAAACTCCGATAAATCCTGGAGTTTCTCTGGAACTGTTATTAAGTTTCCAAACTGGATGTGTACTTTACTGAAAGGGAGGGGCAGTGTATAGCGATCCCAACGGGGAACATGATAAGCATGCCGGCAGTAACAACCAAGGGGAAGAATAGCAGCTCCGGTTTTCTTCGCCAGAAAAGATACCCCCGGTTTCACAACATATGCTGGACCCGCAGGACCATCAGGATGGATTAGCATATTTTTCCCAGATGATATTTTCCGCACCAAACTAACCAATTTCCGTCCCGTCCCAAGAGTAGAATCACCCGAAAGATTCAAAGGGATCGGTTCTACACCAAGTTTCTGTCCGAAAACATCCAAAGTATCCCCCCGATAATCGTCAGGCATGATTCCTACAAAAGAACTTAGATCCATTTTTCTTCTCAGAAAACCAATAATCATCATTGTCATACCATGCCAACTGGTAATGATAACTGGCTCTCCTCTTTTCAGCATCCCCTCAATCTGATCAACCCCACTGATGTGGAATCGACAGGTCCGGTATACCAAAACAGAAAACAAGTATAGAATGGTGCCGCTAATTTTTGCAATCAATTTAATTCTCCATCAGGAAAAACGATCAGAGGGCAGGCGAACCCCGGGAAATCCTTATATAAAGACTCCGGCCTATGGATACCGCTAAACTTCCCAAACAAAATATTAGCAGGAATGTAAAGGGTGACAGGAATAACAGGGTCAGAAGCCCAATTAATAACAACACCGCAAAGTGGATCTTGGAAGGGAATAACCAAAGAATAGAAGGAAAACAAATTCTGCTTGCCATCAAGTAACTCAGTGCCAGGAGCAGCACAACATATACACCATCTGGCAAAGAATAATTCGGATACGAAAGGTCGGACAGTACAGCCAGGGATAAGGTAACCCCTGCCTGAGTGATTGATAATCCCAGAGAGTCATCCTGGCTGCTGGTTTTGAGAGGTTGGAGGTTGAATCGGGCAAGCCTGAACGCTCCCGCCCAGGCAGCGAGGATTAGGAGAGGATAAATCCATAAACCGGAAAATCCCCGGGAGCTAAGGTGATTGAAGATGAGTAACAACGGAGCAACTCCAAAACTTACCATATCCGTTAGGGAATCTAACTGTAAACCAAGTTTAGTCTCCGCGTTTAATTTGCGAGCAGAAAAACCATCCAGGACATCAAGAATTAAACTCGTCAGGATAAGCAGCCCTGCCTGGAAAATGTATGCCTGGCTGGATAATATTATCGAGCCTAAACCGCACGCCAGGGACAAATAGGTCAAAGAATTTGGTATATTGTGGCGGATTTTATTGTTCATATTGAATAATTACTTCCTTCATCTCTGCGACTGGCGTCAGCCCGCCTTTTACTTTATCCCCCACAGAACATAACATTTTGGCATCAGGGGGTAAAAAAAGTTCAACCCTGGATCCAAACTTAATTAAACCGTATCTCTGCCCGGATTGGATTTGATCTCCTACTCCCGCAAAATTGATACACTTTCGGGCTAAAATACCTGAGATTTGTTTAACCATAATCATCCCGTATTTGGTCTTGATTCCCATTACAATCTGATCGTTCTCCAGCGAGGCTTCCGGGCTGAAGGCGGGATGGTTTTTACCCTTCTGGTGAGTGACAAAATCAACTTCACCTTTTAAAGGTGCACGCTGCACATGAACATCAAATATCGATAAAAATATCCCGATTCGAATAAAATCCATATCCAGATATTCTTTTTCTCTGTATGTTGTGATATCCGTGACAATACCATCTCCCGGGCTTACGGCAACGTGGGGTAAATGTTGAATTTCCCGGTCGGGATCCCGGAAGAAGTACAGTACCAAACCCCAAATCACTAAACAAAATACAAAAAGCGCTATGGTAAGCGCCTGCGGTGCGTATATTGCTCCGATCAATGTAAGCAAAACAATAAATGTGGGCATCAAAAGGTATCCTTCTCGATACTTATTAAATGCCCAGCCGGGAACACGAATGTCTGATTTCAAGGGATTTCCTATTGGTGCGTATAAATCTAAATAACAACCCAAGTATACTGGATAATTTAAAAGCTGAGCAGACTTTTATTGAGCCGGCTTTATTTCAAGGATCACCAACTCCGGACGGCACATAAAGCGCATCCGTGGTGCAGATCCCCTTTCCAGCCCGATTCCGCGGGAGACCAGCAGGTATTGATCTGGTTTAATTTCGGTTAAACCTGCCGCCCAACTCCTCGGGACCAAAGAGATTGTTAATAAAGGACCAATTCCGGGCAATTGGAACTGACCACCGTGGGTATGACCCGCCAAAAGCAAGTCTGCATCTATCTCACCAAGGCTGTAATTGGGAGAATGTCCCAATACGATATGGTATTCATCCGAACCCGGGATAACCAAATTCGGATTTTCCGAATCCAACCAGCTAATTCCGGTCAGGGTTATTGACCCCAAATCAAGGGTTTCGGTTGTATTGAAGGTCCTGACATCGAGTTCCTGAAATATTGCCGTCCAATCATTGTGGTCCACATTACCC
>JAIORG010000192.1 GCA_021108255.1 Anaerolineales bacterium | reverse complement strand
GAATATACCCTTGCTCAATAACCGCCGTATATGTTGTTGATTGTAACCACTAGATTCTGACCCAGAGCTACCTGTTATAAATTTACCAATAATATCTAGTTCAGCCAATTAACAATGTCTGGAGGTTTATCACTTTCACTTCTCCATTTGAGATTTCCTTTACTTTCTCAGTAATTCTTGGCAGTTTCTGCCAGGAATTTAATCGGTGTGGGCACATAGTTCATTTCCAACGTGTCAGGTTAAACAAGATAAATGAATATTCAGATGTAACATTATTGCCTGATCTGTCGTTTATTAATTAAGGGACATTATGACTCAACCAAGCAACCCAGATGTACGGCTTGTGCAAAAAGCTGCTAAGGGCGATCGCAAAGCATTTACCACTTTGTTTTACCGGTATTTTCAATCTGTTTATAACTATGCCCTGACGCTTTGCCGTGATCCAGCCATGGCAGAGGACTTAACTCAGGAGGCTTTTATTCGGGCACATACCAATTTGGACCGCTTTGGCTCCCCCTGGAATTTCCGCACCTGGATCTTCAGATTGGCACACAATTATTTTATTGATCTCATCAGAAAGGAACGTGAGGTTGACTCGCTCGAGGAAGGCGAACACGTGATATCAGCTAATCCAAGCCCTGAAAAAGAAACCCTGCTGAGAGAAACAGCAGACCGTGTAAAAAACACGCTGGACCAGCTGAGTGTGCCGCACCGGGAAATCCTCGTTCTTCGTGAATTGAATGGGTTCAGCTATACCGAGATAGGCGAGATATTAAACATCACCATCTCAAACGTCAAGGTGCTGCTTCACCGGGCACGGGCAGCTTTCAAGGAGATTTACGGTATCCAGCTGCTGTTGGAAGATCCTGCTGGAGAATGTGAAGAAGTTGCCGGACTGCTGCATGCATTACATGATGAAGAAGACCTTTTTGACCAGGAACGTCTTGTCAAAGAACACCTCAAGGAATGTGAGGTTTGTCAACAACGCAAGCAATGGCTGGTTAGCCAATCCCTTCTTTTTGGCGCCTTTATCCCAGTTGTGCCACCGGACGCACTTGCCAAACGTATTCTCCAACGGACCAGTGGAATGCAGGGGTGGCGTCCTGACCAAAGCTCGGGGCGTAAGATTCGGCGTGTAATGGGGTACGGCGGTTCCGCAGCTATGCTGGGAGTGACCGCGTGGCTTGTATTTAATTTGATATTCAATACCAGAAGTATATTGCCCAATTTTCCCCAACCCGGAGAAGGGGAGAACACACCTGTCGTAATGGCGCAAACCTCGTCCACCGAAACGGTCACCAGCCCACCGCCCCCTCCACCTCCACCATTACCACCACAACCACCAACACCTACACCTATACCAACACCTTCATCAGAAGCGGAATTCTCATCTTTACCACGCTGCATTATCTTTGAGGAACTGGATATCTCAGTAATTCTGCTCCCTCTCCCGGAAGAGACCATGACCCTGCCGATATATTTAAAAATTGGTGGTGGAGTCCCTTGTCTTGGGGTAGAATCCCCGGACATACCTGAACCCTGCGAGTACAGCGCCTTGCTTGGAAATATCGAAGCATATTCCTGTGGGTTGCAGGGATTTGATGATCGCCTTTACTGCATGTTTACAGTTGCTCCCGATATGCCGGGATCAGCTGCTGATTTCTTTCTCTACCTGAATGAGTGTGAAGACCCGGTCTTCGCCCAGCTCAATCTAACCATTCCTGAACTGCAGCCTTCAGAGGAAAAATGTACAGCGGATCTAGACAAGGAAGCTTGCGAGGCAGCCGGAGGCACGATGAGCACAGGTGCGACCACGGCCCTCTACTGCATCTGCCCTTGAGCCTGGTCTGACTAGATGATTTTTAAGTGGACGTTGGTGGACATCTGAGAGAAGGGGATGATCCAGTATGCTATCGCAATCCCGCGACACCAATACAAGTATGTTGGAGATCTCGAACCAACGACCTTTCCGATGTCAATGCAACGCTCTGCCTGGATAGCAGTTATCCTTATTTAGTTTCCTGATCATATGTCCATCTCCTACGGGGGGCCCAGGCGGGTAAGGTCAGAACCGGCGAACCAGACGGCTCCATCGGGACCAGTTACCAGAGTGTTGACTTTATTCCCCCGCAGCCCATCGGCTGCTGTATAGGATTCCCAGACATGACCATCGTAGCGGAATGCTCCTTGATTTGTGGCCAGCCAGATACTGCCGTCCAGGCCAAAGACCAGGTCATACATCGAGGCTTCCGGGGCCGGGTTTTCTATTCCGGTCGGTTCCATTTTTCCATTATCAAGGGCATACAGCTCTCCGTCGCGCAGCAGGAGCCATAGTTTGCCGTTCGGATGGCGCATGATAGCTGCGGCGGAAGTATTCAGTTCTTGACTCTCCCAGCCTTGATCGTCCTGCCAGGATAGATAGTACTTTCCTTCGGAGCGCGTGATAAGGTAGATCGTCCCGGTTTGATCCCGGGCGATGTTAATTATCGAACCAATATCAGATTCCTCGTCTGGAGGATAAGAAGTCCAGTCTGTACCATCAAAGGAAACGAAACCATCGCTGTCATATCCCAACCAGAGCATACCATCGGCGTCAACATACAAATCGCTGATATGACTGGTTGGTAAAGCTTCTATCTCTTGGCTGTTGAAGCTTTCCCAGCTGCTTCCATCCCAGCGGGAGATATAGGGATAATGGGCAACCCAGATTACTCCCTCAGGACCTTGTGCCATATCGTAAACAACACCCGCGGGCAGGTCGGGCCTGGACCAGGTTTCGCCATCGAAGCTCTGCAGTCCGCGGTTGGATACTAACCAGAGCGTTCCGTTGGTATCCACTACCAGCCTGGTGATGTTGTTGCCGATCAGCTCTGATTCGGCCAGCAGGGGCTGGGTTTGATCCCCTGTAAATTTGTAGATCCCATCATCGAAGGCCAGGTAGATCTGACCGGTTCGGGAGATTTCAAGGTCATTAATGGCAGAGGCAGAAGTCATGCCTTTGATGGGTATCAGATCCATAGTACCGCCGGCCAGGTGCACCAGCCCTTCTTTGTAGATCATCCAGAGATCATTGTTGATACCAGCGTACATCTCAGAGATTTTGTCCACTGGCATCTCGCCGTGAAAAGGCAGATTCCAATGCCAGCCTTTAACTAAGACTGGATCGCTTCCACTCTCGAAATCAATGTGCAAGTGGATGCCATATTTGTACTCGCTCAGTCCATCCGGCCTCGAGAATCCCCCTTCCTGGAGCAGCCAGGCCTTCCCAGTAGAGGAGAGCATGAAATCCTTGGGCGGGATCTTGGCCCGCTGCCAATAGGTGCCGTCAAACCACAGCATGCCTTCTCCCCCATAGGCGAACCAGACCGTTCCATTCGGTGCGGTATAGGCGCCCTGAGGTGAGTCGTAATCAAAACCGACTCCCTCGATGGTAAAGACTATCCAATCCTGGTTATGATATACCGAGGGGCCATCCACGCCCTGCATCCAGGGATCGCCATCCTGATCGACTGTGAGATATTCGCAGATGCCCTCCACCATGCCCCCTTC
>JAIORG010000176.1 GCA_021108255.1 Anaerolineales bacterium | reverse complement strand
TCTATGTAGGCAAAATCCCACTCTGGATTAGCCCGGCCGAAAGTTACAAAAGGGAAATCTTGTTCAATCAGGTAAGCCACACGGGGGTCATCAAAGTCAATCGAAGAAAGGATCAAACCGTCAACATGCCCTGATTGTGTCAGACTGCGGCATTTCTCTAACTGGTCATCTTTTTGATGCCAAGCAAAAGTCAGAATGTGGTGGTCTTGACGCTCAGCTACCTCGATGATGCTCCGGAGGAATTTTTCCAAAATAGGGTTGTAAAGGTCGGGCGGTTCAGGTTGCCAAGAATAGCCGATAAGATAGCTTCGCTGCTCTCGCAGATTACGAGCCCTGACATTAGGGATATAGCCCAATTCCTGTACAGCTGCTTGAATGCGGGCTTCTGTGGCAGCTAATACATTTCCCTGTCCTTTCAGGACTTTGGAAACTGTCTGGTAACTTACGCCAGCTTCTTTTGCCACATCTTTGAGGGTGACTCGATTTTTCATTCGCTAACTCATCCTGTTTGGGCGAACGTTCGCCTGTATAATATCATAAATCAGACTTCTTTGTCAACTTTTTCATTATTTGCCACTTTAAAATGTCGCACTCAATGAAAAACTATAGTGAAGAGACAAACGACAAAGGTAATACCGGCGATTTGATTGCTCTGCTGGAATCCCTCTCCAGCGGAAAACTGAACGAGTCACAGCAGGGTCTGACAGGATTGACATCCTTCCTCTCTTTTCTCTTAACAAATCTTATAAGTATTCCTTATATCTTCTTGTTAGAATTGAACTAAGGGATAAAATACATTCTATTGGTAGATTGGGATGCAGGGTGAGAATTTTCCGGTTTAAGTACTGCATGAAAAATGGGATTATGAACGATACAACAACCATTCCAGATCGAATGAATATTGGCTTTTTTGGGGAACTGCCAGTAAGACGACGACGTTACCTGGAATCGAAACTAAAAAGAATTGAATTTGAACCCGGTTCAAATATCATCAAAAAAGGTGTGTCGGGGCAATTTCTGGGTATTGTAGAAAGCGGGGAGGCAGTGTTGGAAAACACTCACAGCCAAACCCGGACGCTCACAACCGGGCAACACTTTGGGAGTGAGATGCTCCGCTTTGGAAAGCCAAGCGCATTCACCATAACCACACAAACAGAAACGGTATTGTGGGTTTTACATCGCTCTGATTGGCTGGCTCCCAGTCCTCCACCTCTAACAAGGACTATTAACACCAGGATACCGCGTTTTAAAAAGGCGAGTTGGACATTGCCAGTTATAGCCATATCTCTAGCCATGTTTGTGCTCATTCTTGGGCCAATGCTGCTTGAGAATGCCAACAACTCGCTCCCTGATCAGCTTGTAGAGGCAGGACGACCCGACCTGGCTGAAAAGTATATGCGAATCGTTATTCGCTGGCAGCCAGAGTCAGCCATGGCTTATGGAAATCTGGCTGATATCTTAGTTCTTCAGGGTAAAGGACAAGAGGCTATCGAGGCCTATCAACAAGCCATCACCATGGATGAGTACCTGCCCCGGATCCACAATAACCTGGGCGTTTTGTTGTTGGAGCAGGATGCTGTTGATCAGGCTGTATATCATTTTCGGGCTGCATTTAAACTGAACCCGCAAAATACCGACGCCTACCGCAATTTAGGGAACGCATATTATAAGCTAGAGCAGTGGGAGGCTGCTGCCAACGCATACCACCAAGCACTGGATTTGGACGCTACCTTGCTGGATACCAAAGCAGCCTGGGCTGGAATTATTCTCTATCAAAGCCGGCTGGAAGAATCTCGTGAAGCCTGGGAAGAAATCTTACTGGAAAGTCCTCGACATCCGCTGGCCCTGCAAGGTTTAGGGGTGGTCTCGCTGCTGGAAGAGGACCCGACCCTGGCAATACTGTATCTTGATGCGGCTCGATATGTAAACCCGGAAGACCCCACTACACGTTTATTTATCGGATTGACATTGGAGGCTCTCGATAGACCTGCAGAAGCTGCCGTTGAATATCAATATGTTGTGGAAACGGGATCTGATCCTGATCTGCATAATTTAGCAGACACGCTCTTGCAGATAGTACTGGAATAATCCAAATTCAGGTATCATTTGGAAAGGAGGCATCTTTGACACCAATGCCTTATGGTAATTCAAATAACTGTGGATATAAAAATTTTAAATCCATCTAGAAGGAGAGTGTAATAATGAAAAAGCTTCAAATTGTACTAGTCATCACAATTGTTGCAGCAATGCTCATTGTCCTGGTCCCTGGAGAAGTCGATGCTGCTGGTGTGTTCTACTGCAGCACCAGTGTCACTACAGGCGGCGATGGCAGCTATGATAACCCCTGGGCATGCAGCACTGAGGAACAGCTGCAATCTGTGATCGATGACTCGATCTGTGACATATATTTCGGTGGTTCCCTTTACCAGATATTCCCCAGTTCTTACACCTACAAGGTCGTAACCTGGTATAGTTCTGACGATTGCC
Organism: Anaerolineales bacterium; assembly: GCA_021108255.1. Lineage (GTDB taxonomy): Bacteria > Chloroflexota > Anaerolineae > Anaerolineales > UBA11858 > B10-G9. The sequence goes on along the minus strand of JAIORG010000176.1, from coordinate 1,136 downwards.
GGGTCACATCCTCCACTGATTATGCCGGGGCTCCCCCTTATACAGGAGTTGATGTGCCTACACCTTATATCGTTGGCGCAGTCGCCCTGGCTGGGGCGGGAATGCTGGCCGCTGGAATATTTTTGCGCCGGAAGATAACCGCAACCGCAATTTAATATAGAATAACTGCCTGCGCCTTAGACCTATGCTGGCGCAGGCAGTGTCAACTCTGGATATATTGTGTTCTCCATGGTTTATCACCCAACCATGGAGGGGACAACTCATTTAACGCTCATAATAACAGACCTTATAAACCTCTATCAAGTGGTCAAGATTTGAAGAATTCATTGCGAAAATTTCATAGGCGCCGTTGGTTTTACGATCTACTAATGATAACCGGAGGGTTATTACTTCTCTGGGCGGCGCTGGTTTCTGTCAAGCCAATCCTGGCATCCATTCAGCGGGATGATGAAAATTATTTAGTATCTGCGCTTGAGGTTAGTCTTCCACTTCCTCAGATGTCCTCCATCAGGACCGCGAAGAACGTCACAGATGATGTGTTTTCTCCATTGGTTTATAAACCTTATACCCCAACCCCTACGCCTACTCCAACCCCTACACCAACTCCTACTCCGGTCCCAAGTGCGGGCCCTGTCATCCGGTTGGTCATTCCGAACATTGATGTCGACAGGTCAGTGGTCCCCTTAAAACAATACGTGGATAACAGCGGACAAATTCAGTACAACACAAGTTCCTTGTTCGCCACTAGAAACCGGCTGGACCTGGTGGGCCAGGTGATCACTTCAGTAAACCCCGGGGATGGGAGCAATATCGTTTTGGTGGGACATAACTACAATCGAGGGTGGTATGCCTGGGAAGGCGTTTTTGTGAACTTGAAAAAACTGCGCCCCGAGGATAAAATTATCCTTTATACGGAAGATGGGAGCAAACATCACTACAAGGTAAAGAAAGTCATCGAAGTCCCCTGGGTTTATAAAACCGCTGCTGAGCTTCAAAAACATCTCAAATATTTAGGACCAACACCAGATGAAAGGGTGACCCTGGTTACCTGCGGGGGCCCTTTCGGCGTCTGGTCCGCCCGCGTCTATGTAATCGGCAAGTAAACGCGACTGTACTGCTCCTGCATCATCCTGGTC
>JAIORG010000124.1 GCA_021108255.1 Anaerolineales bacterium | reverse complement strand
ACTTTGCCATAGCCTCCTAATGCAAAAATTTTCATGATTATTCTCCATTTTAGGCTAACAGATGAGCTTCGCGGCACGAACCCCAGCGTCCGTTGCAGCGATTTACTAGGATTCGAATGCCTTGGAATATTTGGCATACTCTTCGGCATATCTTTCTTGCGAAATACTAATTACATTTGGGATATCAGTAGGCAGAGGATATTGTTCGAAGTACAATCTCGCAGTTTTGAACTTATTTATACGCTTTTTCTTTCTAAATTCATCAAAGTCATTTCCGATTTTCCGTTGAATTGTAAACTTATCATCCTTCAATGAAATGAAGTCTAATGATAATAGTGTGTTAAATGCTACCTCAAGATCTTCCCTGCTTGGAATATCTCTGTTGATCCAGTCGTAGACATGGATCACCTGTGAGATCGTGTACGGCCCACCACCACCCCAGAACATCGCCAAAAAGATTATTGGAGTCTCGTCCTTGATTACGTCTTTACCCATCATTCCTCATGAAGTATTGAAAATTTGATAAAAATCTTAACGGATGAGCTTCGCGAAGCCCTTCGATTCCTCTTTGTTTCACTCAGGACAGGCATCCTGAGCCCTTCGGGTAAAGGGCACCCGCAGCCGAGCATTCTCTTTCCGGTCCTCTGTCCCCGGTCACCCGCTCAGGATAAACGCAGTCGAAGAGTCAGATGGAGCGGTGGTTAGGTCACTTTATATATATTTGTTGGATCTGCCTTCAATTGCATATTTCCAATATTGAATTCCATTCATAGTAAACTCATTGACGAATCGCATCCCTATTTTCTCAGATACACGCTTAGACGCTTCGTTTCCAACTCGTATGAGGGAAATCAAGCTTGTGAGATTAAGCACACCGAAAGCATAATCACGAATAGAAGAGGCAGCCTCCGTTGCAAAACCCTGATTCCAGTAATCGCTCTGGAAATCATAACCAAGTTCGATTGCAAGATCTCCTTCCACTTCCATATGTTCAAGTCCACAATCTCCAATTAAGATTCCCTCAGATTTCAGTATTACCGAGAACAGACCGTAATCGTGTGCTTTTTGATGTTCTAGGTTCCTTTGCACCCAGTTCTCCATTTGCTCGCGATTGAAAGGAACAGTGTCAAATGAAGCCATAACCTTTGAGTCCCCGAAGATTTTCAGGAGGTCATCGAGATCTGATAATTGCATTAAACGCAGGTACAGTCGTGGCGTCTCAAGTTGAAGTTTACTCATTTCTGTATTTACCCTCAAAACATATAATCCTTAGCGACTTAACGGATTAGCTTTGCGAAGCATCCTTTAGGGCACCCGCTCAGAGCCCTTCGACTCCCCCCTCGGCGGAGTTTATGCAGAGCCCTTCGACTTCGCATTGCTTCGCTCAGGACAAGCTTAGCGAAGTGCTCGGGGTTCGCTCAGGATAAACGCAGTCGAAGAGTCAGGTGGAGCGGTGGTTAGCTGGAACTGCTGCTTATTCAGAACCAAGCTTTGCATTTCGCGCCTGGTCCTCTGCTGCGAAGCAGGTTACGGTTCAGGCGGTGTTCGTTTTATTCTTCTTTTGGCAACTCGCCGCCAAAATGCGCAAATAAGTAACGCACATTGGTTTCAAACTTACCCGTACCTCCGAACAACCATTTACTAAAAGGCTTGGGCAATGTAATCTGCATAGCTTCTTCAAACGAGCCGCCTCGCTGTACCACATTGACTATCAGTTCTTCCATCACATCCAAGTATTCGAGTTGCAATGCGATATCATCTCGGCCACCTACTGGGCCGTGACCAGGAACCAGCACATCATAATCAGAATCTTGGAAGAAAAGCATTTGCTTTCGATAAAGAGCGATATCACAGAACCCTAAGAAAGGTTGCGTATCAAAAAAACCAATATCCCCAATAAATGCTATCCTTTCTTGGGGGAGAAGCAAGACCGCATCATCCTCCGAGTGTCCACGACCCAATGAGCGAAACTCAACAATTCGTTTACTACCATGGAATGTTACTGTTTCATCGAATGCTTGATCGGCGTAACGAGGTTGGAATTTCGCCATTTCAGCCATGACATAACGAGTGCGAATAATGGAATTTTCAAGACTGACGCGCACATGCTCATCTTGTTCAGTTTGTAATTGCCCTTCCATTTCTTTGATCCGTTCTTCCCACGCACCCCGATCTTTAAAATCTTTTACAATCCCTGCTCCCCACTTTTTACTTATCTTGCGAGTTGTTTTGTTGGCCAGCAGTCTCGTTGTTTCATCAAAGACAGAAGCGCCTATCCAGTGGTCACTATGAGGGTGGGTGAGAATGAGCCTATCGACTGGGCGCCCAAATAAGACTTCGGCTGTCTGACGAAGGTCGCGTCCAGCGACCATAGTATCAAAAGCATCCACCACAATGGTTCTGTCACCAAGATCAACAATCCCGGCATTTGAATATGCTGCCCCTCCTGATTTATGGATACATGCGTAAACACCACTGGCTAAATGTTTAAGGGTGAAATGCTGTGAATCTTGCAACTTGTTTTTCTGCATGAATCTTCTCCACTACTTTTTCGATTCTTTTGTACACCGCCCAACGGATGAGCTTCGCGAAGCTCTTCGATTCCTCTTTGTTTCACTCAGGACAAACGCAGTCGAAGAGTCGGGTGGAGCGTGGGTTAGGGGGCCTTTTGCTCCTGCCCAAACACGCTCGTTTGAGCAAGACCCAGACGTAATCCGATAAATTTGCCGAAATTCAGCTTGTCACGCATTTAGCGCTCGATGGTACATAGTAAAACTAGCGACTAACGAAAAGCCCAAATGCTCATACAGACTTTTTGCGACAGGATTATTCACATTTACCGACAATTTAGCCCATTGATAACCTGCGCTGTGCAGATGTTTCATCGTTTCTGTGAGTAAGGCAGCGCCGATACCTTGTCGTCGATAATCTACATGGACCCCTGTTTGTGTAATCCAGGCTAATTTAGACCCTGAACCAGCAGATGATTCTTCAGCATGAATAACTGCATAGGCAACAGGATCACCTGATTGACGAGCCAGAAGCGATAAATCTGGTTGATAATCGTTACTATTAGGGTTAGCAAAGTGATGATGCCAGGAATCAGCCAGCATTAGATTATCTGAACGAGTGCGAAAAGCCGCTTGGTATACAGTATAAAAGTCAGGCTTGTTATTTGCTGTCCAAGGCTCGAATGTCAGGTCTTGATGATTGATATCAGGCCAAGGTTGCCTTAAATCTCGGTGCATTTCCTGCTCAACGTACTGAAGCGCGTAACCCCTTTTTTTAAATAGCGCGGAGGCATCAGGCGCACGGTCATAAAACATAATACGGTAGATGCAGGGGCGCCCATTCGCCACAGTTCTCATCTGTAACCCTGCATTCGATTCTAGCCAGTCCAGTAACACCGTGCCGTATCTTTGTCCTCGAAAACTAGGATGAACCCGACCCTCAAGAAAGGACAAAACGCTCTCAATTCGCTCGTCAACCTCAAACCAACCAACAATCGTTATCTCACCTTGGACATTGATAGCAATCATACTGCGGGTGTTAATATCTTGTTCTTTTACTAGGGCTACCCATTCATCCGAATTCTTTAGATTTGTTGCGCCATCTGTGGGAGCACAAGCTTGCTCAAATTTTTGTAACAA
>JAIORG010000073.1 GCA_021108255.1 Anaerolineales bacterium | reverse complement strand
TAGTCGATGATTTTTCAACTCCATCAAGCAAGGATTAAGACGAATTGTTGGCCTAACCCACGCTCCACCCGACCTTTGTGGACCGGCAGCGCAAGTATAATCAAATTATCTTAGGCGGGTGAGCTCATCCGTTAGGTGTATGTCAAGGATAAACAGATTATGAAGAAATGTATCGCTTTGATATCGTTTGCGGTCATTTCCTCAATTGTTTTAATAAGTTGCTCAAAGACACAAACACAAGGATTTCCTGATAGGCATATAGTTTACCAAGCTAGTGATGTAGACAATCCCAAAATAGGATTCATTAATGCCGATGGATCATCAGCCGAGATAATTAACACTGATTTCTTTGTAACCCAACCTACATGGTCTGCTGATGGAAAGACGCTACTATTCCGTCAGGCCCCAGGAGATTCGGGATATACGCACAATCGCTCAGGATATCTATCAATCTGGAATGATGTTGGAACTACTTCTATATGTAATTGGCGTAAGTGGCAAATTGGCTGGATCCCATCAACATTACATGATCCAAAACAGGCAATATTGCTTGATAATTATTCAAGAATAGTTCTTGTTGATGTTGAAAAGTGCAAAGAGGTAAGTGTATATGTGGATGTCGAGTATTCTTACCCTGATGAACAACAGACAATTCATAGTTATTCGGTTTCTTCATCTGGTACCTTCATTCTTTATACTCAAGTATCTTACAACCCTTATGGATTTACAATGAAGTTGTGGAATAAAGAATCCAATGAAGTTGAGAGCATAGGACAAGGAATAAACGCGGCCCTCTCTCCGGATGGTAAATCTGCCGCCTATACATGGTTCGATGGCATTTATATAATTTCGCTCCAAGATTTAACAACCACACATTTAGTTGAATATGATTCAAGGATGTCAGGTACCAAATCGCTTTTTGAGAATGTCCCACCAGCACCACAATGGTCACCAGATGGAAAATGGCTTATTTACCATAAATGCATGGTGCCTATATGCGAAGGGAGCTGTTCAAAAATAAATGATTACAGTATCTTCAAATTGGATGTTTCGACTGGGGAGGAAGTTAAATTGCTTGATGGAGGTATATACCCTTATTGGCGCGACCAATAAGGACCAGCGGGGGCAATTGAACAGAAAGTTACGGTTTGGAGATTGCCATTTACTTGCGCAATTTGCGCGTTCTAATGTAATAACTGCGCCTTTTTACAAAGCCAGCTGTTTAAGTCTTGTTTCAAATGCCATTCTCTACTGGAACACAATCAAAATCAACGACATTGTTGAAAATCTCAGACAACAAGGAGAAGAGCTTGACAATGAGGCCTTATCTCGTATCTCTCTATTGCCACATAAACATGTTCTCCCTCACAGATTCTATTTTATTGATGAATTTTAGGGATTTTTACGAAAATAGTTACGGTTATCGGTATATTTCCACTTTGAAACCGTAACTTTCTGTTCAATTGCCCCCGCTGGTCCTAGCAGGTCAACACTTATAATGTAGACACTATCAACATGCCCGTCAAATTTCATCACTCGCGGGGCCAGGATAAATAATGTTAGAACACTTTAGGAGGCACAACATGAAAGAGAAAACCTTTCTCCTTGCCTTACTCTTCATGCTATCCCATCTGGCAGCTTCCTGCGGAGCTGAACCCCCGATTTCTGAGGGGACAGCACCAGACCCAAAGGAAGCTGCTGGTTCCACGGCTCCTAGCCCTACAGAACCTGGGCAGGTGGCTTGCGAGGAGATGATCTTTACTTATTCCTTCCGCTCCAGGGGTGGCCCAGGATCCAACATCCTCGCCATCTGCCCGGACGGATCAGATCCGCGCCAGGTGACGAGGGATGGCCAGAATATGTCCCCCTCCTGGTCTCCTGATCGATCCCAGATTGCCTATCTGTCGTATCGCTCAGGGTCATTGCAGCTGCACATCGTGGACAAGGACGGGAGTAATGACCGCCAGCTCACATCAGACTCATATTTTAACGCCTGGCGAGCGATCTGGCTTCCTAACGGAAATCGAATCGCGATGGTGAATAATGAGGGGCAATGGCAAACTGTCAATGTCCTCACGGGAGAGATCAACCCTCTGGACGGGTGGAATTTTTCAGGAGATAATGTGCGCCTATCACACGATGGTACCCGAGTCGCGTATACTGTACGCACAGACCCTTATGATGCTGACAGCCCAGCCGAGATCCACATCCAGGATGTCGATGGCTCCAACCCCTATCAGCTCACCGAAACCGGTTGGTTCATCCATAGTCCTACCTGGTCGCCGGACGACAGCCAGATCGCCTTCCTTTCCATCAGCGAATACGGCCCGGGGCAAAACGCCATCTACGCCATCAACCTGGATGGGAGCAACCTCCATGAACCCATTCTGACGAATCTTCATCCATATAGTATCGCCTGGTCACCCGATGGGAAATCGCTGGCGGTCATTACTGGCGAGATGGTACCCACTGGTGAGTTAAATACACCTGAGAGGTTGCTCCTAACGCTCTATACATTGAATATTAATTTCGGTGATACAAGGGAGTTGTTCAATGCACTTGTTCCTGATTACATCACGGATCTTTCCTGGTAAGGAATAAAACCTTCCAACCAGAGCGCAAGGTCTATCCTAAAATGACCTCCGAGGTCGGGCTGACCTCGGAGAAATAGTAAGGAGACCCTTTAGTTGTATACTAAGGTTGCATAATATTGTTCCATTCCCTCGCATAAAGAGGAGGTAATAATTCGTAAGTAATATCTATTGAATAACGCAATTTATACATTGCATTAACAAAGGTAAAACGCAATACTATCTGAAGTATATTTAAATAACAAGGAAATCCAACCAGAAATTTCATCAAAAAACAAGATTTTGCTTATTTGATAGTACTTCTAGGAGGATTACATGCTTTTAAAATACAGGCTGCTGATTAGAAGAATTATCCTCTTGGCCTTGCTCGTGTGGATCCCCTTCATCGCTGCGTGTTCAAGTACTAAGCAGGATCTCCCCATGACGCGCGTATCCCTGTCGAAACACGCTTGCATAAATGGTAACAGCCTTCTTATGCCACACCTGCCATTGGGTGTAAACGAGCAAATCAAGGCACCGGCTCTCGCCGGAGGTACCGTCAGGTCCGGAGATTTCCTGCTTTCTTTTTGGCTATTTTGCGATCCAACCTTAACATCCGACGATCCTTTGAATGATGATTACAGCGAAGTGAAGAATCTAGCCTTCCTGTCTGCTTTCAGGTATTTTGGAGAACCACTTGACCAGCCAATCAATCTCAATTTGACTGTCAATAGTGAAACTTTTAACTCATTCGCTTACTCAGCGTCTACAAATGATCAAATCTTGATTCTCAGAGGAGCGACTGGTGCAAATTATGGTCGAATCAGCACAAATGATCAGACAGTTGCCCATTCTCTCATTACAGGAGAACCTGTTATTTTTCTTTTCACAGTCTCAACTTCCGAACTCCTTGCTTCAGCCCAACTAATCGCTTCCTTTGAGGAAACACCGGATGGCTACCATCTCCTCAATGCGGAAATCATAAATAAGAAATGATCAGGAAATATATCATGGGGATTTTCAAAGAGGATTTAACCTGTACGTCGTCAAACCCTTTGGGACACAATTCTACATTTTGAATAGAGACTCAGTATTTCGAACTACCTTATATATACGATAACGAAGAATTTAATATTGGAAT
>JAIORG010000155.1 GCA_021108255.1 Anaerolineales bacterium | reverse complement strand
ACTGGCCTTATATTCTGTTTTATTAAAAATCCAATAAAGTTCGCCATCACGGCAATTCTTACACCAGGCTGGGTCGACATAATAACCAGTGATATCATGAGCCAGACGAATGTAAGTGTTTTGATTTTCACTCCAGAAAGGCATCAGTGAAACCTCAGCACCGCCGCCAGCTCCTATTTTCCGGGCAGCCAGGCTTCCATAATTACAAGCCAGGGAACCCTGGCAATCTTCCCCCAGATCAAGAACAACCCAGTATCTTCCCCTTCCAGAAGTAATTGAGAGCCGAGGAGCTACCGGGGGATAACCTTCCTCCACGGGCAATTCTGGAGGCAGCATGATCTCTGGACCTGTCTCCATTAAGCTATCCATAATTGTCTCAAACTCCACCGGGATGATCCTGGGGTACACTTCAATTTCCTCTACTTTCTCACTGGGAACCAGCGTGGAGATCCCCTCAGCCAAGTTGTAGTGTATCCGCCCCCGCCCCACCGGGTCGCGATAGGCAAACACCTCGTCATTGATCCACTCAGGTCTAAAAGATTGCGCCACGACGACGGCAACAGGTTGTTGGTTGCCCTGATTAAAATCATACAGGTACAAGTTAACCGGAGTTTGTTTTATCGTAAAAAAGACATAACTACTCATGTCTATGAAGGGCGGTAAATCGCTGTACAATAACTGCCCGGTGTTGGGATTTAAGGCATATTCAGCCTGTAAAGGCAAATCAGAAATATCAAACACGGTCAATTCCCAGGTCTCTACATTTACCTGGTAGAAAAAAATCGGTTTATAGGCCAGCTGATAGGTTCCCCAGAAAAAGCTTCCATCACTCGACCACTCTCCCAGATCAAGCATCCAGCTGGGTCCGTCATGGGATTCCTCAATGTTACCCGGCAGTAATGATTGAACGGGGCTGCCCTCCTTGTCCAGGAATATCAATTGATCATCGCCAAAATCAGCTGGTCCGTATTCGATGGTAACGATATAGCTTTCATCCGGGGCAACCCTGAAATCTACTCCCTCGGCAGCATACAACAGAAGGCCATCCTCCTCACTGGAAAATTTCCATAATTCATTAATCCACCCTTCTTCATCACTGCCATTGGTCTTAATAATGTACAGGTTGTTATTGACAAATTCAGCCCCATGGTAGTGATCGATATCCACATTCTCAAGGGTGATGAAAAAAACCTCCTGGTCATCAAGCAGATTTACCACGCTGACATCTATTTGTCCTGGATCATCGGATCGCTCAGTTAGAGTGATTTCATACTCCGGCGGCGCTTCAGGCATAACAGCTGCCGTTGATGTCTCCTCTTCAACTGTTTCTAAAGGCGGGGTATCTGCTGGGACGCAGCCTGCCAGGCTGATAACTACCACAGTCAATAGAACTAACCAGATATTTTTACTCATCGTTTTTTCCTTTTCACCTTGGTTGTCTTCAAGGTTTCATTAATAACTTTGCCTGAGCAGGTGTTCCCTCCATGATGAACCATCCGCAGAGAAAACGAGAGTGCAATTAATTAACAAAATCCAAATCAAACATACTGATCCTTACCAGATTCGTTTTCCTTCCAGATGAGACAAACCAAGACGCTTGCTGGTAATGGTCTTATGATTATTCAGAATCGGGTACCAGGTGTTTGATGAATACTCTTCTCCGTTTGTGCTGGCGGGTCTTAAAATACTGCCACTGTTCAAGAACCTGGAAATTGGACTCAAGCATTGGGTTAACATGGAATTGCTTAATACCGCGTCTCTGATAAACCTGATAAAGACTCTCCATCAAAATCGCATTTACTCCCCTGCCCTGGTATTCCGGTCGCACAGCACCCAGGTACACATCCATCCGATCAATCTTTTTCAGGGCATACAGCAAATGCGCCCAGCCGAGGGGGAAAAGTTTGCCCTTGCCCTTCTGCAGCGCCCGTGACAGGGATGGCATCGAGATCGCGAAAGCAATCATTCGCCCCTCTTCATCCAGAACGACAGGCACAAAGTCAGGAACTACAAAACCAAAATACTGCTTAACATAGGCTTCAACCTGTTTATCAGTTAAATGAACAACGCCGTACAGATGGCTGTAAGCTTCATTAATTACCTCAAACAGAGCGGGAGCATAAGAGAGCAGCTCTTTTTTGTTCTTTGCTTCCAGAAGTCTTAACTTGTATCTTTTCCTGGAAATCTCTGCCACCCGGGATATTCTCTCATCAAGATCTCCCTCTACGGCAACCTCCACCTCCACCCAATCAACGTCCTTCACATAGCCCAGCCGGGCCAGGTGTTCGGCATAATAGGGTTGGTCGTGAGATGTGGCAAGGGTAGCAAGTTCGTCAAATCCTTCCACCAGCATGCCCTCCCGGTCCAGGTCGGTAAATCCCAGCGGTCCGTGCACTGCTGTTTTACCCAGGGACTCAGCCCAGTCTTCAACGGCTCCCAATAAAGCTTCCGACACTTCCTGGTGATCCTCAAAGTCAATCCAGCCGAACCGCAAATAAGGCTGATCCCATTTTTCACTGTGCAGGTGGTTATTGATCGCCGCCACTCGACCGACAATCCGCCCCTCTGCCATAGCGAGAAAATACCGCGCCTGGCAGTGCTCAAAAGCGGGATTCTTGTCCTTACGCAGGGTATTCATCTCATCGAAATCCAGGGCTGGCACCCAGGATGAATCTCCCTGGCGGAGAGTATGTGGAAAACGGATGAATGCCCGCAGGTTCTTTGGCTTGGATATTTCCTTGATTTTTACATCCATGGTCGATTCCTTTGTACTTATAAGTGCGCCGCTAGATTATGAGGAGAATTATAGGACAGGCTTACCTGTCAATCAAGACAAAGACTGGTTAGTTTTATCGATGGGACTGCCTATTAAAACGCTGACTGGGAGACTTAGTGACGAGGAGAAAGGGACTGATTCCCCTTTCCTGAAGGAAAGGGGCAAGGGGATAGGTCCCATCTAAAGACTGACGGGGTGACTGTGGGACAGGGCCCTTCGGTCGCAGGACAGGTGACGAGGAGAGTGTGTTTAAGGTTTAAACGTTAAACCTTAAACTTTAAACCTTTTTTCCATATCATTAAGTAGAAACCGAATACTGGAAACCGGCTCCAGCCGAGCTTATCCATTAGTTTGTAATTTGTATAGGATATAATTAGCAGGAAAAAAGAACACCCCAGACTAGGAAAATAATTATGTCTTTAGCCTTAGGTATTCAAAGATCCACCCTGGCTCAAACAATTGCTCGATTTTTAATGCGATTAACGGGATGGCGCACCGATGTAATCTCTCCAGCCCCATCGCGCTGTGTGATAATCGGCGCACCTCATACATCCAATTGGGATTTTATGGTTGTGATGATGTTGATGGCTGTGGAAAGCATACCCATGCGTATGTTGGGAAAAGATTCTCTTTTCTGGTGGCCGCTGGGAGTATTTATGCGCTCATTTGGAGTTATTCCTGTCAACAGGAGAGGCAATTACAATCTGGTTGATCAGATTGCTGCCAGGTTTGATGAACACGATGAATTAATCATCGGAATTTCCCCGGAAGGAACACGCAGTAAATCGTCCCGGTGGCGAACAGGATTTTATTATATTGCGCTTAAAGCCGATGTGCCAATCGTGATGGCTTATCTTGACTATCAAAACAAAGTCTGTGGGCTTGGCCCCAGCATAAAACCCACTGGTGATATTAACGCTGATTTTGAAATCATACGAGAGTTCTATTCGGGGATCGTCGGAAAGTACCCCCATAAACAAGGTGAAATTGAGTTATCTGTAAAATGATCCCTTGTTTTATTGGAAGCAATATGAAGGCAATTTGAGACTGAGTGACTCAGTGACTTGGTGACTG
>JAIORG010000083.1 GCA_021108255.1 Anaerolineales bacterium | reverse complement strand
ACCCCCCTGCCCCGTTGATGACCCAACATCGATGAATGTATACTCTATGGGCCCGTCAGGAATCGAGCCTGCGACCTGGCGGATAAAGGCTTTATTCCAACTCGGCTATATTTTGAATTATAAATATTCAATTATTGAGTAGGGGTAGGTTGCTGTTTTCAATCAAGAGAATACAGCCATCTTGAATTCTTCTTTTGGAATTGCACTGGCATTTTTCGCAATGGAAACCATTTGCATATATTTTTCTGACTTATCTTTTTCCGGCAGATCAATATTGTATTTCCAAAAACGCCATGTTGAGGTCAAGATTGCAGCCCATTCAATACACAATTGCAAACTGTCTTTTTCTATCTCTTCTAGCAACCTGATTTCTTGATATCCTTCTATTAAAGCCCTCACTTTTTTAATAACAATATTTGTTTCTTCGGTGCATATTCCTACAACCGCCATCCCCAAATCATAAATCTTGTATATCCGGCTCACGTCTTCAAAATCAAGGATGGCTTTGAGATTCTCATCTTCAAATAAAACGTTATCGTAAAATATATCACCATGAACCAACCCAACTGGTAACTGAGACGGTAATTTCTCTATGATGTAATTGTACCTTTGCCCCACCCAGGTTTTATAATTTCGATCAATTTCTTGCTCCATGAATTTAGGATAGGTTATCTCTATATACGAATGTTTATCCGGTAAATAATCCGGTACCGGTATTTCATGCAATTTCGCTATTGCTGTCCCCACTTGTTTTGCTTTATTAACATCTATTTCAGATTCTATATACCCTGTTATATATGGTTTCACCAATACTGATTTTTCTTGATATTTCGTTAGCACTTCGCCATTTGCCATTTTTTGCGGTCGTGGTGCTGGAAATTCGTGTTTCTCCAATAGGGTCAACACTTTACTCATATACGCTGCGCGAGTGGGTTCGATCTCAAAAATTGTGAGAACAAACTTTCCCTGATTTGTATTCAGTAAATAATTTGAATTCCCTGCACCTTGTTCTATTGGCTCATACCTGGTTACTAAAAGTTCATATCTCCCCATTATCTCTTGTATTTCATTTTCTAATAGTTTTGTGTATTGTGCCATAAATTAATTTTGTGATCTGAACCCTTCAGACATTCCTTTGACATTTATTTGCAAACTAACGGATGAATTTCGCGAAGCATCTACCCTTTGGGTAAAGGGCACCCGCAGCCGGTTAAGGACGGACGACCGGGGACGGGGGACCGGAAAGGTAAAGTCCGGCTGTCGGGTGCAGGCGATGTTGAGCGGATTTTTGGAGACATGGCCAATATCTTTTGGAAATTAGCCAGTTGACACCTGTTTGATCTGCCACTCACAAGAATTGGTTTCTGTGAGCCATTGAAAACCAAGCTTTTCTAAAATGGGGCGGCTCATAGGACTGGCATCTGCGTCTACAAAACGAATACCCCGCCGCCTTGCTTCTTGAACTCGCATCGCAACTAAAGCGGTGAATAAACCACGCCCCCGGTAGCCGGGTAATGTGGCTGCCTGAACAAGACCAGCGAAGTGCCCTTTTTGAAAGAAGCTGATTTGAGCTGTGCTGACCGGTTTGCCATCTATATAGGCTACATAAAGCCCTAAACTTTCAGGGGCGTCTATTAATCGTTTGGTGAGGGATTTAGCCATTGCCGAATAATCACTTTGCCACACTTGGTGACGAATGGCGAGGACATCATCGATTTTGTCGGGATCGCTAATCCGTTGTATATCATGGCAAATCGGTTTCACCAAGACTGGGGGTAAATCTTCGATGTCAAGGATCATAATCGCCTCTGGTTCTTCATTTAGGAATCCGTTTGCGAGTAAACGGTCTTTCAGGTTCGCGGGATCGTCGTGTTGGAATACGACCCAGCAAAAATCGCGCCCCATGCTTTCAAAGTGGGCAATCTGTTCCTGAATGACTTCTTCGACATTAGTAGAGTTCAGGTTGGAATAAATAATCAACCCTTCACCACTGGGAGATATATGCCGCACAAGGTGAGGAGTCTCTTCTCGTTGCATACCAAAGAGACTGACATCTTTTCGATCTTGGTCGTAAAGGTCCAAAATGTGCTTGGGGTCCATAATATTCTCTCAACGTAATGATAGTCAAGAATTGGTATTGCCCTATGAATTATTCTACCCAACGTTAATTTTCTTTTTAATGAAGGATAACTGGATAAATAATTATCCTCCATCGTTTTTGATAACCATTCTTATCATAATCCAGAATTGAATTTATATTGTAGATAATACCAGCCGCTTAATCTGCTTACTACTTACTATTTACTTTTTCCCTATCCGCTCCCCTTAAACAATAAAGGGTACCTGGCATCAACACAAGTACCCTCATCTACAAATATTGGCCCGGCAGGATTAATCAGTAAGTAGTGGGTAGTAATTAGTAAGTAGCTATTCGACCTGGAAAAAGTATTCTGTATTCAGTCATCAGTCCCGAAAAGTCTCTCTCCCAATCTGATTACTGCTTACTGTTTACTTTCTCTTTACCCTCTTTTCTTAAACAAAAAAGGATACCTGTCATAAACATAAGTACCCTTCTATCACGACTATGAGCCCGGCATTAGCGCGAAGGCGATTTCCGATCGCCTATCGCGCAACCCCGAGGTTAAGGACCGAGGGGATAATTCAAACCTGCAGCCTGCCCAAAGGTGGCGGATAACGGCTTTATTCCTATTCGGCTATATTATTCTTCAATAATTACCAAAGATAATGCTTTTATTTCAAACCTTATTAATTATTCATCCATATAATCCGATTAGGTTTTACTTTTACATATATGTTTTCTAAACTATATGTGATAATGTTCTCGTATATCGGAAAAACTAACAAGGAGCAAGAAATGAATACGCATAGAAAGACCTCAATAATTGTGGGAGTACTAATTCTAGTTGCATATAGTGTGATTGGAAGTGGCAATCCAGAAGCAAAAACCTTAGGAATGGTTCTCGAGGTAATTAGTGGTCTTGCAGTCATTGCTATTGCAGTTTTAATGTTTCCAATTTTTAAATTCTACAACAAGAAATTATCTTTTTGGTACATTGTTTCCAGGAGTATTGAAGGTGGACTTTTAGTTGTTACTGGATTTTTATTTTTATCGCATAATACTTTATTACTAGAGTTACATAAAGGAATTCATACAGTGCACGCATATATTTTTGCCATAGCTGCTATGATCTTCTATTTTCTATTGTATCAATCAAAACTCATTCCTCGATGGATATCATTGTGGGGTGTTATTGCAGCCATATTGTTAATACTAGTAAGCCTGTTAGAAGTAACGGGTATTATTTCTGAATTGATAATTTTGAAACTTCCTATAGTTTTGAACGAATTAGTTCTAGCGATATGGCTATTAATCAAAGGATTTAATCCATCCGCAATCGCTTCTGAGTCTGCCGAAGTAGATATGAACTAAGTTTAAATGAGTATAGTTAAAATAAGGAAAGACACCCATATGAAAGCGATTGTATACACCAGTGCAATCGCTTTCGAGTCTGCTAACATATTAATAAAATGAGTGCACACGCTGTAAAAAATAAAATACTCGACATAGCACCCGAGATAAACCTGCTGCGAGATACAAGCAATCCGGCCTATGTTGAATTGCCTTTGGTTAATATTCAGATTAAGTTTCTAATAACCTTGTGATAAGCATTCTTATCTAAAGCACCGATAACCTGGCGGATAACGGCTTTATTCCAACTCGGCTATATTTTGAATTATAAAAATTCAATTATTGAGTAGGGTTAGGTTGCTGTTTTCAATCAAGAGAATACTGCCATCTTGAATTCTTCTTTTGGAATTGCACTGGCATTTTTCGCAATGGAAACCA
>JAIORG010000133.1 GCA_021108255.1 Anaerolineales bacterium | reverse complement strand
CGACAGATTTTGAGATCGATATAGGAAGTGAAAAATACCAGCTTCTTTATGAATCCGGGAAACAGGCCGTCCGCAGCTTTTTTGGGCAGGAAGAGTAAGAAGACTTAACTTTATCTAAATTAATAATCCGAATTCAAATCTACGCATAATCAAGTCTCCTTAAGATACGAATAGAAAGGTGGGATTTGGTGACATACGTTAAGGGAATAAAATTTCCAGGACGGGATATTTTGATATAATTATTAAAAAGTGGTTGTGTGAATCTGATAGATTCACATTCGGGAATAATATCAGATAGCATCATGGGTGTATCGCGGGAATTTTTTTCATGACCTGTCTGTATTTGTAATTCCCTGCTGCCCTGTTATTGTGAAAATATATTTAAAATATTATTGCTCCGGTTCCGTTATTGAGGAGATTGAAAATGATCAATTCCAAAAAAGGGAATGCAGGTCAGGGATTTCTTGAGTATGCATTAATAATCAGTTTAATCCCTGTTCTTTTAATTGGAGCCTTAGATGTTATGGGTGTAACGTTAAGAGATGTCTACTGTAATGTAATTACAACTCTGGGGAGTGATGCTTGTAAAGGAAGTTTCTTTACTGATTCATTTGACAGCCTCGATGAATGGGAAATTGTTAATGGGAAATGGAATATCAATGATGGCAAACTATGTAATGACAAAGGCGGGAAAATATTTAGGGATATTCCCCAAAGTGATGATTATCAAATTAACTTGTCTGGAGCTAATCTCACGAAAGGAAACGGATTTGGGATAATGTTTCGCTCAACAGACTATGAAAAAGATAATGGCTACATCTTCCAGTATGACCCTGGATATGGTAGAGGGGAAATGATTTTCCGGGAGAGAGCTAACGGGAGAGAATTTCGTCCCTCTGCAAGGTATCGACCGACGGGCGATTATGATTGGTACAACGAACCTCATGATATAAAGTTAATAGTTCAAGGGGATACCTTTACGGCTTTTGTGGATGATCAGCAAGTCTTGCAAACCCAGGATAATACCTGGGGTGAGGGAGGATTTGGATTCCGGACTTGGAATGCGACAGAAGTGTGTTTTGACAATGTGTCTGTTGACCCAATCCCCTAGAAAGGAAAAATTTGATGAGCTTTAATGAATCCCCGTCTCTGAAGGAATATGAACAGGGCATCCCGAGAAACCAAAAGGATCCTGCAAAGAAGAAAAAGTTTATCAGAATACTTATTGCCGTGCTGGCGGTTATCTCGATTTCCCTATGGATTTGGGCTATGTCAGATAGTGGAGCAATAAATGTTTTATTAAGTAATGGAACCATTAAAGGACGGGTTGTCAGTGAAGATGGTTCCCCATTAAAAGGTGAAGTGTTTGTATTGGGTATGGAAAAAGAAGTATTTACTGATAACGACGGGTATTTTGAAATTGGGGGTGTTCCTTCGGGATATCAAACATTTATAGTCGCTCACAATGGAGCGGCTGAAGAATATCCTGTACAGGTCCAGCCTGGAGAAGTATCAGACTTGGGTGAGATTCGATTTATCATTGTTACTCCAGCACCATCAGATCAGTAACTGTTTTCTATGAGTTTATTTTAAAAATTGGGGAATAATATGGATAAAATGCTCATTGACCCAAATGCGCTTGATCAATATATTGAAGTATTGGGGGATGAGGCAAATGAGCTAATTGCCGAAATCATAGATACATTATTAGATGACGCTCCCAATCAATTCGCTTTCTTAGATCAAAGTCTCAAAGATAATGATCCAGCCACTTTCCAACGGGCTGCTCATACTCTGAAATCAAACTGTAAAACAGTTGGAGCGACAGAATATGCCGAAATTTTCTATTTATTAGAAGAAAAAGGCGCCTCTGGTGATATATCTTCAGTGTCTTTATTACTAGAGAAGAGCAAGGAAGATTATCCTAAACTAAAAGATGAGCTGCTTAAAAAGAAAGAAAGTCTAAAATAGCCAAACATTGTTTATTCTGTAGAGATATTTTATGATTTTTATACTTGGGTGAAGGACAATATGAAAAAAATCTTGATAGTTGATGACGACCCAGTAATGAGAAAGCTGGTTTCTGGTTTATTGGTTAAGAATGGATATCAAGTATCTGAAGCCGTCGATGGCAAAGAAGGTCTTGCGCAGGTAATAAATTTTTCTCCGGACCTTATCGTATCTGATGTACTAATGCCAGAGATGGACGGTTATGATTTTTGTGCTGAAGTTCGTTCAAGACCTGAAGGAAAATCATTACCTATCATGATGCTTACTGCCCTTGATTCAGTGGAACAAAAAATTAAGGGATTTGAAGTGGGAGTGGATGATTATTTAGTGAAGCCTTTTGAGCCAAAGGAGTTTGTTGCCAGGGTTTCTGCGTTGATTCGAAGAAGTGTTTCATTAGATAAAACTGAAGTTGAAGGCAGATCAGCACAAACAATTGGTGTATTCTCGCTTCGCGGAGGAGCAGGAGTATCAACCATTGCGGCGAATACAGCCATTGGCCTTTCCCAGATATGGAATCAGCCAACTACTCTAATTGATTTAGTCCTGGTCGGTGGACAGAGCGCATTGTTCTTAAACCAACCGCTTAAAAATACCTGGGCTGAGATATGCAAATCACCTCTGGATGAAATTGATGACCACATTGTTCAGGGGGCACTTCTCTCTCATGATAGTGGAGTTACAACACTTGCAGCCCCGAAAAGACCAGAAGTTGGAGATACAATCACACCTGAAAAAGTATCGAAAGTTTTATCAATTTTAAAAGATAATAACGAGTATTTAGTTATTGACTTTCCACATGATTTCAGTGGAACAACATTGGCGGGTTTGGATTTATCAGATATCATTTTTATCGTCGCCCAACCCGAAATTGTATCAGTGCGGTCAGCCACTATTGCCAAGGATACATTTATTGATCTGGGATACAATCCAGACAATATAAAAACAATAATTAACTGGACCTTTCCAAGGAATGGGATTGTAAACGAAGATATTGAAAGATACATAAAAGGCAAGATTGACTTGGTCATTCCCTACGCAACTGATGAGTTTGTCGAAGCTATTAATTTTGGAATCCCACCGGCTTTTTCTCATCCGGAAGAACCATTAGGAGCTCTTTTTGAGGATTTGGCAATGGCGGTAAGCAAAGATGATCACCGCAAGGATAAACCTGAAGAGCCTGCAGAAGGATGGCTGCGAGTTGTAGATCGAGTTAAACAACGACGAAGGACAAAATAACCCACAAAAAGTCAATTTGAGTATTGTTGAGTAGAATGCGACTAAATTTCCCTTTGATCAATAAAATTTGAAAATCCTCTTGTTCTGCCCTTATCCCTATCCGTTGATAGGGATAAATTAATAAATGCCTCTCGTGGCTAATTATCCAAACTCTCCAGCTTCCAGCGCTCCCTCACCCGTCCCCGGGTGATTCGAGTTAATGACACTTTCGTTTAACACAAAAAGGGCGACCCACCGGGTCGCCCCTACGCATCTGTCATTCCGAACGTAGTGAGGAATCCATTGAGAGCTCAAAAAAAGACACCAAACTTTGTAAATTGCAGTCACATTTGATACCTGATCTCAGTATGGATCCTTCGCAAGCTCAGGATGACAAATGGAGAAAAAGTTCCTCTTTAGAGGGACTTACTTACCCTAGCCCGAGAATTAGAAGCCTGTCCTGAGATTCGAGTTAAAGACACTTTCGTCTAACACAAAAAGGGCGACTCATCGAGTCGCCCCTACGCAACTAGGCTGCGAATTTTTGCGTAGCCCTTCAATAAATTCAGGGCTAACCCTGGCGGGGCAGTCCCCTGTAACTTTTGTCCGCGAAGCAGTCCATATTTATTGTGACTGCCATTCTGGAGCAGAAAGCTAATCAA
>JAIORG010000033.1 GCA_021108255.1 Anaerolineales bacterium | reverse complement strand
AAGGGAGTCGGACATAAAACGGAAATAATTTTACAACTCCTCCGGGCTTTTTCCGTATATGAGTATGAAAGAAAATATTATTGATACTGGGACTTACTGTTTTTGGAAAACACAAGGCCACTGGAGAGAACCTAATGGATAAAAGAATCAAAGTTAGTTTGTTGTTAATAGCCGTTTTGTCAATTACAGCAGCGGGCTGTGTTGCCATTCCGGCGGTGAGCAGTGTGGAGTCCCATACTGAAGTAGTTGATCTGGAAGATGCCGAATCTGTCACAGCAGAGATCATAATGGGCGCAGGGAAACTTGTAGTCCAATCTGGGACAGAGGCATTGATGGAAGGTGAGTTTCACTACAATTACAAGGATTATTCTCCTGATATTGCCTATCGCGTCCGTAGCAGTGGAAGAGGTGACCTGTTAGTAGAACAGGATGCCGGACCGAATTTCCGTGTCCCGTCAAACTACAAAAATGAATGGGAATTGGTCTTTAACGAAGAAATCCCTCTTAATCTAGAAATAACCCTCGGGGCCGGAGAAAGTGTTCTTGATCTGGCTGACTTGAACCTGGGGTCATTTGCCTTGAAGATGGGTGCAGGCTCTTCTTATGTGGACCTGAGTGGAATACTCGATCAAGATCTTGTGGTAAACATCCAGGGTGGCGTAGGTGAGCTTACCGTGCTGTTACCACTCGATACCAATATTATCGCTGAAGTCACTGGTGGTTTGGGTGAGATTAATATCAAGGGTTTAGATCGGGAGGGGGAGATGCTTGTCAGCAATTATTCCGGGCCTGGACCTGTCTTAAATATCACAATTGAGGCTGGGATTGGACAACTTAACCTATTGGTTCAATAACGTTACAAGGGAGCACAATGTTGAGTTGTGTTCCTGGTACAAATGGAGGAAAATATCATGGATTACGGAAATTTAATTTCAAAAACATGGGATATCATCTGGAAAAACAAATTCCTGATCTTGCTAGGTGTCCTGGTTGCACTCAGCGGCTCTGGCGGTGGCGGAGGAAACCCGGCCCAGTTTACAGCTAGCGGGAATGACCTTGACTGGCAAAATTTACCTCGATTTGATTACGAATATGGTTCCCCATTTCAAAACTTGGAATTGCCACTCATCGCCGTGGGCGGGATTGTTTTACTGGTCGTCATCTTATTCCTGGCCGGCCTGGTTTTATGGGCCGTGGGAACGATCTCCCGCGGGGGATTGATCAGCGCGGTAAATGAAATCGAGCTTGGCAATCCGACCAATTTCTCAGAAGCTTTTCGAGCTGGCTGGCAAAAGGGCTGGCGTTTGATTGGTATTGGGCTGGTGCCGGCTATGCCTGGTTTGGTCCTGATTTTTTCCAGTCTGATAGCCCTGGGATTTTATGGAGGTTTTGAAGCCCTTTCCCGGGGAGTGAATAATCCAATCGAGGAGTGGGTTTTCCTTCCTATCCTGGTTTTAGCCTGCATCCTGGTGCCGGTAATGATAATCCTGTCTTTGTTAAGGGTGTTTGCCAACCGGGCCTGTATGCTGGAAGATCTGAATGTTATCAGCTCCTACCGGCGGGGATTTGAAGTGCTGGGAGAAAACCTGGGTCCGGCAGTATTGTTATTCTTGCTGCAAATCGCCATCAGTGTCGGGATTGGGATTATGATGATGATTCCGAGTATTTTAATCGCGTTGTGCTGCTTCCTGTGGCCGGTGTTCTTGCTGATAGGGGGCGGATTTGACGCTTTTTATTCCACTCTGTGGACCCTGGCCTGGAGGGAGTGGACAGGGCTGCCTGTTGCGGCCAGTGATGGGGAAGTCGCAATCAGTGAAGGGTAAATAGTATTCAGTGGATTGAAAATTAGTGAAGTTGAAGACCACAGAAGAAAATTCATAGAAATCAGCCCGGTCATTAATGACCGGGCTGATTTAATTAAACAGATAAGAAAAAGTCTTCAGATCGAAGTGATTACCCAGGTTTGTCAAAAAAGACAGTCTTAGTATTTTCTCTGCTTGTTGTTCTTTGGCCACGTGTCTGAGCATCTTCTAGAGATTGTGCAATACGCAGTAGGTAAGTGATAGAGAGTCATGTTATGGAGTTCCGACTGAAGTCGTAGAAGGAGCTTGCGCTGGGCGTCCCTCTCCAGGGACGCTTAATGGTTAGTCTAATTGCTGGATTATTCTGAAATTTATGCGTCGACGGAGGTCGACGCCCGTCCTGAGCGAAGACGAAGGACCCTAGTTGCGATTTTAATCGCTTTGCTTTAATTGAATTTGAGTAAAATGCAGAGGAGCTGCACCAAGCGCTTTTGAGATAATTCCTGTATTGTAATTGTATCTAATGATTTGGTTTTTTTTTACCTCCCTTTTTTCTGGCAGGATTGTAAATAATGTATAAATAACAAAGCAGATGATCCTTAATGCTTGAATTAGGCAGTATAGTTGTTGAATAAACTCAAATTAATTTAAAGAGGTAATTATGAAAATAAAAGTGGGTGATTTGGCTCCTGACTTTACACTTAATAGTCATCTTGATAAAGAAGTCACATTAAGTGAGTACCGGGGAAAAACAACTGTT
Source organism: Anaerolineales bacterium (assembly GCA_021108255.1). GTDB lineage: Bacteria > Chloroflexota > Anaerolineae > Anaerolineales > UBA11858 > B10-G9. Next base: position 1,378 of record JAIORG010000033.1, on the reverse strand, counting down.
CTGGTATTTTTCCCCTTGGCTTTTACGCCAGTTTGAACCAGCCAAATTCCGTCATATGAAGCAGAGTATGCGACATTTGCGGAATTAGATGTCCAGGTTCTGGGCATAAGCGTTGATCATATCCCGGTTTTAAAAGCATGGGCAGAGAGTATTGGCGGAATTTCTTACCCGTTAATCAGTGATTTTTGGCCCCACGGGGAAATAGCTGAGCAATATGGCGTGTTGCGCGAGGACGGTAAATCCGAACGGGCAATCTTTATATTCGACAAAGATGGAATTGTTCAATATGTTGATATCCATGATATCGATGAACAGCCTGACAACGAGGTATTGTTTCAGGAAATTCGCCGCATACAGCCGGATCATAAACCCGTCAAAGTTCCTGGAGAGAAGAAATCAGAGGATGAGCTGATCCTGGAAGGTGTAGTTTTATTCTGTAATAAGTGGTGCCCGGGCTGCCGACGAGCTCGGCTTTGGTTTGAAAATAACCGGGTTGAGTATACGGAATATGATGTCACCCGTAATCCAGCTGCTGCTAAACAGGTAAAAGAATGGACAGATGGCAATTTAACCACGCCGACATTTTATATTCACGGAGAAGTTGTGGTGGATTGGAAAGAGGCCGAAGTTGCCCGACTGCTGCGATAATGATAGTTGAATCCAGGGCCGGGATACTGGTCCTGGATTTTATTATTGGGGGATAGGTTCCTGCTTTTCCTCAGGAACAGAATAGATCAAGGGAAATAACAATAAACCGGATGTTTGACAGTATCTGGAAAGTTTAGTAAACTTATTCAGTATCTATATATTCAATATCTGAATAGTATGGCAAAAAAATCATCAGCACACACTCTGGAATATATATTGCTTGGATTAATCCAGGAACAGCCTGCTCATGGTTATGAGCTTTATAACCGGCTGCATAATACCCCTGAATTATCCCTGATCTGGCAGATTAAACGCAGTAAATTGTATTATTTGCTGGATAAACTCGAAACGGAAGGATTGCTTTCAGTTTCTGTCAGCAGCCAGGGTACTTATCCGGATCGGAAGGTATATCAGCTTACTTCCCGGGGGGAGAAGGCTCTTGAAGGCTGGATGAAATCTCCGGTCATGAGCAGTCGTTATATCCGCCTGGCTTTCCTTTCCAAGCTCTATTTTCTTCTTCGGGAAGAAGGAGAAGAAGCAGCTGAATTAATCAATCAGCAGATCAAGATTTGCCAGGGCTGGCTCCAGAATCTGCAGAGGCAGCATCAGTCCCTGGAGAAGGATAATTTTATTAACTCACAGGTATTTCTTTTTAGAATTGGACAAATAAACGCCATGCTGGAATGGCTGGAAAATTGCCGGGAGCAAATTCCCGGATAATTCATGATGA
>JAIORG010000142.1 GCA_021108255.1 Anaerolineales bacterium | reverse complement strand
GTTTTTTCCTTGATCAGCGTAAGGATACCTTATTCCCAAGGTCTTCGGAAAACATGCGATTGATGAAATTTCCGCATTAAGGTAATGGCGTTAAGTCCATTCATGGAGTGGTTATGTGTGGATTTGTATTTATTACCACCCGCCAGAACCGCCGTCTGATCCAGGAGCCATAAATCTTGTAATAATTCCAATGGATATCATTATTGGTAGTCTATTGTTAACTATTTTTGAAAGAAAGCAAATTACGATAGAGTTATAAAATTTCATGATAATCTCTTCCTTTATCTATAGAAATGCCACATTAAAGAATATTCCAGTTAATTATCTATATCAGGGGCTACTATGTAGGCTCTTATGGAATTGATTAATTTGAGGTGCAGGCTAATATTAGTTCAGGAGTTTTTGATAAAGGTTTTCTGTTTCCTTGGATGGATTAATACCCAGATGCCTGGAAAGATTCCTCCTGCACTGGCGGTAGACCCTGACGATACTCCCGCGATCGCCAAGTTCTGCATAAGCTTGCATGGATAAACGCCAGGCGCGCTCCTGTCCCGGTTCAATTTCCAGCAACCGGCTGCAGGCATCAAGGCAAGTTTGAATTTCCCCTTGCTGTAAATCAAAGGCTGCAGATTCCAGGGCGGCCCGCTCAAATTTCAAATACAAATTTATTCGAAGAGGCGCAGCCCAGACTCCATCAAGCAAAGGAGCGTAGGGATGACTGTATTTTTCCGCAGCGTCACGAAAGAGACGAGCCCTGTCATCCGTGTTTGATTCAGCCTCAGCCTTCCGGCAAGCCTTTAGAAAAACATCTACATCATAACGGTAATCTAGAAGCCTGTTGAAACGGTAGTGCCGGGTATCTGGATCGTACAGGACTGAATCGCGCCCAATTGCTCGCCGGAGACGGTAAATTGTATTCTTGAATTGACCGTGAAACTGTTTCTTGGAGCTGTCAGGCCAGAATAATAAACCGATTTGGTCTTTACTGGCGCCATACTGTAAACTCAACAGGTAATAAAACAATTCTCTGACGGTCTTTTGATGAATCCAATCCGGTGCAGTTAAAATTTTTCCCTTGTACAGGATTTCCATCTGGCCGAGAACATGAATGTCAAGCAGCCGAACCTTATCATGTTCTGTGTCAAGAGAGGGAGAAATTATTTTCTCGAGAGAAGGGAGGTTGGTAGAAAAACTTTTTAAGCTGTTTTCCAATTCACCGTAGATTGAAGTGAAAGCGGGTTGATCGCGGCAGGTTTCAAGAAGTTTGGGGTGGGAATACAGATCAGACAAAATAGGCTGGAAGGTTCCCAGGGGAAGAAGGGTCTTAACTGCTGCTGCGAGTTGCTTTTGGATTGAATCGTTTTTGCCTGCATAAAAAGCAATGGTGGCTAAACCCATAAAAGACTGGGACAAATCGGATGGTTTGCTGGTTTCCATAAAAAGGCTTTTAGCATTAAGGAAATCTTCTTCGGCAGAAGAAAAATCACTTTTCGCCAGATAAAGTCTGCCTCTTTCCAGATGCCACAAACCCAACTCGTAGCGGGAGGAATGCTGGCATACCAGATCGTATGCAGTCCTGAGGTGTTGGTCAGCGGCAGTAAGATCTCCAGACTTACGGCAAAGAGCTGAAAAACGGAGTTTTAAGTAGGAAAGCAAAAAACCTTCTTTGATAGTATCAGCCAGTTGGTGAGCAAGATTGTAATAGTCTGTCGCTGCGGAAAAGAAAAACAGGTCCAGTGCCAGATCTCCCAGGCTGGCGTTGGTAAAAGCCTGCGATCGGAGATTGGATGTTAGCTTAGCTTTCTGGAGAGCCATTTTAAACCAGTCAAAAGCTTGTAAGTAGTGCCCCTTGAAATGGGAGAGCACGCCAAGATTGTTCATCAAGAAGGCTTGCTGATCGGTGTTGTCTAATTTCAACCAGATATTTAGGGATTGTTGGTATAGGTGATTGGCTTCTGCGAAATTACCTTGGTTTCTAAACAGTATCCCTAAGTCCATTTGAACCAGGGCGGCATTTTTGAAATCATTTATGGAACGATAAGTTTTTAGCGATCGGCGAAAATAAGCCTGGGCGTTCTCTGTATCACCTAAATACTGGTAGGATAATCCAGTTTCTCTTTCAGCTTCTCCCAGCAACATTATATTGCCGCCTGTTTCTTTTGATAGCTTAATCGCTTGGAGAGCGTCTTTTTGGGCATCTGTATATCGTCCTAGAAGGCGGAAAGTAGTTGCTCGGCACAATAAGGCCCTTGAGAGGTGCTTGTCATTTTGCAAAACACCGGGATGCCTGACCGCCATGTGGAGCTGAGCGAGACCGAGTAGAGGATCACCCATCAGGGTGATGGTAATTCCCCGCAGAACAAATAACTCCGGAAAGTTTTCCAGTTCTTTGTCAGGGAGAACTTTCAACCAGGCAGCAAGTAAATTAATTCGGCCACTGTGGAACAAGGAGCTGCTGGCCTGAGTTATCAGCTTAGCTGTAGCGCCTGGATCGTCCAGCCTCCGAACTACAGCATAAGCTTTTTCCCAGGCGGAGTCATTGGTGTAAACTGTTAAGAGACTACGAAGGAGATTCTTTCCTTCTTCTGGATTCTCCTGGCTGGAGCGATATCTAAGAAAATCACGGAAAAGATGGTGGTATCGCAGCCAGGTGCTGTCGTCATCAACTGGAAGAACAAACAAGTTCTTTTCAAGTATCTGGGTGATGGTTTTTGCCCAGCTGGTCCCTTTGGGCGCTTTCCCAAAAACTAGTTTGCAAAGATCAGCATTAAACTCTTCCAAGTATGATGATTTGAGTAGAAAATCCTGGATCAGGGGAGTTTGCTGATTAAGAACCTGCTCGGCCAGGAAATCAAAGATATCCACCCCGGAAGCTTTTGCAGTCCTGGAGTGAATTGTCAAATCTTTTGGGCTGGTTTCAGCAGAAAGCAGCAATCCAGTGATCCAACCTTCAGTTTCTTTCGCCAGAATTTTGGATTCCTGGTCTGAAATGTGTTGTTGGTAATTATTTTCAAGAAGGAACTTGATCTCTTCAGGTTGAAAGGCAAGGTCCTCATAGCCCAAGCTTTTTATAAGAGATCGGCTTACCATCAAGGCCAGATCTGGCAAGTTAAACAAAGTTCGAGAGGAAAGGACAAAATGACAATTTTCATCCATTTCCTGGACAAGCCGGCTCAGGAAGCGATTTATTTGTTGATTGTCGTCAACCAGGTGGAAGTCATCAAGAATTACGGCAAAATGTTCTGGAATGTTATCGTACATGTCATTAACAAATGTACGTATCATCTGATCCAAATCAAAGGTTAAAGAGGAGGTGTTTTCTAGCAGAGAAAGCGTGCGGGAGCCGAAATCAGTAAAATTCAGGCTTATGGATTTTATCAGATGGGTTAGAAAGCGCTGAATATCCTGATCAAGCGAATCAAGAGTTAACCAGGAGACTGGGTATTTTGCCTGATGGGCGAAATCAATCAATAAAGAAGTTTTACCGTACCCTGCGGGAGCAGAGACAAGTGTTAATCGGTAATCAAGCACATCATCCAGCATTTCAATGAGGCGGTGTCTGCTCATCAGATCCGGCCGCAGGCGGGGTAAAAGGATTTTTGTGCGTGTAATAGTTACACTCATTAGTAACTTGGCAATAAAGATAAAGAAAAATTGATCAAGGTGTCTATAGTCATTATAGAGCAAAAATAACGAGGAAGAAACAACAAAATAACAATAATTAGATTTCTTGGTTTGTTGAAGATTGAATGGTTAGAGTAGTGTTGCAAGAATTGGAATAGCAGTCACTATATGCTCAGTTGCTAAATATGTAAGATCTCGGCGTTTACCAGAATGGAAAATTCCCCTTTAAAATCCTCCCTTCCAATTGATATAGTTTGTTATACTAAAACAGAACATGTGTTCTGTTTTGTTGTGTAAGCCAGAGGAAAATTATGGGAATG
>JAIORG010000151.1 GCA_021108255.1 Anaerolineales bacterium | reverse complement strand
AAGGATTCAGGACGGCACAATGATATGTTGGTGAATTTAAAGGTTTAATGTTTAAATTTTCAACCTTTAGACCTTTAACAAATTATCCCTATCCTCGTCTCCCTGTCACCTCGTCACCAAATCTCCCCCTCTCCCCGTCTCCTCGTCACCGGGTCTCCCAGTCAGCCTTTATTTCATAGTATATGGCAGTCTATTCTGATTGTTATACTCAAAAATGAAATAAAAACTATGGATGGTCAATGGTTAGTTGGTGATTGTGGAAAATAATTTCATCACCGGCTTCTTGATTTATCCAAAACTCACACGGCTGGCTTTATTGTTCCCCTAAAGTTCCTGTTAATCCCAATACCGTTCTGACTCCCGACATGACAAGTTGTTGGAAAATTTCATCCATCCTTTCTGGTGAGTAAGGCATCTTATTATCGAGCCACCACTTGAGCATGATCAGTAAAGAGCCCGCCATAGAATAGGACAGAACTGGCAGCGGGATTGTGGGAGGTTGTCGACCTTTTAGGAGCAGAGTAAATCGATCTTCAATTTTTTTACTTAGAGCAGCATGCCCTTCCTTTGTCAGCAATTCTAAACCTGACCCCCAAATTAATGTCCGGTAAAGCTCATAATGCCCTTGAGCATGGTGAAACAGCATGGAGGTATCGAACAGGCATTGATCTTTTTCGAATGAAACAATCTGCTGAACAAGAGTATCCAGGATCCGCTCAAAACCACTTTTCAATAGATCATCTTTGTTTTGGTAATGGGAGTAGAAAGTAGCCCTGCCCACGTTGGCATGTTCAACAATGTCCTGGACGGTGATCTTGTCGTAATGCCTGGTAGACAACAATTCGAGCAGGGCATTAATTAACGCCTGTTGAGTGCGTAGAGCACGCCGGTCCTGTTCTTGTTCTGTCATGGGGCACCTCGTCTTTGTACATTTCACTACTTTTGTCCATTACGGAACATTTTAGCTCGAATGTAGATTGCCAACAGGGTGTTCAGTATGGATAATGATGGCGTCAAAATAATCCTGCCTTATGGGCAGGGGCCTTACCTCAAGGAGTGAGTTTAATGAATGAGAACAAATTACTAAATGAAACCAAACGTATTGGCACAGCTCTGACCTTCATATTTTACCCGATCTTGGCCGGGGTTGCTTTTGCTGTGCATCCTAACTTGTTAAGCCTGAACATTGGTCATGATATCCAGTTGATCCAGGGCACTCGACTAAATGATAATCAATCACTTACCGCAGTTTCCGGTAAATAAAGGAGTTTCACATGTTACCAACAAATGAATGGTGGGCGGTTCTCCAGAACTATAATCTGACCATATTTCCAACCCAAATTGTATTCTATCTGCTGGCAGTTGCCATGCTGGCGGTATTTTTCACCCAACAAGAAAAGATTGCGAACCGTGTGATTAAAGGCTGTTTTGCAATTGCCTTTGGCTGGATAGGGGTCGTTTTCTTTCTACTGCTTGGACAGGAATTGCCAACTTACAAACAACAGGCTTTTTTGTTCATAGCACTTTCTGTGCTGTTTGCCATAGATTTCTTCACCAACACCTATCGGTTCAGTATGCCGAGGGCAGGCTGGCGAAAAAAACTAACACTTGCTGGCTTTGGATTGGTAATGGCTTACCCATTGCTCGCAATTATCCTGGGGCGCTCTGCATCCCAGTTCATCATCCCCGGGACTTTTCCCTGCCCCAATGTTGCGCTGGCGCTGATCTTCATGGCAACAACTTTCCCGGCTAAACATCGCTGGCTCTATCTCGTCACGATGGGATTATTGCTGTTATGGGCTATTCCTTTTCCAATCATGATTCAGCTGCCAAAATACGGAGTGTATGAAGATGGAATAATGCTCCTGATGGGACTATATAGTCTAGGAATGTTGATTAAAAACTGGAAGCTCATTGGAAAACAAAATCGTTTCAATGCAGATTCTGCCAATACTAATCCCTTCAGATCAGAGAGTAAACAATGAGCAATAGCGAACGTAATTTCTGGCTTGATTTGACCCTTTCTATCGTTTATTCGATAACCATTGGCAGCGGATTTCTCCTCTGGTTGGTCATTCCTCAAGGCACCAACACAGCCTTTGCCGGGATTGACCGGGGCGTATGGCTGGGGATTCACATAGGATCTGGTTTCCTGGGGCTAATGGGGGTGATCCTCCATATCGTTTGGCATTGGCGGTGGCTCAAAGCCTTGCGTGGACGGCCATTTAGAACCCTGAAAAAACCGGTGTTGGCTAATCGGGTAGTAAACCGAATGGCCTGGATTTCCTTTATCGCTTCCAATGTATTAGGCTTGCAAGCCTGGCTGCTTACTGCCAGTCTGCCTGCAGAGTCGGTAAAAATATTTGCCCGCTTCCATGTGATCGCCAGCATTAACTGGTTGGTTTTTTTGACAGCCCACCTGGTGTTACACCAACGATGGGTTGCTTCGGCAGCCCGGCGTTATTTGCCTCGTGGTATAGCGGGTAACGTTAAGGGGAATAAAAAACAAGCTCATCGAGCGGGAAGATCAGCTAACCTAATTAGTAACTAACTAAAGTTTTAGTGTTCATTATCTTGGAGGTTGAAAGATGTCATTGTTACCAGAATTTCAAATCGGTCTTTGGGGTGGGTGGTGGTTTGTAGCCTTCTACGCGCTGCTCAATATCGGACTGATTGCAGCATATCCCAGGGATTTCGCTCAGAGGGTATTTGGTGTGCCCGAGTTTGATTCTCAAAAAGAGCGTGTATTCTCTATACTCAATTTTGTTTTATACATAAGTGCCATGTCTTGTTGTGTGTTTTTGCCCCTCAAACCGGGCACGTTATGGTTTTATGCGGGATTAGCGGTTTTTGGGATGGGGATAATCCTTTACACTATGGCAATGATCAGCTACGCCAACACATCCTCAGATCACCCTGTAACCCAGGGGATTTACCGTATTTCCAGGCATCCAATGCAGGTAACAGCCCTTATCGTTTGGCTGGGCGCAGGTTTCGCGACAGCGTCGTGGATCATGATTGCTGCCTGTATCGCACAAGGAATCCTGTCATATCCATCAATGGTTGCCCAGGAGCGATCCTGTATTGAGAAGTATGGAGAGGCATATCGTGAATATATGAAAACAGCGCCGCGCTATTTCATGTTTTTCTAACGGCACAATGTTAAAGTGCAGCCGCCTGACGGATCTAATAATCTGCTCGCCAACTCTTGCTAGCTTGCAGGGAAACAACCAGAAGGTAAACGATAAGATAAAAGATGAAACACGAGGAAGAAGGACGGTAGAGAAATCAACTAGTGTTCTACCAAACTCCAATTCAATATTTGTAAGTACCAAAACAGAACAGGTTAGGCAACTTTTCCATAAAGAATGCGTATTAACCTAGAGAAGGAGGTCAGATAAGGTAGATTGAAATCAGGGAAGTTTTGTTAAACTTGCTCCACAGCGTGCTGGCACCGCTGCTCGAGTAAAAACAAAGTGAGCCAAAAGAATATTCAAGATAAATAAAGGAGTTGTAATAAAATGAATGAGAAATCTAAAATTGTTAAAGTCATCATCTGGGCATTGGTGGCCCTGGTCCTGGGGTCTGTCGCCTACTACGTTGTCTTGGGTACCCTGAGGTTTTAATATAATCACGTTTGCTAGTTGAGAAAGTCACGGCATCGTTCTTTTCACTTGAGTGTTGTAACTCAAATTACAGAGTGATACCGTGACTACCGGAAGTTTTTGTCATCCCCTTGTTCTTTCTGTTTGATGTTCGCTTGGGACCAATGCCAAAACACATCCAAACCCGCCTTTGGCCTAGCGAATTGCCGACATAAAATAACCTGCATAAAAACGCAGGTTATTCAAACAGTTGGTAATAATTATGGAGTATAAAATGAGAAATAAAGCATTAATCAGAATTTTATTTTTTTATTTGCTTGCGATTAGTTTGTCAAATATCTTCAGATTTGACTTAATA
>JAIORG010000079.1 GCA_021108255.1 Anaerolineales bacterium | reverse complement strand
ACATTGCGGCAAAAATTGGCAGGGCACTTGGTGTGCCGATCTCAAAAAGAATAAATAGGTAATCTTTGGGGTCCTGGAAATAACCAGCAAGATCTGATCCAGCTGATTTTTTGCATTGGACAGGGCCGTAAATATTTACCTGGCATCCAGAGCTGATAGAAGGAACCTGTTGTATAATAGTGGCTTGGTGAGATTTTGCAGTAATAATTGGTGTTCTGATGCCATCCGAAAGATAGCTGAAGTTCTCAGCGGCAGGATTAAGGCAATATTTTATTGGGAGTGAATGATGGATGACTTTTTAACTCGAGGTAGTATTAAGGATCTTGACCCGAAATTACATGATTTGATTCGGATTGAGGAAGAGCGACAATACAGGAGACTAATTCTTATCCCCAGCGAGAGCATGACGCCAAAAGCGGTCAGAAGAGCTCTCGGGTCCGGTTTTCATAATATCTATGCTGAAGGATATTCATTTGATCTAACCGGGGGGTTAACTGAAGAAGAGTTGTTTGATTACGATAAACTGCTAACTGAATACCGGCGTTACTCAGATGACCGATACTATAAGGGAGTTGAGTATGCGGATATTCTAGAAGGACTCGCCGGACAGCGTGCGGCCCAGGCCTTCGAAGCAAATGGGAAAACAGCTCTTGATATTTACGTCAATGTCCAGCCGCTGTCAGGTGGACCTGCCAACAACGCGGTTTATCACGGATTGGTCAAGCTTGGGGATACCGTGATGGGGATGAATCTGCTGCATGGTGGACATCTATCACACGGTTCCCGAGTGAATCGCTCTGGAGAATTTTACAACATTGTTTCTTATTCTGTGGATTCCGAGACAGAATTGATTGACTATGATGACATTGAAAGGCTTGCTCTCCAGCACAAGCCAAAAATGATTATTGCCGGGGTTTCATCTTATTCCTGGCAGTTGGATTGGGCTCGTTTTCGGGAGATTGCAGATAAAGTAGGGGCATATTTGTTAGCTGATATTTCCCACGTTGCAGGATTGGTTGTTGCTGGCGAATATCCTTCCCCAATTGGGCATGCCCATATTATTTCCTCTACTACTCATAAGACTCTGCTCGGTCCCCGGGGAGCAATCCTGATGAGTACTGACCTGGATATTATCAAAGCCATTGATCGGGCTGTATTCCCTGGAGAGCAGGGCGGCCCGCATGTTAATGTCTTTGGAGCGATGGCAATTGCTTTTAAATTGGCTCAGTCTGATCAACACAAACTTTTAATGAAACAAATCGTTGCCAATTGCAAAGTTCTTAATGATCGTTTGGAAGAACGTGGATTCAGAATACCATTTGGTGGAACAGATACACACCTGACAAATATTGATACAAAGTCCGTGAGAGGTAAAGATGATGCCTGGTTGAGTGGAGACTTGGCCGCCAGAATTCTGGACGTTGCTGGTATCGTTACCAATCGCAATACTATTCCCGGTGATGTGTCTGCTTTGAATCCATCAGGTGTGAGGATGGGTACTCCCTGGATTTCTCAAAGGGGATTTAAGGAGGAGGAGACCACCGTCCTGGCGGATATCATTGCCGATATTTTGTTCTCCTGTGAGCCATATTATCAGGGCAAGGCTTTACGAGCCAAGGTTGATTTTAAAATCCTAGAGGATGCTAAACTTAAAATCCGGGATCTGGCGGAAAGCGCCGGAATTGATTACAAACCCAAAAAACATGGATACCCCCATTTTTATTATCTGGATGATGAGGTAGATGAAGGACAAATAACCGCTTCATATATTATCAGCGGAGAGAAATCGAGAGAATTCCTGGATTACATAGTCAGCAGTGATATAGAAACACTCGAGTGCGGAACGAATCAATCGGCAATTCTATACACACCGGAAGGGGATATTCCTGTCATGATTACCTGTGATGATCTGCAGAGTTTCCACATCACCGTGCCTGCAGAAAAATCAGGATTGGTTTTGACCTGGCTCCGGGCAGTCTCAGATGGTTATGTTCGAGTAGATGAAGATATTTTGAGGAAAATCCCCGGACCGGTTATTGTCCGCGAATCCGATAGGAAATATGACTCCCTGGTTGAAGGCGATCCCTACGGAAAAGATAAACCATTTTATCTGGGTATGGAGGAGGGCGAGGGGGAAGCTTTGCCTGATTTTGTCTGGAATGAACCTGACGATCTGCCAATCAGGAAAACTGCGCTCCATGATCTACATCTGGAACTGGGCGCTCGGATGGTTCCGTTTGCTGGCTGGGAGATGCCGGTTCGCTATGATTCTGTTCTGGAAGAGCATGATGCGGTCCGCGAAAATGCGGGATTGTTTGATGTCACCCATATGGGTGTTTTCCAGGTAGAAGGGCCAGACGCTATGGCATTTTTAGACAGCGTTGTGGGGAATGGTATTTCCTCTCTGAAAGTTGGAGAATCTGCTTATACCCATTATCTGGATCCTGATGCGAATGTCCTTGATGATACGCTGATCTATCGACGGCGCGACCTGGAATACATGATGGTTGTCAATGCTTCTAATGATGCCAAAATATGGAAATGGCTCAATGATGTCCGGGAAGGTTCTGTTAAGGTGGATAACCACCGTCCCTGGGCAAAAGTTTATGGAAGGAGAACTATCCTGCGAAACCTGCGGGACCCAGAAGAAGGCAGTGAGCAGCTGGTTGACCTGGCTTTACAGGGGCCTCGTTCAAGAGATATCCTGTTAGCGCTGGGATTTAATGCGGATGATGAGCGGAAGATAAATCATTTAAGATGGTCAGAATTGTGTGAAGCTACAAGCGGAGAATATGATCTGGTCATCTCCCGAACCGGTTATACCGGGGAACGGATAGCATTTGAAATCTTTGTCCACCCTGACAAGGTTGAATCGTTGTTTAGAAAACTTCTGGAGGTTGGTAAACCTTTTGGGCTTAAACCCTGCGGATTAGGGGCCCGGGATTCTCTTCGGACAGAAGCCGGACTGCCCTTGTATGGAAATGAAATGGCAGGAGAATTGAATATTGGTGTTGGAGGAGCGGGTTTCGGACCCTATGTAAAAATCAATAAACCCTGGTTCATTGGCAGAGACGCATACCTGGCGCAGGAAAAGCAAAGAGAGAATGTTATTGTCCGCTTCCGGTTCAGTGAAAAACGCGTCCGAAGGGCTCATTATGGAGACCCGGTGATGGATGAGCAGGGACGGGTGATAGGCAAAGTTACCAGCTGCGCAAATGATAGCGAAGGATATTTTCTTGGTCAGGCATTCGTCAATAAACGCCATTCCAAAAAAGGAACCCTGGTGTATATCTATCAAGATGTGTCAAAGCGGAAGGGGACAGGTCTCTCTGATTTAAGTTATGGGGAGCGGGTTGCGTTACCGGATACGGCTACAATCTTACGGCGATTCCCGCGGTTGTAAGAATTAGATTCAATTCTGAATAAATGAAAAAGGGGCTGCGCTGTAAATTAAACGGCGCAGCCTTTCTTATTTAACCTCTACTGAGTTTATTACCTATCCCCTGGCCCCTTTCCTTCAGGAAAGGGGAATCAGTTACTTTATTTCTTACTCCCGATCTCATTCTTTAATCTAATCAGAAAACCCGGTCATGAATGACCAGGCTAAGAACAACGCCCAATATATTGGGCTTAGCTCTTCCCCAGTCCCCTGTCCTGAGTAGCGCGACAGAGGAGCGCATATCGAAGGGCCATGTCACCAGCATCTCCCTGGTCGGCCGGCAATGCCCCTACGGGGTTAGCCCTGAATTTGTTGAAGGGCTGCGCATAAATTTGCGGCCTGGATGAGTTAAGTCCCACTAAAGTAGGACTTCTTTTATATAACTGGGTGCTATGCCAACGGATGCGTAATCCTCTGAAGGTTGGAAAACATTTAAATTATCATGGGGAACTACAGATGTTTAAAGGATGCGTGATCCTCTAAGGATTAGAAAACATTTAAATTTTTGTGAGAACTATGGGTTTGAAGTAACTTAAGGATCACGCATCCTGTAAGGAGATTA
>JAIORG010000121.1 GCA_021108255.1 Anaerolineales bacterium | reverse complement strand
GGGGTAGTCGGTTTGGATATTTCGCCCACTGGATTAAGCTTGACCCAGGAATGGCTCGAAGACGAGGAACTGCCGGCAAATTTAATCTGCGGGGACATGCGCCACAGTTTGCCGTTTAAGGATAACTGTTTCGATGGACTAATCTCGACCCAGGTAATCCACCATTCTTTATTGGCAGAAATACGCCATACCATTTCAGAGATCTGGCGAGTGATGACTGATGGCGGGATTGCTTTCGTAACCTTGGCAGGAAAAAAACATGTCGATCTGCCTTATGACGAAATCGAACCTGGTACATTTGTTCCTCTCGAGGGATCAGAGAAAGGTTTACCTCACCATATCTTTACAGAGAAAGAACTTTTCCGGGAATTCGAAAACTTTCAAATCCAGGAGATCAGCCTCAAAGACAAAGGAAGAGTGCGGGCAATCTGGCTAAAAAAGATTGAATAAATAAGGAGATTATGGAATGATAAACGTAATTGCCTCGATACATATTAAAGAAGGTCGATTTTCAGAATTTCTTGAGATTTTCAAATCCAATGTTCCAAATGTTCTTCAAGAGAAGGGATGCAGGCTATACTTGCCAACCACTGATGTCCTTTCAGGCTTTTCCTCCCAGGAGTTGAATAGTAATGTAGTCACAATAATTGAAAAATGGGACAGTCTGGAGGATTTAAAGACCCATCTGTCAGCACCTCACATGCTTGCCTACAAAGAAAATGTTAAGGACATTGTTGATCGAGTATCACTCAAAGTCTTGGGAGAAGCCTAACGCCCTCCCCTTGCATCCGACAGCTAATCGCCATGTCCAAAAAACTGTATCTTAATGAAAGGAAAAATGGAAAAAGATCATAACAAATCTCTGCGAGATCTCGTACTCTCCTACGATCGTGCGGTCAATGAACGAGACAATCACCAAATTTCTGATTGGAAAGAGCACCAGCGCCAGAGATTTATTAATCTTCTCAACGCTGAGGGTAAAACCAGGCTAATCGACATTGGCTCTGGGACAGGAATTCATGGAAGTTTTTTTCAAGAACAGGGTATCGATGTCACCTGCGTGGATATATCACCCGCAAACGTGGAGAAATGTAAGGAAAAAGGTCTGGAGAGCTTTGTTTGGGACATTATGGATTTAACCTCCATTAACCAACTTTATGATTGTGCCTTTGCGTTGAACTCCCTCCTGCATATTCCAACGAGCCAATTATCACTAACTCTAGCAAACATACACGATGTTCTGAAACCTGATAGTTTATTCTTCTGGGGACAGTATGGAGGCGAATATCGTGAGGGTGTTTACGAGGAAGATAGATATGAACCAAAACGCTTTTTTTCACTCCTGGATGATACTCAAATTCAGGAAAAGGCATCTAAGCTATTCGACATTGAGGACTTCGCAACAGTTAGCATAAAAGAGATTACTCCGCTGCACTTCCAGTCACTAATCTTGCGGGTGAAAGACTTGAGATGAAAGTGTCCCTACGCCCATTTGAGGAAAACGACCTTATTTCCCTGCAGGTTTGGGCTGAGGAAATTGAATCTCAAAGGTTTATGTCGCGAATTCTTCCTCGCCGCCCCGTTCAAAACCTACATTCGCAAGAAACTTTATTGGCCTGGTATGTAATCCAAAAAGGCGATCAAAGTGTTGGAGTTGTTTGGTTGGAAAAGGAAGCTGTTGACGATGAAACTGTTACCCTCGGTATTCTGATTGGCAATAATGATTTTCTGGGGCAAGGAATTGGAGAAAAAGCAATCAATCTGGCAATTGACAAGTCTCGTGACGAGCTAAACTTTAAGTCAGTCCGCATTAATGTAAGGGAGTCGAATACAAGAGCAATAAGCTGCTACAGGAAATGTGGTTTTGTGGAGATTTTTCGTGGTGCTAAGTTTGTTGAGGGAACCACTTGCATACCTTTTGTAACAATGGAACTCAAACATAATCAACCCTCTAATCGCAAACCATAACCCAGATGACCGCTCAAGTGAGTTATTTTTACTTTTTTATGAGTATTTGATACCCATAGACAGGGAGCGTAAAGTTGTGGTATACTCCCGCGGTTGGTTCGAAAGTCCCAACAACAATTGAATAAATTATGTTTTGAAAATTCCAAATGGTTGCTCGTCAATAACTGGACGAGCATTTTTCTTGCCGCAGGGGGTAAAAAAAGGCGGTTGGTAGAACCCAGGACGTATTCCGCGAGGAACTCGATCAATTCACAAGGGTTGTGACACTTCAGGAGTTATCAAAAC
Organism: Anaerolineales bacterium; assembly: GCA_021108255.1. Classification (GTDB taxonomy): domain Bacteria; phylum Chloroflexota; class Anaerolineae; order Anaerolineales; family UBA11858; genus B10-G9. The sequence continues at coordinate 1,763 of JAIORG010000121.1, read as the reverse complement.
GCAACAGGAGATTTTGATGACGAATGATTTTTCGCAGTTAAACCTGCACCCTGATTTGGTACAGGCTGTAGCCGATCTCGGCTATACAACACCTACAGACGTCCAGTCCCAGGTGATCCCGCTGATGCTGGCAGGAAAGGATGTCCTTGCTCAATCCCAAACCGGCTCTGGAAAGACAGCTGCTTTTGCATTTCCAATCTTGCAGAATTTGATTGATGACAGCAATCCCGGCGATATAAAAACCCTGGTCTTAACCCCGACCCGGGAATTGGCAATTCAGGTGGCGGACACAATTTCACAATACGGCCGCCATATTAATGTTCAAGTCATGGCCGTTTACGGTGGGCAGCATTATGGAACCTCCAGGCGCCGCCTGAAAAATGGCGTCGATGTAGTCGTAGGCACACCTGGCCGTCTACAAGATTTGATGCGGCAGAAAATCCTTGATCTCAGCAATGTCCGCACCGTAATTCTAGACGAAGCAGATGAAATGCTCAGCATGGGTTTTGTCGAGGATGTTGAAAACATTCTGAGTGAAACCCCCAAGGTTCGCCAGACAACTTTCTTCTCTGCTACGCTGCCAAAATCAATCCGGCGCCTGGCAGATAACTATATGAACGAACCTGAAACTATCATGATCCAGCGCAAACATTTAACGGTAGATACAGTTGAACAGAGGTACTACCTGGTTAATGCTAAAGAAAAATTAGCTGCAGTAACTCGACTCTTTGAGGTGGAAGATATCGGTGCGACCCTGGTATTCACAAAAACCCGAATCGGTTCCGGACGCGTGGCTAATGAATTAATTCAACGAGGTTTCCCAGCCGAGGCATTAAACGGTGATCTGGCACAAGATGCCCGCATCCGCGTTTTAAACCGTTTCCGCAAGGGTCAAATTAAAGTTTTAGTAGCTACTGATGTGGCTGCGCGCGGCCTGGATATTGATGACATTTCCCATGTTTTCAATTTCGATATTCCTACCGACCCCGAAGCCTATGTTCACCGTATTGGACGCACAGGACGCGCGGGTAAAAATGGAATTGCGATTTCCCTCGTTACACCAGGCGATAAACGTTACCTGAACAGAATTGAGCAGTACATCAAACAGCAAATTTCTAAGGCTGAACTGCCTACAGAAAAAGCTATTCTTGAACGCCGTGAGCTAAAGTTGATGGAAAAGATGGAAGTCTGGCTAGAGCGTGACCGCTCCAAACGCGAGCAGGAAATGGCAGAGTATTTGGTGGCTTCCGGATATGACCCCATCAAAGTGGCAGCGGCAGCTATTAAGATGGCCCGCGCAAATGAAAAACAGCGCCCGATTGAAAAAATTAGCGAAGTTCACTTTCCATCCAATAATAAATACAGGAATAGAAAGTCCTCCTATAGAGGTAAAAGTAAATACAACGGAAGAAATGGACGGAGCCGCAGCAAAGGCAAATCAGGTTTTTCTCACGAAGCTGGGATGGTGCGCCTCAGCCTGGGCCGCGGACGTCAACACGGTATTAACCCAGGTGAAATTGTCGGAGGCATTGCCTCACGAGCAAATATTCCCGGTCATGGTATTGGTAAAATCACAATTCATGATGAGTACACCCTGTTAGATGTACGAGAAGAATATGTTTCCAAAGTTTTGAATAAGACTGGTTCCTATCATTTCCATGATCATCATAACGTCAATATTAAACGGGTAGCGAATTAAGTTTAAATTAAAAGAATCAATATAACAGAAGTCTCGATAGAAAACTATCACCCGGAACTGTCCG
>JAIORG010000218.1 GCA_021108255.1 Anaerolineales bacterium | reverse complement strand
TCCTCTTTTAATCCAAAAAATTTCCTCACAAATCCCAGGTTCAATAATACATCTGCCAGCAGCAAGATCACGTATCCAACCACCGCCTGTTTGATGGCCACAAAGGTGGAAAAAGGCATCGGGATCGTATTGGCTGCTCCGGCAGCCCAGCTCCAGGGAGGCGGATTCAGCGTTATAGCCCATCTGCTCAAGGTTAACAAGTTGATCGTGTTTAATATCCGAAATGGAATCTCTACAGCGTAGGCACTTAACCACCACGGACATGCATTTTGTTTTTTACGCCAGCCAGCCCAATATCCGTGCCAGATGACCCAGAGGGTAAAAGGGGGTACAACCAGAAATATAGCATAACCATTACTTGGTCCCCATATCCACCACATCGATTGACAGCCGCCGGCCAGGGCCGATAACAGCCCGTATTTCCAGCCCCAGGTAAACGTTATCAGCATCGGAAACAACAATCCAATCAAGACAGCTGCTGTAAAAGGCGGGAAGGCAAATTCGGCGGTAAACCAAAAATTTACCGCAAAGCCCAGAAATCCAAAAAGAATAGAAACGATGGTTTTATATGAGAAACTCTTCTGGATAGTCTCTTTCATGGCTCCTCTACTTTATTTCATTTAGAGAATATTGTTAGAGCATTTGGACACAATGTGAAATTCAATGTCCTCCCCCTGGTTTTTTTCCAGTCACAATGCTGATCTAGCTTGCTAAATTTGATTACTCATTTCCTGGAGAGAGAATAATTTTCACCTGGTCAATCTCGTGAAATATCTCACATCATATCAGAAGTGTAACATATATTGCGCGTATTCCTGACGATATCGAGAGAAGCAAATTTATATCGAATCCATTCATGTATTTAAAAGTTCGCGAAACGTCATTCCCCTTCAATTTATCATCATACTTCGCGTGAAATTAACTTCTATTTACTCTTGATGAGAAGTTGTTAGGATAATAAAATCCAGACTTTTTTGCAGAACATATCTTGTAGTTTCTATTATAATAAGAGAAATTTGATCCCTGATTTCTGAAAAGCTCTTTGGAACCAAGAATAATTAAAGCTACAAAATAATATTGTTTTCCTCTATTTCGATTTAGAAAGCACAGAAAACTAATAAGGAAGAATACAAATTCACGAGGAGGACGGATCAAGGAGTATGTCGCTCAATTTATCAAAACCCCGGCATTTCACTTGAGGAATCGCCTAACAGCTTCCTTAAGGGAGAAATTCTAAAAATGTAGTAGGATTATTATTATCCAAGATTATTATCAAACCGATTCAAGACCATAATGAACGTACAATTTTCTTACATTGTTATCCCAACAGCCTTAGCAGGAGTCCTCGGAATCCTTTCCTCAGTGCTGCTTTGGAAGCGTAGACTTGCCAAGGGATCCATTCCCTTAGCGCTTCTTTTTGGTTCTATTTCAATCTGGTCTCTCGCTTATACCTTTGAAGTTATCTTTACGACCTATGCGACTAAAGTTTTCTGGTTAAAATTTGAATATTTCGGAGTAGTCAGCTTGCCTGTCTTCTGGCTTTTATTCTGCCTGAGATATGCGGATATTCATAAACCAAAAATCTTCAAGTTTTTCTTGATATTTTCCATAATACCTGTCATTACTCTAGTATTAGCCTGGACAAACTCATACCATCATCTGATTTGGCATAGGGTCTCTTTAATCGAACTTTTCGGAATAAAGTTATTACAGCTGAATTATGGTACCTGGTTCTGGATTCATGTCTTGTATTCCCACTCGTTATATCTTTCTGGGATGTACTTTCTAATCCGATACTATTTTAAGACCCCAAAAAATCTGCGTTTTCAGGCCCGTTATATTATCGCAGCTGGATTAATCCCGGGTATCTCTAATATCTTCTACCTGGGTAGTTCCAATCCGCTCTCCATTATTGATTTTACCTCCCTGAGTTTTGCAGTCAGCGGAATTTTGATAGTCTGGATTTTGTATTACCATCGCTTCTTAGATATCATCCCGATTGCTAGAGATACCCTGATTGAAAATATGAAAGACGGAATCATCGTTGTCGATTTACAAGATAGAATAGTAGACATAAATCCCGCAGCAGAAACAATAATCAATCATTCCTTCAAAGATGTTATCGGGGAACCTGCAGAACAGATTCTTTCAGAGATATCAGATTGGATTTCATTTTCCAAAGAATCAGAAACTCCCGCAAAAATATTAAATATAGGAGAAGGGAAAAACAAGAAGATATATGTTCTAAGTTTCTCTCCTCTCTCAGATGCGCAAGACCAACTAATTGGTCATACAATTGTCTTTCATGATAATACAGAGTCCCTAATCCTGAATAATAACCTGAAAGATCAAGCCGACAGATTAGCTGTTTTATATGAAATCGGAAAAGCTATCACCAGCACATTGGAGATAGACGATCTGCTTGATTTAATTTACAAGCACCTTTCCCAAGTCATATCCTGTGACGCTTACTTTGTCTCCCTTTATCTCCCTGAAGACCATCTGCTGGATATCAAGCTCCTGATTGATCAAGGAAAACGTTATGCACCAGAAAAATCATCTGCCAGCGAGGGTTTATCAAGCTGGATTGTAAAAAACCGGAAACCACTACTGATCCAGGACCTGAGGAAAGAAATTAATTTCCTTCCTGTAAAACCGGTTATGGTTGGTGAGAAAAAGCTTTCTAGATCCTGGCTTGGTGTACCCATGCAAATTGAGGATGATCTGATTGGCCTGCTCGCCGTTGCCAGTTACCAGCCAAATGTCTTTGATGAAATGGATCAACTACTGCTGGAACAGATCGCGCAGCAGGCAGTATTAAGTATTCAGAACGCGCGTATTCACGAGGAAGTTTCCCGGCAGGCAAAACTTGATTCTCTTACCGGGGTCAGCAATCATAATCATCTTATTGAACAGTTATATGAAGATGCAGAATTTGCGTTAACTGCTCCCACTCCATTATCTTTGATTATGCTCGATATTGACCATTTTAAACTTTACAACGATACCTACGGGCACGTTATCGGGGACCAGGTATTGATATTAACCGTGCAGGCTATTCAGTCCCATATTAAGAAGACAGATACAGTAGGCCGCTGGGGCGGAGAGGAATTTGGTGTAATTCTGCCCAACACTACAATTTCTCAAGCAAAGTTGGTAGCCAACCGGATCAGGCACACCCTGTCTGAACTGCCCCTATTTGACGTTGAGGGAAAAACCATCCCCAAACCTACCATCAGTCAGGGCATCGCAACTTTGCCGGACCATACCTCGGATGTTGATGAACTGGTGATCATTGCTGATCGCGCGCTTTACCGGGCAAAAAATAAAGGACGCGACCAAGTCGCGATTGGTAAACCAGCTCAAACCTCTCAGTCATAAGATCCCGAAATATCTCTCACTACCTGCCCCAGGATAATAACTAATTATCTGGAATCTCAACAGTTCTATTGATTAGGTTCTGGACATTATGTTAAAATCTTCTTATGAACCCTTCCCTCATTTTCATGGGCACCCCGGATTTCGCGGTTCCTGTATTGGAAAATTTATCCAATAATTTTCAAATTATTGGGGTCATTACCCAACCTGATCGACCCTCCGGGCGAGGCAGAAAATTAATTCCACCTGCGGTCAAAGTTTCCGCAGAATCTCTAAACCTGGAAGTTTTCCAACCGCAAGATGTTAATTCCAAATCATCCCTGGATCTGATCAAATCCTGGAATCCGGATCTGATCACTGTTGCCGCATTTGGTCAAATCCTCAGCCCAACTCTTTTAGCCCTACCCCATTTTGGTTGCTTGAATGTCCACGCCTCGCTTCTCCCCCGCTGGCGGGGGGCATCTCCAATCAACGCAGCAATTCTGGAAAATGACACTGTCAGCGGCGTTACGATTATGAAGATGGCTGAGGGGTTAGATGATGGACCTATCCTTACTCAAGAATCTACTTCAATTCAACCTCAGGAAACAGCAGGATCTCTTTCTGATCGGTTATCAGTTATCGGGGCAGATCTCCTGGTAAAAACCATCCCCTTATATATTTCTGGCGAGGTTCAAACCCAAATCCAGGATCAATCGAAAACAACTTACGCTCAGATG
>JAIORG010000285.1 GCA_021108255.1 Anaerolineales bacterium | reverse complement strand
TGCTGCCTTTGGCTTCTTTAACCTGGAAGACGATTTGCAGTATTTCCCCGTCTATAACCCGGCTCCAGTGGTTAGCCAGGAAGTGCTTGACGCCTATCCCGGCATTGCTACTGTCCTGGGTCCTGTCGCTCAAGCTCTGACGACCGAAGCGATGATGGATTTGAACAAGCGCGTCGACATTGATGAGGAAGACCCCATTGATGTGGCCTGCGACTTCTTGATGACAGAGGGTTTAGTAGATAGCTGCCCCTAATTGATCCAAAACCACAAAGTTAGAAAAATGAGGGTCGGCCGTCAGGCCGACCCTCAAATACAAGGATGATATTTTTCACCTGGTTTTATCAAGGAAAGCTTTTGTATGTCCAATAAAATACCCCAACCACAAAAAGGCCTCTCTGGAGGGCAATACAAACCACTAACCGACACCCAGGTGCTGCAAATTCATCAAGCATCTTTAACGATATTAAATCGGACCGGAGTCAAAGTCGAAGAACCTCAAGCCCTGGAACTTTTCGAATCGTCCGGGGCCAATGTAGATGGCAACCGGGTGCGAATCCCCTCCGCTCTGATAGAAGAAACTCTGGATAAAGCTCTTTCCCGAGTGGTGCTGGCAGGTCGAGATCCTAAAAATGATTTGATCTTGGAAGGCTCACGCGTCCACATCGGCACTGGCGGTGCCGCTCTGCAAGTCATAGACCTGGAAACGGAAAAAATTCGCCAAGCTACTCTCAAAGATGCGGCCGATATGGCCCGTATTGTAGACGCGCTGGACAATATCCACTTTTACTTGCTTCCCATCTACCCCACTGACATCCCTGAAGAGTCGGTAGAAATCAGCAAATACTATGCCGCGCTGGCTAACACCACAAAACACGTTCAGGCCGGGGCGTACACTATTCAAGGAATTCGTGACGTAATTGAAATGAGCGAACGTATCATGGGCAGTGCCGCGGCGCTGCGAGAACGTCCTATCGTCTCTTTCATCACAAGTTGGATGGTCAGTCCGCTTATGTTTGCTACAGATGTGACCACATTGATGATCGAAGTATGCCGTCAAGGTATGCCGGTGGTTCTTTCCTCTGCTCCCATGGCAGGGTCAACTTCCCCGGTTACTTTAGCAGGAACCCTGGCGCAGTTGAACGCAGAACAATTAGCCGGGCTGACCCTGACCCAAATGGTCAATCCGGGCACTCCCGTTCTTATTGGCCCCATCCCCGCCACAGCTGACATGCGCACTGGAAGTTATCTAGGAGGCTCGGTGGAGTTAGGTTTATGCAATGCTGCCATTACCCAAATGGCTCATTTTTACAAAGTTCCAATTTACAACAGCGCCGGTATGACTGAATCGAAGCTGCCAGATATCCAGGCAGGAATTGAGAAGACCCAATCGATCATTCAGGTTGCGCTGGCTGGAGGCAACTTCATTCACCACGCCGCAGGCATGCTCGAAGATATGTCAACGATTGCGTATGAGCAATTTGTGATCGACAATGATATGCTTGGCATGGCTATGCGGGCTGTACGTGGCATTGAAGTTAATGACGAGACCCTGGCCCTCGACGCCATTGATCGCGTAGGACCTGGAAATCATTACTTGATGGACGAGCACACGATGAAATATTTACGCACTGAGCATCTTTTCCCCTCTAAAGTGATCAATCGCCAAGGTCGCGATGAATGGGAAAACGATGGCAGTAAAGATGCTCGAACCCGGGCGCAAGAAATTGCTCGTGATATTTTGGAAAAACATCAACCAATGCCCATTAATGCGGACGTTGATGATTGGATCCAAAAACATTTCGCATCAACTTTAATTTTGTCGGGAGGACCGACAAGCTGACTTCAGCAATTCCGATTATGAACCCTATCGAATTTATCCATAATTTACATTGGGATCAAATTCCATCACCTGTTCAGCACCAAGTGAAGCGCTGCTTGCTTGATACCATTGGGGCTGCCATTGGCGGAAGAAAAACAGAACTCTCGCAGATTATCTATGATTTTTCCAGTGACACTTTTGGTGGAAAAGGAGCTTTTTTGTGGATAGACGGTCGGGAGGTTTCGCCTGTTGGAGCAGTGCTAGCTCACGGGATGACAATCGACGCCCTTGATATTCACGATAATTTCAACTCCGCCAAAGGTCACGCGGGGGTTGCTGTAGTTCCAGCAACCTTGGCAACGCTGGGGCTAAAAACCGGCACCATAATTTCAGGACAAGAACTACTAACGACTTTAGCCGTAGGCTACGAGATAGCACTGCGGGCAGGAATAGTCCTGCATGCCACAGCCTGCGACTACCATTCATCGGGGGCCTGGAATGCGCTGGGGTGCGCGGCAATTGTCGCCCGCAGATTGTCATTAGATACCGAAACCACACGACATGCCCTCGGTATCGCAGAGTATCACGGTCCGCGGTCGCAAATGATGCGCGTCATCGATCACCCAACCATGCTCAAAGATGGCTCTGGATGGGGCGCTATGGCAGGTGTAAGCGCTGGATTGTTGGCCCAGAGAGGATTTACGGGCGCTCCAGCGTTGACAGTTGAATCCATTGATAGTTCTAAGTATTGGGAGGATATTGGTACTCGCTGGTACCTTTTGGAGCAAGATTTCAAGCGTCATGCGGTATGTCATTGGGCGCAACCACCTATTGCAGGGACGCTGGATTTACTACACAAACATCATATCTCGCCGGAAGAAATTGAACAGATTCAAGTTTTTAGTTTCCATGAAGCCACCCGTTTAGATTGTTGGCAGCCAAATACTACAGATCAGGCTCAATACAGTCTGCCGTTCCCAGTGGCAGCAGCCGTAATTCATGACCAACTTGGTCCCGATGAACTGAGCAATAAAGGTTTGAAAGATCAACGAGTGCTCAAATTAGCCAGCCGTATCAAAATAAGCGAAGATGATTATTGTAATGCTCAATTTCCGAATGTGCAGATGGCCCGGGTAAGTATAACCACACTGAATGGCAGAACTTTCGAAACCGGCTACGTAGAATCTCCCTGGGATATATCAATTATTTCACAACCCCATCAACCACCAGATCAGGAACTCCGGGAGAAATTCCACTGGTTGGCATTGGGCAGATTGCCCGCAGAACGCGTCATAGCGCTTGACGATAAAATTTGGAACTGCGATTCGTTACCTGATGTAGAAATCTTTACGAACCTATTGATTTCTTCTTAATTGTTCTTCAGGTAATGATTCAAATTGGATGGAAAACGCGGCTTTTTAGACCCGCGCAACACATTTGGAACACGATCGTACCAACGAGTAATAGTATCAAACGGCTTTATAGTGAAATGAACATACAAAATTTACAACTACTAAAGAATCACCCTTTTATTTATTGGAGATAATACCTTATGTCTAAACAAATGCCTGTTTCAACCCTGCAACCTATGGTCAAAATGCTTTCAGATGAACAGGTGCGAGCAATCCATTATGCAACGCTAGAGATTCTGAGCCAAACCGGAGTTGAGATGCAAGACCCCCAGGGGCGGGAACTGTTACTCGAAGCTGGTGCCTGGGAGTCTAATGACCGGATCAAAATACCGGAAAATATGGTCACGGACGCCATTGCTGCTGCCCCCTCGCGTATTCCAATGCATGACAGATTGGGCAACTTGACCATGCCGTTGGAATTGGGAAAGGTGTTCTTCGGTTCTGGGTCTGATACGACTTTTACATTGGACGTGGAAACTGGCGAACGTCGCCGTTCAACCTCTAAGGATGTCGAGAACATTGCCCGCTTGTGCGACGCACTGGATAATATTGATTTTGTCATGTCTATGGGTAATCCCTCCGATGTGCCACCTGATGATCTTTACATTCATGAGTTCATCAGCATGATTCGCGGCTCGATCAAGCCAAACGTCTACACTGCGAAGAACCGAGCAGATATGGAGGATATCTACCGCATTGCTGCGGCTGTAGCTGGCGGTGAGCAGGCATTGCGGGAGAAGCCATTCTTCTTGCTTTATGCCGAACCTATTTCGCCGCTGCTCTTTCCTGAGGAGTCGCTCCAAAAACTGATTTTCTGTGCCGAAAAAGGTGTCCCTGCTGCATATCCTCCATCAACAAATACCGGCGGCGGCGGGCCGATAACACTGGCAGGAGCGCTGGCACTGGGCAACGCGGAATGTCTGGTTGGGTTAATCA
>JAIORG010000055.1 GCA_021108255.1 Anaerolineales bacterium | reverse complement strand
AGTCCTGTTCTGATATTGCACCCCCAGTATAGAACATATGTTCTACTTTGTCAAGATCAATTGGGTGGGGTTTTCTGTTAAAATAGAATTGAGATAAATAGCAACGTTATTGAGAAATTAATTAATGCATTGTATCTGGTCTCCCTGGCGGATGAAATATATCGAAAAAAATTCCAATCAAGATGGATGCCCTTTTTGCAGGGCTTTTTCTGAATCAGATGACCAGGAGAACCTGGTCATATTCCGGGGGAAAAACGCTTTTGTGATGCTTAACCGCTACCCTTACACAACTGGTCACATATTGATTCTGCCTGTACTTCATCAAGAGAAATTGTCTGAATTAGATCAAGATACCCGGGCAGAAATGATGGAGTTAATTAAACGAGGGGGAGATACCCTTCAGGATGTTTACCAACCGGAAGGAATGAATGTGGGTCTAAACCTGGGTGCGGCAGCAGGGGCGGGGATTCCAAAACATTTGCATTGGCATATAGTTCCGCGCTGGATGGGAGACACCAACTATATAACAACGGTGGGAGGTACACGGGTGCTTCCTGAAGCGCTGGAAGATACTTATCAGAAGGTTTTGGATTCCTGGAAATAAATTATTCAATATTAGTTATTTTTGGCAGTTGTAATTTATCGGTTTTGAGTTTCCAATAGATATCTGACCATTGATTTTCATTTGAGGAGGTTGTTCCCTAATGGCAATAAAAAACTCGGTAATCCTCAGCGCAGTACGCACGCCTTCAGGCAGTTTCCTGGGTTCATTAAGCGGTTTTTCTGCTACCCAATTAGGAGCGTTGGTAGTAAAGGAAGCTGTCCGTAGAGCTGGCATCCCGAATCCGGAGGAAATCCAGGAAGTGATCATGGGTAACGTGGTCTCAGCCGGATTGGGACAGAACCCTGCCCGCCAGGCTGCCGTTAATTCCGGGCTGCCGGCAACTGTCGGCGCCTTCACAATCAACAAAGTTTGCGGATCCGGGTTAAAGGCTGTTATGCTGGCTGCCCAGAGCATCCGGGCTGGCGATGCCGATCTCTTCGTTTCCGGTGGAATGGAGTCTATGAGCCAGGCGCCATTTTTGGTGGAAGGAAGATTGGGAGAACTGAAATTTGGACATGCCGAGTTAAAGGATGCCCTTTTACATGACGGTCTTTGGGATCCGTTTGAAGACTGGGGGATGGGCAATGCGGCCGAATTTATTGCTGAGGAATATGATATTTCCAGGGAAGAGATGGATCAATTTGCTTACCAGAGTCATCAAAAAACCATCCAGGCTATTGATGGGGGTAAGTTCAAGGATGAGATTCTACCTATAGAGATAAAAGGACGCAAAAACAGCGTAACAATATTTGATACCGATGAAACCCCCAGGCGTGATACTAGCCTGGAAGTCCTGGCTAAGCTGCGTCCGGCATTTATCAAAGACGGTAAAGTGACGGCAGGTAACTCTCCCGGATTAAATGATGGCGCTTCTGCAGTAGTGGTTGCCAGTGAGGAAAAAGCCGCGGAAATGGGAGCAGAACCTCTGGCCAGGATAATAGATTACGCATATGCGGCTGTGGAACCGAAGTACCTATTTTATGCGCCGGCAGTTGCCACGCCCTTGCTGCTGGAAAAAGTAGGTTGGACGCTGGATGATGTGGATTTGATTGAGTTAAATGAAGCATTTGCCGCCCAGGTTCTGGCTGATGGGAAAGCCATGAAAGATATAGGTTGGGATTGGGATAAAGTAAATGTTCATGGCGGGGCAATTGCTCTCGGACATCCTATCGGAGCCAGCGGCGCCAGGGTGCTGACCACGCTGATCTATGCTTTAAAGGATCAAGGCTTGACCCGCGGTGTGGCCTCCCTCTGTTTAGGAGGAGGAGAGGCGGTAGCAATGGCAATAGAGATCATTTAATCTGGAGGAGAAAAACAGATGGCGGTAGAAAAAATCTTTGTAGTGGGTGCAGGGACAATGGGGAACGGAATTGCTCAGACAGCGGCAGTTTCTGGCTTCCAGGTGACGATGATGGATGTCGATCAAGATCAGCTGGAAAAAGCCAAGGCAGTCATTTCCAAATCAGTAGAAAAATTATTCCAAAAAGAAAGAATATCCGCAGAGGGCAAAGAAAATGCTCTCCAGATAAAGATGACTCATGATCTGGAAGGGATCGAAGAAGCTGATTTGTTAATTGAAGCAGCCACTGAAAACTTTGATTTGAAGCGTAAGATATTTGTTGAGCTGGATGAAAAAGCTTCCCCAAAGGCGATACTGGCCTCCAATACCTCATCCATCAGCTTGACCCAGTTGGCTTCTGCAACCAGCCGCCCTGATAAAGTCATCGGCATGCATTTTATGAATCCGGTGCCCCTGATGAAGTTAGTGGAAATCATCCGCGGACTGGATACTTCTGATGAAACCACAGAGGCGGTGATCAAAGCGGCTGAAAAGATGGGCAAAGTAGCGGTAGAAGCCAATGACTTCCCGGGATTCATCTCCAACCGGATTTTATGCCCCATGCTTAATGAAGCCGTATTTGCTCTCCAGGAAGGCGTAGGCAGCCGGGAGGCAATCGACGAAGTCATGAAGTTGGGCATGAATCATCCGTTGGGGCCGCTTGCTTTGGCGGATTTGATTGGTTTGGATGTGGTGCTTTCGGTGATGGAGGTACTGCAGGCCGATCTGGGTGAAGATAAATACCGTCCGGCGTATTTGCTGCGTAAAATGGTCGCTGCCGGGCATTTGGGACGCAAAACAGGGCGGGGATTTTTTGAGTATTAATCACTGAACAAGCTATCGAGACCAGCGATATTCCTCCGGGAAGAAGGAGAGAGGATGACGATCAATATCCATGAAATGAACATTGAAGATTATGATGTTGTCTATGAGTTGTGGAAAAGAAGTGACGATATCATGTTAAGTAAAGCGGATTCACACCATGGCATCAAAAACTTCCTGGAAAGGAATCCGGGCATGAGCTTCACAGCCTGGAAAGAAGGAGTGATGGTGGGCAGTGTGCTCTGCGGACATGACGGCAGGCGGGGTTATATCCATCATTTGATGGTCCACCCGGATTTCCGCCGGCAAGGAATAGGGCAATCGCTGGTCAGCCGCTGCATATTCGCCTTAACCCGGATAGGAATCCAGAAATGCCACTTGTTTGTTTGTGATGATAATGAGGGGGGAGTTAAGTTCTGGGAAAGCCTGGGATGGACCAAACGGGTGGAGTTGTCCATGATGTCGCAGTATATACTGGAATAAAAAAAACACTTTACCAAATAAAAAAACCAGGTGATCGAAAATTACCTGGTCTTTTTATTTCTGCTAATGATTTTGAGTAGTGGAAATCATCCTTCCAACCTTTAAACCTGTAACTTGCACCTTTGCATATTCATTTCTCTCCTTGTAACCTCTCACACTTTCTCGTAGTTCCGTGAATCTGGTCATGATATCCCCCGCGGCTTCCTCAGAAAGAGGGTCATGATATACTGAAATTAATTACCAGCCAGGGGCGGTTTATGGAAAGTAGGGCATAAGGTCCAGTAGATTATCGCGCATTTGAAACATAATTAACGTTAGGCGTTTTAATCAATATAGTTTTGGTCATTAAAATGAGAAAGGATCAAGTATTCAAAAATCTCCTTCTATTAATCCTGACCTACATGATTTCTGCGTGTAACGAAAAGCCCGTTGTTGTAAAACCCTCTGCATTTATCGATGACAATACTTGTGCTGCACCATGCTGGGTAGGAATAAATCCGGGCATCACAACTTTTAATGAGGCACAAGAACTTATTGATTCAAGTGAATACATAACTGATCGGGGTTCAACAGAGTATGTTGTTGATAAAGATCGATCTCAGCTCAGATGGTTTTTCCCTTCCTCTTATTCAGAGAGATACGGCACAGCACACATCTTAAATGGTATAGTCCAATTAATTGAGTTCGAATATGAGCATGGTCCAACATTTAATGATATTGTAGAACAATTCGGTGAACCTGAAAAAGTTTCTGCGATTGTCCATTATGCGGATTGCGGTTACGCCCATATCTCTATTAAATACAGTCAAATTGGATTAGTAGCCAGCAAATACATGGGATGTATACATTTGGATACAGGTTACATCAGACCTGATCCAGAAGATCGAATAACAGATATTCACCTTTTCATACCAGGAACATATGATGACTTAGTGA
>JAIORG010000226.1 GCA_021108255.1 Anaerolineales bacterium | reverse complement strand
GTGTGAGTTGGCGGTTGTTGCGTGGAGGTAGGAGTTGGAGGAGATTGTGTGGCAGTGTGAGTAAGAGGTGGTTGCGTGGCTGTATCAGGAATGAGTGGATTGGTAGCAGTCGGGCCGCCCGGTACCACGGTGTATGTTGGCCCTGAGTTAGTCGGTGAAGGAGAAACATCAAGAGATGGAGTGGTTGTATGTTCAGGAAGTGGTGTGCCAGTGGTTGACTGTACAGGCAGTGGTGTGCCAGTGACTGGAGGAGGAATATTGGTTGGCGGCTGGGGAGTAATCGAGGGTACATCTGCGAAATAAATTTGTTCCGCTTGCGTTAATCGAAGCGATAAATTTTGTGTATCGGGGTTTTGATCCCAAATTGCATCAATAATCAGCTGAAGCTGCATGGGAGGTATTTGCATATATGCGGGATCCTGGGAGTAATTCGCCTGTTTGGCAGAATGCAGATTGATGGGCAGCGGCGTGGTTTTAGCCAGCAGAGTACCAAAGTTCCCATAGATTGCGTATGCAAATACCAGAGCTATCAGACAAAGACTGAAAGCAATAACAACTCTCCGGAAAGCCGAATTTATTTTAAGGAAAAGAACAACTTTCTTGAACATATTTTGGTAAGTTAGTGAATTTCTATAACATAAATTGTTAAGAAAATGTATATGTGTAGATATTAATACTATTTCTAATTATTAATGTGTTTAAAGAACAAATCAATTACCTGCGGATCAAAATGTTTTCCGCTATTTTCTGAAAGATAATGCAGCGCTTCTTCTTTGGTCCAGGCATCGCGATAAGGACGCTTTGAAAGGAGAGCGTCATAGACATCCGCGACTGCAAAAATCCTGGCAGATAAAGGGATGGCATCTCTTTTAAGGCCATGAGGGTACCCTGTTCCATCCCATTTTTCATGGTGGTAGAGAGGAATTTCGAGAGATTCCTGCATGAAATTGATGGGTTGAAGCATTTCAGCCGCATAGAGAGGATGTTTTTTCATAATTATCCATTCTTCATCGGACAGGGGACCAGCTTTCTGGAGGATTTCATCCGGAATGCCAACTTTGCCAATGTCATGGAGCAATGCGCCTCTGCGGATTGATTCCAGATCTGTTTCATTCAAGTCAAACAGTTTTGCTAACTTAAGGGTCAAATCAACTACGCGTCTGCTGTGATCGTCTGTGTCGTGGTCACGGAGAGATAAAGCGCGAGACCAGCCTTCCAGGCTGTTATCGTACGCTTCCATAAGCTCAGCCTGTGATACCCTCAGACTTTTTAACATATGGTTGAATGAGGTGGTTAACACGGCAACCTCATTGCTTCCTGGTGATTCAAGGCCAATCACGTAATTGCCTGCAGCTACTTCTTCTGAAGCCTTGGCCAGGCTTTCGAGGGGTTTTGAGATTCCGTTTGCCAAACGGAATCCGATTGTAAGAATCAAGGCAATAAATGCACCAAGGGCGATAAAGATTTGAGTGCGAGTGACCCAGCTGGTGTGGACAAGATAATTCTGGGGCAAAGCAGCGCCAAGAATACCAATATCAAGGTCATTCCTAACTTCCCAGGGACCAAGTAATTCAGTGTAATTTATATCCGCAACTACTTTATTGTTGAGTAAGCTGAAATCGTCCTGTCCTGGTATGATTTGGAAGACCAGGTTTGGGTCGAGTCCTTGTTCTTCTATAAAAGTGGTGGCCAATACCCGTCCTTCGAAATCATATAACGTAGTTTGGGCCAAAGTTGTCTCTCTTATTTCGCTAACAAGAGTGGGCAGCGATGTGCCAATCAAGGCCGCGCCGACAACTTTATCCTGACTGATAATTGGTCCGGCAACATAAAAAACATGGCCCCAGGGAGGATTTTCGACTGCAGCGTATTTATCGCCAAAATTGTCTAGATGCCCTTCGAGGATTGTCCGAATGAATTCAGTATTAGAAAAATCTTCACCACCAGTGGAATTTTGATAATCTTGGATAGACCCCCCTGTTCTATGGCGCAAAGAATAGATGGTGGATCCGTTAGAGTTAATGATTTCAATGTCTTCAACCTGGGAATTGACGGCCAAAGGATAAATAAGCCGGTGTATAGTGTCGATTTCCTCGCTAGAAACTGCCTCTGGCAGACCTGTAGTATTGACCACCAGGCGCAGCGATTCCAGGAGTTGGTCCTCCTCCAGGACTATCCATTCGGATGATAATTTTCCGGATTCTATAAGCTGATTAGCAAAACGTTCTTCTGCAGAATCAAAGACAACCCTGGTTGTGATGAAAGTTACCGAGAGAGTGAAAAATAGGGAGAGAATAAGATAGGGCAAGCTGATTTGGAATCGGATTGGATAAGTCAGCCGGCTTTTCTTTTGCAAAGGTTCAAGGATATCAATGTCAGTAAGATTTCCATCCACTGCCAGAGAAACCCTTTCCGGAGTGAGTGGGTTGGTGAGCACTTTCCATTTCACAAGTTCTGAGTAATATGATTTTGGCAGGCCCTCGTTCGATGAATAGGTAAAAAGCAGTTCTGTTTTTTGGAATCTCTTCAATAAGACAGGGATAGATTTTGGCCATTTTGAGCCGAGCAAAGTAATGTCAATAAGGATTAGGTCAGGGAGGGATACTTTCAATTGGGCGCTGGCGTCTTTTAGCGAGGGAGCCGTGTGAATATTATCTCCCCGCTGCTTAAAAATGCGGGATAATTCAATTAATGCATGCTTATCAGGTTGAATGATCAAAACTGACCGATTCATAAATGCACCGCCAGAGAGCGCCGATTTATTACGTATGGCGTCCAAATAGTAGCAAAAATATTAATTACCGTTTCAAACCAGCTATGATATATCTATTATATAGGAATAACTGCAATTATTAACTTTACAATAAGCTTTCAGGCGGAAATATTTAAAGATGGACAAATTGGTCAAATAGGCATTAGGGGAGAGCTGGAAGGAAAAAACTCTGAATGGCACCATGATTAATTTAGGTACAATAAGATATTGAATTGACATGGAATATTAGAACTTAATAACGTGTAATAAGACTCTATGATAAGAATTACTGATTTGATCCTTCCATTTGATCATGGTGAAAATGATCTTCGGCTGGCAGTGCTTAAAGCGCTGGGCGTAGAAGCGGGTCAATTAAAATCTATAGTAATAGGAAGAAGCAGCCTGGATGCCAGGAAGAAACATGCTATCCGTAGAGTTTATACGCTTCATATAAAAGTAGCTGATGAAAAGCAAGTATTGGAGAAGCAGAAAAAGAACCAAAAGATTTCTCTGGTGCCTGAAACTAAATACAATAGCCCAATTCTGATTAGAAATACCAAACGGCATCGGCCGCTGATAGTTGGAACTGGACCAGCGGGGTTATTTGCCGGGTTGGTCCTGGCAGAAGCGGGTTACTCTCCCCTTTTAATCGATAGGGGAAAACAGGTTGGAGAAAGAACACTGGATGCCACTAAATTTTGGAATAATCGCGAATTAAACAGAGAATCAAACGTCCAGTTTGGAGAGGGAGGAGCTGGTACATTCTCAGACGGCAAGCTGCAGACCCGGGTAAAGGATAAGCTAAACCGGGATAAAAAAGTTCTCCAAGAACTTGTCCTGGCAGGTGCACCAGAAGAGATCATCTATAAAAATAAGCCTCACCTGGGAACGGCAAATTTGACCAGGATAGTAGAAAATCTACGCAACAAAATAGTTGAGCTGGGAGGCGAGTATCAATTTCAAAGCCGGATGGATGATTTGATCCTGGAGGGAAAACAAATTAGAGGTATTAGGCTGCAGAACGGAGAGGAAATCCACAGTGATCAGGTTATTCTGGCAATTGGGCACAGCGCTCGTGACACATTTGAAATGCTTTCCCGTCGCGGAGTGCAGCTTGCGGCAAAACCTTTTTCTGTTGGTTTCCGGATTGAACATCCCCAGGCGGTAATAGATCGAAATCAATACGGGAAACATGCCGGTAACCCGATTCTGGGTGCGGCTGATTATCAGCTGGCGCATCACAGCTCTTCGGGCAGAACTGTTTACAGCTTCTGTATGTGTCCAGGCGGATGGGTGATAGGGGCCTCGTCAGAGCCGGGAACCGTGGTGACTAACGGCATGAGCCAATACGACAGGAATGAAGTGAACGCGAACAGCGCAATTGTCGCTGAAGTAACCCCTGCCGATTTTAAGGATAACCCTTTAGGTGGAATTGAATTTCAGCGG
>JAIORG010000038.1 GCA_021108255.1 Anaerolineales bacterium | reverse complement strand
GTTTCAGCAGCGCCCATCACATCCGCCAGCGGGTTAACAAACCTGCGAATCCCCAGTGATCCGATCAACATCCCAATTATTGGCACCAGGAACGGCAAACTACAGAAGATCATTCGACGCAAATCCCTGGAGCCAAGCAGCTCCTGATTACCGCTAATCACCAAACCCAAAATCACACCCAAAACAAAAACGGGGATCCCGAGGAACAGCACTCCGCCAAAAAATCGCCAGGCCATTTTTCTGCGCTGAGACAGGTGCGGTCCCGAAAAATGCTCAAAGTCTACCGCCCAGGGAGGTCCATGATGACCGGGTTTCCATTTGTCATGGAACTTACTGGACAGACGGCGGCGGTGATCGAAATATTTTTTCATTCAAGGTTCCCCTGGAATTTATAACCAAATCCATAGACTGTTTGGATATAGATCGGATCCGCAGGATCAGGTTCGATCTTCCGGCGCAGATTTTTGATATGGCTGTCCACGCTGCGGTCCACTCCGTCAAAAACTACGCCATGCAATTTTTCCAGCAGCTGCTCTCGACTCAAAGGTTGACCGGGGTGTTTAGCCAGGGTTTCCAGCAGCAGGAACTCACTTCGTGTCAGATGAATTATTTCACCCTTCAGGCAAAGCTGTTTCCGCTGGAGATCCAACTCCAGATCCCCAACCCTTACGGTTTCCTGCTGCAGCAGATTGCCTTGCGTCCTCCGCAGCAGCGCACGCACGCGGGCTACCAATGCGCGGGGAGAAAATGGTTTGGTAATGTAATCGTCAGCGCCCAACTCCAGCCCGATCAATTGATCGGTTTCCTCTGCCCGGGCAGTGAGCATAATGATCGGCACGTCTGACTCCCGTCTTATCGCCCGGCAAACATCCAGGCCATCCATGCCGGGAAGCATCAAATCCAGCACAATTAAGTCGGGATGTTCCTGGCGGGTTATAACCAGCGCCTGCTGCCCATCCCCGCTGGTGAGCACCTTAAAGCCGCTTTTCTCCAGGTAATCCCGGGCTAACTGGACAATTTTTGGTTCATCATCAACAACCAGAATGGTTTCATTCATAGCAAAAATTCTCAAATATCTTTGACTTTAATAGGATAACACAGCTATCAGAGCCACCGGGGCACTTTTTGCTGATAAGCCAACCAGTCCTCACTAAATTGTTCCTTAAGGTTCTCTTCCTCATGGCAAATAAAACGAAAATGAATAAAAGCAGAAAACCCCGGCAGGACCAGAAAAGAAACCCAGGAATTTAATAAAATAGAAAAACCCAACAACACGAGTACCATTCCCAGGTACATGGGGTTTCTGGAATAACGAAAAACTCCATCGGTGATTAAACAGGAGGATAGTTCTTCCGGCTTGACGGTAGTCTGCCGGGCATGAAACTTGCGATCAGCCAGCAGGTTGAACGCAACCCCTAATCCCAGGGGCAGGAGGCCAAGTAGGTTCCAAGGAGGAAAAATCAAGATAGCTGCAGGAATTATCCACTTAAGGATCAATATCAGCAGCAAGCTTAAGAGAAGAAAAAAGGGAGGATTGATTGATTTCAATAATCGGAAGTGTTTCATCATACCACCGGGATAACCAGGTCTATCGTTTTACGGAGGAAGAGTGTTAAGTATAGGGAATGGGCTACAGCCTGCCATTCACTCTGACATTTAAGCCAGTTGATGATTTCTTTATCTTCCACATTATCCAGCAAAAAATAACAATAATTTTCCTGGTCAAGGAGAATTTTCCATTGATTTAAGTTAAGCCCAGTTGAAGAATATTCAAGATTCATAATAATCAATTCACCTAAAGAAGCCGAGACACGGGAGCAACCTATCACTCCCGTGCCAGGTCAAAATCCCTAGCTGGCGTCCTCTTCTTTTTCCGCTTCCGCATCAGCAGGACTGTCGCCGTCCGCGGGTTTACGACGGGGTGGATAAGGATAAGGCCCCCAGTGACCCATGTGATGCGGTCCACAGAAAGCTGGATGGTGTCCGAATTTATGATACGGCCCCCAATCCTCTCCATCCGGTCCGCCTTCATCCTTCCAGCGTTTATACATCACCAATCCAATAATGGAAAAGATCAGTTTTATCAGCAAGAGGCCGCCAAAGAAAACGGCCAACACCGTTAAGAATGAACCATCCGTGGCAAACGGGTGTGCGGCAAAACCTTTGGTATGCGGGTAAAACATCGGGGCAGTAATTTCCCCACCTTCTACTGCCGCACCCTGCACAAATCCCACTCGAAAGGCTGAACGGGAAATTGCAATACCGCCAGCGATCAGCAGGAAGACCATCAAAATTCTAAAACCAATTCCCCATGCGGGGCGTCTGTAGAAAAACATTATTACCTCCTAATAGGTTCTGATTTGCTTCTACAGTTCCCAGTATCGCTTTAAATTGTGTAAAAAGGATGGAGGAATTCAGGAAAATTAGGGGAGATTGGGGAGGCAGGTGACGGTGGTCTTCTGTAGGGGCGACCCGCAATCCCCACAAGCACCCGGTGATTACCCCGCCAGGGTTAGCCCTGAATTTATTGAAGGGTTACGCAAAAATCACGGGCTAGGATAAGTAAGTCCCTCTGAAGAGGGACTTCTCCCTCATTTGTCATCCTGAGCCCTTCGATACATTTTCGCTCTGCTCAAACTACTCAGGACAGGCCCAGCGAAGGATCCATAATGAGATCAGAAATCAATACAGCCACAATCTGCATCCCATGGTATCTTTGATTTGAAGCCTTCATGGATTCCTCACTGCGTTCGGAATGACAGAAGAGTAGGGGCGACCCGCCCTTTCGATACGCTGATGCAATACATCAGCTACTCAAGACAGGTGGGTCGCCCTTTTGTTATAGACGAAGACGTCATTGTGAGCCCCTGTCTATGGGGCGCGGCAATCCCCTAATTAACAGAAGATTGCTTCGCTACGCTCGCAATGACAGTGAGACAGCAATCTTCGTCGGTTATTCACCTCCTCGCGATGACAGGCGCTAGCCCAGAATCAAAAAATGCCGGTCTTTACAGACCGGCATTTTCTATAACCAATACACGTTTACCTGCTGAAACTTTCAGCAATGATCTTTATCAATTCCCCATAAAGCGGAGCTAATTCAGGGTCTTCACCTGCCAGGAAAAAGTAAACGTTCGATTCCCCGGAAATAGTCTCCAGATCATACGCCCACAGAAAATATCCGTCGGAGTCTGTCCATTCGTAGGCATTCAGGTAAGCATCATCTCCTGTAGGAACAGACCAGGGTGAATTTTGAATAAGGATAAATGTTCCGCTCTCGGCTTCGGACTGCAGGGATTCAATGACTTCAGCTGAAACTTCAGCCGCTGTGGTGCCGTCAACCACAAGTTCCTCGCCTACATAAAGGAAAGTAAAGCTGTCCGGATCGTAAAAAGTCACCTCGTAATCTTCCTCCTCAATATCCCAGCCCTCCGGATAAGAAAAAGTTGCCGGAAAATCACTCGCTGTATAAGTCGTTAGGGGAATCTCCCAGGCATCCGATGCAGACCAGGCGGAGTCAAAAGGTTCCGGGGAAAAATCAAAGTCCTCATCCAAAAATTCTTCCATACCGGGGATAAGTGAGGAATCCTCGATAAAATCCTCCCAGGGGATGATATCCATTATTCGGTTCTGCCAATCCTGGCCGAGGGGGTTAAAGTCAGTCACAAATGGCACTACCACGAGTGTTCCCAGGCAGCAAAAAACCAGGATAAAAAGCAGCAGTACAATCAAGCAGCCCTTCAAAAGACAATTGGAGTTTTTTGTATTCCCTCCCGAGCTTGCCGGGGAAGCGGGTGCTATCTGGTCAGTCATAATTCTCCTCCTTGTGGTATACCAGGTTAAGAGACCTGAAAATTATTCTCAGTGAATTTTCCTCAAGCATCAGGTCGTTGAAGCAGTTTTTTAGATTTTAACACTGAAATGGAATTAGCGTTAATAACCGCCCAGTGATTAATCCCTGATAAATGAAAAAAGCACTCCGAAAGGGGAGTGCTTTTTTTGTTTTTTCTATCAAGCCAGGATGCTTAGTCGTCCTCGTCCTCATCATCTTCTTCGTCGTCCTCGTCCTCATCATCTTCTTCGTCGTCCTCGTCCTCATCATCTTCTTCGTCGTCCTCGTCCTCATCATCTTCTTCGTCGTCCTCGTCCTCATCATCTTCTTCGTCGTCCTCGTCCTCATCATCTTCTTCGTCGTCATCGGAGTCTTCATCCGAGTCATCATCGGAGTCGTCGTCCATGTCGTTATCGTCGCCATCGTCCATGTCGT
>JAIORG010000250.1 GCA_021108255.1 Anaerolineales bacterium | reverse complement strand
ATCATCTTTTCAATACCCGGGTTAGTATTAATTGCAGATAGCTCAATGTCAGGGTGGTTTCTCGCATAAACCCTGAATATTTCATCGGCGAAAGATTGACCAACGGAATCAATTCCGGTGAAATCAAGTGTTATCTGCCGAAATTCATGCAATCGATTAAGTAATCTCCTTGCCTGAGACCTTGAAACCAGGTTGTCACCACCAAATCTGGCCAAAGAAACTGGCACATCAGTTTTTGAAAAACTAAAGTCGTCATCTACTTCAGATGCGTAACGATCAAAAATTTCCTGTGAAGTCCGTTTCGATCTTAAACTAATGCTCATACTAACCTTAGTCCCCGGGGCGGAATCGTGCAAATCCGGGATGTCTTCGTAGCCCATTTCACTTGGCGAGTAGAACAATCCTTCAGAATATATTACAAATCTATCAAACATCCTCGAAACGAAGAATATTCCCTCCCCTGTATGGCGGCTAGGATCCGTGGTTAGCTTGCCTTTCGATAACTCAAGAATAGCTTGCCTCGGTTCATCAAGTCCGAGATCCCTTTGAATTTTATTGAAGATTCCAACCCCGTTATCATGAAGAAGAAACTCAACATTTACAGCAGATTGTTGAATGTGTATTGTTGCTTTTGTGCCTTCAGAATGATCTATTGCATTATTGATCATCTCAGTCATACCATATTCGCAGATCCTCATGATATTCTCTGGTAGTTTAGACAACAAGGGGCGCACGAGGTGCCGCCAAACTTTATCTTCCTCAGTGCCTGGTGATAGTTTGAAAGAAAATGTCTCCTCCACGAGAGGTTTTAGTGTGTAACGGCGTCCTCGAGTTGTGCCCTTGGATTCCAAGACGCCATCATTGATAAGTTTCTTTATATGCCCTAGAACAGCTGGACGAGAGATCCCAAAATGACTGGATACATGTGCAGAAATATCCTTGGGATGAGTACTCACATTTTCCAAAATGAAATTGCGGATTTCAAGGGATTGTTTTCTTGGCTTTCTCATTTTATAACCTTAATTACGGGTATTATAAAGATTAACATATTTATTTATTAACTATAAGTGCCATTATTATAAACAATAATTACGTCTATTGTCAACCTTAGTTGGAAGATTTATAAAGATTAACGGAGTTTATTGATAACTTATAAATGGGGAAATTCCAGCAAGCCTATAGATATCGGAAGAGCTCAGCATACGCAGTTTGTTATTGATTATTGAAATTGTATGCGATTCTACAACTATTTAAGCGACAGTTCTTGTTCGGCGCACGGCCGGAGCCCGGTCGGGTAGAGCGCGGGTTAGCAAGCACCTTAGAGGAAAGCCATCTTAGGATTATAAGGATTGTGAGGTTCAGAAGGTATTAATGAATATTTTCCCTCAAGAACACGGCGTACCAGCCATTCACACCATGGTTCAATTGGTTCCCCTAATTTACTTAATTCATCCAATGATAAGTATGAAGCCATATCAGTTTCAATACCATCGGCAATGGGTTTGCCCTCGACATGGTGACACAAGAATATTAGACCAATCCATCCTGACTGGTGAAGATTTTGAAAACCAAGAAGTCCCTTAACCTCAGCTTTGATCCCGCTTTCTTCAAAAGTTTCTCGCAATGCTGCACTTTCGGGTGTTTCCTCATTATCTACAAACCCCCAGGGGATACTCCATTGACCCTCTAGGGATTGACCTTTAGCTTGCCTGATGAATAGCACTTGATTGTCTTTGAGTACAACTGTGCCGACACAAATAACCAGCCTGGGTGGCCATTCTGCTGGTTTAGCTATAGAATTTTTCTCAATATCAGACATCATAATTTAACCCCAAATGATAACCAGAAAAGATGCGTGCTAACAGGAGCACCACAAGCCAGGCGTTTGTGGCTCCCAACATGTCTTACTTAAAACCAATCTTGATTTTTTCCGCTGCTTACACTCGGGCGCATCCCGGTCTTGAACATTCAGGGCCTTTTCAATTGGAAAAGCAAATTATCCATCCTTATAGTACCTCTATTTACAAATCCGATCTTGCCGTTTTTGCCAATATAGTAGTAAAAAGGAAAACCGGGGATGAGATAATCATCAGCCACCTTTCGATTGGCATCAGCCATGATGGGAAAGGACAGTCCTTGCGCGGATCCAAAGTTACGGGCAGATGACTCACTTTCACCAACCCCGACACCCAAGACAATAAATCCCTGGCTTTTATATTCCTCATAAACTTCCTGAACTTTCGGCAGATCAGATTTACAATATGGACACCAGGATGCAAAAAATGCGATCAATACGGGTTGACCTGTGTAATCCCTAATGGAGATTTCTTCCCCAGTTACTACATCTTTCAGAATAAAATCAGGAGGATACATGCCTGCTCTTGTGCCAACCCGTGACTCAGGTACTGGTGTACGAGTGGCATTTGGATCTGGCGTGGGCGTCCCGGTTGGGGTGGGAGTCTCAGTAGAGGTAGGTAACGGTGTATGCGTTAGAGTCGGGGCTTCTTTTGTCCAGGTTGGAGGTAATCCCGCGGATTGGTTTGTAGGCGAACTCTGAGGGGATATTGCTTGTGGTTGAGTATAACCCCGAGAATCTGAATAATATCGATATCCGAAATAAAGGGCCAGGCTGATGATAATAATTCCAAAAACCAATAAGGGAGCAATCCAGCGCCGAGATGAGGTTTTTTTAGATTTACTAGGTGAATGAGGAGCATTGCCTTTGCTGGACGCCTGGCCAACAGCTTGCTTAGCAAACTGTTTTTCTCCTGTCAACTCTTCCAGCTTCTTCCTAACCTTTTCGCGATCAGGATTGATCTGCAACATCTTTTTTAAACATTGAATTTGCTGAACAGGATTATCGACGGCAAAACTCATAACCCACCAACCTTGTTCGGATTGGGGGTTTTGTTTTAAGTATTTGTTTAACAAATTACGAGCTTCTTGTTTTTGTCCAGCGCGCAATAATTCCTTGGCTTGCGAAAGAACTTCAATAGTTGATTGCGTCATATATGCCTCCTAAATTGAAGACACTGATAAATGATAGGTGAACCGCTAATTTGAATTTATCGTATTTCTAGTTGATCGGTCCAACGGTTACATAACCTGCTCGCCGAGTTTGCAATCCGACATAATTTGATTACAGCCAAAGTTTGCATTTTTCGCGCCGTTTAACCGGAGCCGAAGGCGAGTCTGGTTTATGTTGGGTTGGGCCGCTAGCTTTGTAAGCTTTGTCTGCTTTCAAGAAGATCGCTCACTGAGATGCTCTTGGCGGTAGCGACATACCAACTTGCTAGCCCGCTCTTCACAACCGGCTGGTATAGGAACGGGATATGACACCGAAGAAGTGCTTGAATCTGTGGAAAATGGAAGAGTGAATCGAATGGCCTTGCGGGTTCTAGTCTGGTCGGTGACCTTTTCTATTTCCTTCAGGGATGTGTGGCCCAGCGTTTCGTGATAGAAGCCATCGGATGCAAACCATACTCGCGGCTCTAAGACACATAGGGCTTTGCGGCGATAGAGGAAAGCATTGTAACGGGCTATCGTAGGCTGGAAAAGACCAGCGCCCAAAAACAACAGGAATATTATCGCAGCAACAAGCCATACCACGGGTTTTAACTCTGGATCATCAATGAAAAATATCCCCACGACGCTTATGATGATCGCAATTATTATCCCAAAAATTGAGCTGTATACCGCGCCCATGTAGGCTTCCAGCCCCTCATCCTTGGGACTAATAAGATTGCTTTCAGTTTCCACGAGTGCTTGCCATTCCGATGAACGAAATTGCCAGCATTCCCAGATTTCTCCTGCGAACATGCGGTTGATTGCACGTATCTCAGCGATGCGATGACCCAAAGCAACAATACCAAGAATCCCCCCCCATATGAACCCCAAAGCACTCGTACCAGCACATGGTAGGGCTAGTTCAGTTAGGGTCGCGTCAGTGGTAACCAGCGCGAGTACAAAACCGAAGGTTATGACAACAAAGGGGATTAAAACAATACCCCAATTGAGAGTAAAAGATGCTTCATCAGAAAAGGCAAGTTTCGCTGGTTTGTCTATTCTCATATTGCCCTCCAAAACTGCATATAACTATTGGATGTATGGTATAGCGAATCAACAATGTGTGTTATATGAAACATTCAGAAGAGATTTATCTTTTTTCGCGGCCTAACGTTAATTAGTTTGGAAATCCAATATAGTCCATTAGGGCGTTAGTTTGTATTTGCAAAATATTGTCTTAGTGTGTTATTTTACATGGAATTCGGGCCTGACCCTTCATTACCTGAGTATAGCATAAGCCCCAATAGCTCCTGTCCGCCCCCCTTTGGGCTCTTCGAGGA
>JAIORG010000108.1 GCA_021108255.1 Anaerolineales bacterium | reverse complement strand
AGCAGGGACGCTGAAATAAACTCATCGAATTTGGCCTAAAAGGGAATACATGGGTAAGATAACCGAGATTGCCACAAAGGCTACAATGACTCCCACGAAAATAATCATGCCCGGTTCCAGCAGGGTGGTCATATTATTTATTGCCCGATCCACTTCTTCTTCATAAAAACCTGCTAAAGTTTCCAACTGGGTGTCCAAAGAACCGGTTTCCTCTCCAATCCGGACAATATGAGCCAGCATTTTTGGGAAATAATTAGATTGTGATAAAGGGATAGCGATCCCTCGCCCTTGCAAAGTCTCTTGGCGCAGATTATCGATTTCTTGATTAAGAACTGTATTCTGAATTGTTTGCCCGGTAAGCTCCATAGATTCTGTCAGCTGAAGCCCGGCGGATAATAAAGTTGCCAGGGTTCTACTGAAGCGAGCACTGTTACCGTAGGTGTTGACCTTGCCAATGACCGGGATTTTTAAAGCCATGTGTGCTAATTGTTTTTTCCCTCGCGGCCGCGAAAAATAAAACCAGCCACCTCCAATAATAGCCATCAGCCCCAGGAATAAATAAAGCCGATATTCCTGGAAAAAATCAGAAGAAGCCATTAGAAAGCGTGTCGGCCAGGGTAATTGAGCTTCAAATTCACTGTATAGCTGGAGCAGGGGAGGCAGGGTGAAATTGAGCAGGATCAATACCACTACGAAGGCTAAGGAAAGTACAACAGCTGGGTAAGTCATCGCACCCCGTACCTTGGACTTGGTGCTTTGTTCTTTCTCCAGATGGATACCTAGCTGCCGCAGAACTGCTCCGAGATTACCTGTACGTTCTCCAACATTGATCATTTGGTAATAGATGGGTGGGAATACCAACTCGTGTTTTGCCAGGGCTGAAGAGATTGCGCTGCCTTGCCGGATATCTTCTACAACCTCCATAAGTACCTTCTGGAGAGGTTTACTGGTCACTTCTTCCAGCATGAGATTCAATCCAGTTAACAGGGGTACGCCAGACTCAACTAAATTTGCCATTTGATTGGTAAAAACGATCACATCTCTGAGTTTCGGGCCAAAATATGTTGGAAACCATTTTGCCAGGTCCAGTCCAGCCCTTGTTTTTGTCAGTTTAGCTATTGTCAGGCCGCGTTCATACAGAATCCGTTCTGCGGTTTCTTCCATTTCAACCTGAAGCACACCCTGTTTCTCCACCCCGGATGAATCATAAGCTAAATAACGGTACGGCATTGTTGCTCCTTCATTCTTTTAGTCTTGTTGATTACCGGTGTTTGGAGTTTATTCCACAGAATACACATTCCGCAGAACCTCTGTCGGTGTGGTGATTCCTTGTTTAACCTTGAGCAGACCATCTTTAAGCATGGAAAGCATACCTGCTTTAATCGCTGTAGATTTTATTTCGCTTGAGCTTGCACCAGCGGAGAACATTTGACGGATCTCGTTGTTGACTCTAAGTAATTCGAAGACCCCGATGCGGCCAAGGTATCCTGTTTCATGACAGTAGGTGCAGCCCTCTCCTTTTTGGAATTCATTGAGAGGCTCACCCATTTCAGCTTGGTAAATTTCGCTGATTTGTTCTGTGGGTATCACTGTAGTCTTACAGTGTGGGCAAGTAAGGCGAATCAACCGCTGCGAGACCATACCGAGTACCGAGGAGTTGATCAGATAATGATCGATTCCCAGATGAACCAAACGGAACAAAGTCCCCGCCGCGTCGTTAGCGTGAATTGAGGATAGTACAAGGTGCCCTGTTAAGGCGGCTTGGACAGCGGCGCTTGCCGTTTCAACATCCCTGATCTCGCCTACCATAATTTTATCTGGATCCAGCCGCATCACACCCCGCAAGCCGGATGCAAAAGTGATCTCGGCAGCCCGGTTTACCTGGATTTGGTTAATGCCTGTAAAATTGTATTCCACTGGATCTTCTATTGTCAGGATGTTGTAGCGCTTACGATCGAGCTGGTTTAACGCCGCATATAAGGTCGTGGTCTTTCCAGAACCGGTTGGGCCAGCTACCAGAACCATGCCAAAGGGGGATTGAACAATACGTTTAAATTGTTCTATAGTTTGCTCCTGCATTCCAAGCCCATCCAGGTTGAGGATGGATTCTGTCCGCCCCAGAATGCGGATGGTCGCCATCTCCCCCCAGGTAGTATCGCTGGTCGCTACCCGGAAGAAAATTTCTTCACCGCTGGCTTCATAGGAAAATTGACCATCTTGAGGGCGTCTTCGCTCGGCAATATTCATTCCGGCTAGAACTTTTATGCGGGATAAGAGCTGGTAGTGGCTTCCATGAGGAAGGGATAAAGCATCGATTAACATCCCGTCAACCCGGTAGCGAACTCGCACCGAATCATGATCCGGTACGATGTGGATGTCTGAAGCACGGTCCCGGACTGCCTGTTCGAGGAGCATATCTACCGCGCGGACGACCGGGTCCTCCAATATTGCGCTTGCATCGAGATCTGCGTCGGCTATCTCCAAGCTCCCGGAGAACTCTGCGACTTCTCGTTCGATTTCCTTGTTGGCTTTATAGTGCAGATCGATGGCGGATTGGATGTCCATGCCAACGCCCACAGAGGGAGTGATATTCATACCCGTGAGGGCTGATATTTCACTTAATACGCGAATATCCGTTGGATCTTCCATCACAACTAACAGTGAACCGTTGCTGATCTCAACCGGGATTAACTGGTATCGCCGGGCAACGTTTTCGGGAATTATTTTGATCAGCTCAGATGATACCGTTTGCCTGCTTAGATCCGCAAAGGGCAAATTTAGATGAATACTCAGCGCCAGGGCAAGGCTTTCCGCGGTGATCCATTCCTGATCAATCAGGATGTTCCCTAAGCGGCGGGTATCACCAGCATGCTGCATTGCCAACACCTGATCCAGCTGATCTTGGGAAATCAGTTTAGAATCAAGTAAAACCCGACCAAGAGATGGCTTGGCGCTTGGAATTTCTTGAGCTTTTTGTTTAGCTATGATGTTCTCCTTCAGGATACAGTAGTCCTGATCTTGCTCTTAATCAATAAGTGTATTATAGATTGTAAAACAGCCATTTACAATTTTGTTATATATTTTCCCTCTGTATCAAAGGGAAATACCAACAAAAACACTAATTTATTAGTTAAATCCAATGAAAATTGACTATTTAAAGCCAAAAACCTACCAAAACCAGGAGTAGTTATCAGTCTTTTGGTACCTTTCCCCCCCAGACCTCCGAGGTCGATCCGACCTCGGAGGTCTATAAATTAAAAAAAAGAAGGCTCGGGAAAGTCCAAAGCCTTCTTTAGTCAATTAAGTCTGTTTTTCGTTTACCTTCTCTACGAATTTAAGGAACCTGGACCACTCTTTCCCCAGAAGCGTGATATTCATATGTTTCGCCTTCTGCATAAAGTATGATGATGTAGCCGGGGGTAATCACCTGAATGTATTCCACGCCCGGTTCAGGGACTCCTAAACTGGCATCCGCAAAATCAAATTCCTTGACGCTTTCGGTATCTATTTTTTCTATATCAGTACCTGTTTTCAGGGCAAGGTCAAACTTCGCCAGCATTACCAGGGAATCTATATCTTCTGGTAACAGGGGAATGGATCCTTCATCGGATTCAGAATTCTGATCAGGGAACAGGCTGCAGGCGGAACTCAATAGAATTAAACTGATTATGAAGCTGCTCAAAATTAATTGTGTTTTATTCAGTTTCATGGCTTGATCTCCAATTATTAATCAAATTCAAAATCTTGTCTTTGTCAGGGTAATTTCCAATAAACTGCTTGAGATAGATATGCTGTAAAACCGGGGGTATCGGTTGCGGCCACCAGCACGCCAAATCTGCCTTTGCTGAAGGAGCTGTCGGTCTTTTCAAAAACTTGATGCCCGTTGATATAACCGGTTAGTTTTGACCCTTTGACCTTGATTCCCAGCCGGTTAGTCCCACCCGGGCCCGCGTTGATATGTTCGCTGCTGGTCCATTTTTTAATTACGGTGTATTCCTCGTCTTCGCTGTCCCAGGAACTTAACCTGTAGGATCCATCGCAGGAGATGCTGACCAGGTATCCCTGGCTGGTATCCGGCGCACGGAAGATCATGCCGTAGCGGTCTTTACCGCCGCATTCCTCCCCGAAAGTGCCGGTGATTTCCAGATAGAAATTGGTTAGATCTCCCCAGGAAAGGCTCCAGGTTTCATATCCATTGGCTTTTTTTGCTACCAGGATCATTTGCCCTTCATCCACTGCATAGCTGGATTGGGGTTCATCATATAAATAGAAATTGGATCCATTCGCAAAGTTGTCTTTAAATGTTGGTGAACCCAGGGAAAGAATCGGATCTCCGGGTACTCCCTCGGG